>BNUH01000111.1 GCA_025997215.1 Clostridia bacterium
TTTTCCTGGCGGGAGCGTACATGATTTACTGCGCGCTGAACGAGCGCAATGAAATAACCGCGCGAATCGTCCAGGGCTTGAGCGCGCGCGCCTCCCAAATTTCAGATGAGCAGATCCTGCCGGGCAATACGGTCCGTTGTGAATCCATACAGGGGTTGAGGTTCGTCCATCGGATACTGGGCGGCAGTCAATCCTACTTCGGCTATTCCCAGTCGCCGCCAGCGCGACTGACTATGGTTGAAAATACTGCGGTTGAGGGGCTGCGGCTGACGGGCGATAACTCGTTTGGCGACGGCGCGTTGGCGCGGTACGACGGCCAAAACGTCCGAGATTCCGATCCGCAGATGCGGCCGGATGGGTTCAACGGCGAATCCATACGCTGGCAATCGTCGGACGCTTCGAGCGTTGAGATGCCGATCGTACCCTCGTTCGTTGTGGATAATTCGGCCGACCGAAATTATCTTGAACCATTGAATCCGTTATACGCCAATAATACTCCCGTCGTCGAAACGATTCAGAACGCTAAAACTACTACCGTAAATATAACTGTTACACCCGCTACGCGTACCACTCGTGAGCCGAAGCCCGCCGCCACTCCCAATCCAGCCGCCGCTCAATGGGGCATGCCTAACTCATCCTGGCCGCCGTACTTCTGGGGCGCTCCGGGCTGGCAGACGCCCATGCCTCAAAACCCGCCGCCGATGCTTTCACCAACCATACCGATGACGCCGCAAGGTTGGCCCGCTATGGGTTATCCGTACTGGATGGCGGGCTGGCCGGGGTTTGGGGGATAATTTATCGAGTGTTCAAACCTTGTCTGCAAAGCGCGCGCGTGGTATAATCGTCAGGATTGGCGGCCGCGCGCCGTTTCAATATCAATAATTATTCTGGAGGAATCATAATGTCCGATAATATTCCCACCCCCGCGTGGGTCAACGAGGCATGGGCAAAGGTCGTCGGCAAGATGCCCTACTGCGTCGAGAAGGCCCGCGAAATCGCCGATATTCCTTACACAACGAAGGACGGGCAGTGGCGCTCGCTGGGCGTGACCTGGTGGACAAACGGCTTTTGGCCGGCGTTGATGTGGTTGATGGCCGTCGGTACGGGCGACGCGCTGTACCGCGAGGAGGCCGAACGCAGCGAGATTCTGCTGGACGGCGCGCTCAAAGAATTTGAGAACCTCCACCACGACCTCGGCTTCCAATTCAAAATATCCAGCGCGGTAAACTACGCGCTGACGAAAAATCCGGCGAGTTTACGCCGCGCCGTGTTCGCGGCGAATATGCTTGCCGGGCGGTACAACCCAAACGGGTTCCTGCGCGCGTGGAACGGCGAGTGCGTTGGCTGGTCGATCATCGACACGATGATGAACCTGCCGCTACTGTACTGGGCCTCGCGGGAATCCGGCGACCCGCGCTTCCGCCTGATTGCGCAGAGGCACGCAGATCATACGGCAGAGTACTTCATCCGGCCGGATGCGTCCAGCCACCACATCGTCATATTCGATCCGGAGACGGGCGCGATGCTCGACACGCCGCGCGGACAGGGGTTCGCGCCGGGCAGCAGCTGGACGCGCGGCCAGGCGTGGGCGCTTTACGGATTCACGCTTAGTTACTTATGGACGGGTAAACAATCTTACCTCGACTTGGCTGAACGCATCGCAGATCGCTTTCTGGAGCGGCTGACGCCCGACTCCATCCCGAACATCGACTTCGAACAGCCTGACCATCCGTACGCCAAGGACAACTGCGCCGGAGGCATCGCCGCGTGCGGACTGCTGGAACTGGCGAAACTCCTGCCCGATCGGGCGGCGGCCTACACCGACGGTGCGCTCAGGATGGTAAAGGCCATGACGGATGAGTGCGCCGACTGGACGGCCGACGATCCCGGCATTCTGAAGCTATGCACAGGCTTGTACGCCGACGCCGATTCCTGGCACATGAAGATGGTGTACGGCGACTACTTCCTGGTGGAAGCGCTGCTGAAGCTGAAGGGTTCTTCCGTAAACCCGTGGCTCATATAACGACGCTATGGCCATTTGGGAGATAGTTTTATTATCGCTAGGGCTGGCGATGGACGCCTTTGCGGTTGCCATGTGCAAAGGCGTCGCGCTGCCCCGGCTTAAGGCGCGGCATGCCGTGACGGTCGGGCTGTATTTTGGCGGGTTTCAGGCGTTGATGCCCATGCTGGGGTACTGGCTAGGCGCGCGGTTCAGCGTGTTCGTGAATTCGGTGGATCACTGGGTCGCGTTCATAATCCTGTCGGTCATAGGGCTTAAAATGGTATACGAATCCTTGAAAAAGGACGAATCCGACGCCGAGGATTCAACCGAACAGGAGCGCTCGCCGCTGCGTCCCGCGTCCATGCTGGCGCTGGCTGTGGCCACGAGTGTCGACGCGTTCGCGGTGGGGATCATGTTCGGGCTGAAGGGCGTGTCGCTGGCGCTGCCCGCCACGATGATCGGGTTGATCACGTTTGCGCTGTCCGCGTTGGGCGCGTGGGTGGGGCACCGATTCGGCGCGCGCTTTGAGAAGAGCGCGGAACGGGTAGGCGGCAGCGTGCTGGTATTGTTGGGAATTAAGATGCTGATCGAACACTTGGTTGGGGGTTGACGGCTTCGCGGTGTGAGCGTGAATAAATTTTATATATGAATGAACAGTATAATGTATTAAGCGAATTTCACCCTCACACTCGCGCGTGGTTTGAGGAAACGTTTGGCGGGCCGACGGAAACCCAGCGGCAGGGCTGGCCCGTGCTGGCGCAGAACCGCGACGCACTGATCATCGCACCGACCGGCACAGGCAAGACGCTCGCGGCATTCCTGCTAAGGTTGGACGCGTTATTCAGGCAAGCCGAACGCGGCGCACTGCCCAACGCATTGGAAACACTGTATATTACGCCGCTGAAAGCGCTGGGCAACGACATCGCGCTGAACCTGGAGAAGCCGCTCAAAGGTATCCGCGCGCGATTCGACACGGCGCGCGGTGAGAACGCGCCGCCGCTGCCGACCATCCGCACGGCGATCCGACACGGCGATACCACTCAACACGACCGCGCATCCATGATAAAAATGCCGCCTCACATACTGATTACAACTCCAGAATCATTATTTCTTTTATTAACCAGCGTGAATGGAGCGCGGATGTTATCGACCACGCGCACGGTCATCGTGGACGAGCTGCACGCAGTGCTGGCCACCAAACGAGGCGCGAGCCTGTCGCTGTCGCTGGAACGGTTAGCCGCGCTGTGCGAGAAGCCGCCGCAGCGCATAGGATTATCCGCAACGCTGGCATTGCCGGAGGAAGGCGCGGCGTTCCTCTCCGGCGCGAACCCGGACGGATCGGCGCGATCATGTGCCATCGTTAAGCCCGATACGACCAAGCGCGCGGAAATTCTAGTCGAAGCGCCGCAGTCGTTCCCGAACGAGGGCACGGTTTGGCCCGCGATTATCCGCGAAACCTATAAGGACGCGTGCGGCAACCGCAGTACGCTGGTATTCGTGAACGGCCGCGCGCCTGCCGAAAAAGTGGCCGCCGGTTTATGCAATCTGGCCGCCGAGGACGGCGAGGAGAATCCGACATCGTTCGCGCGCACCCACCACGGCAGTTTGAGCAAGGAGCGTCGGCTGGAAGCGGAGACGCTGCTGAAATCCGGCCAGTTGAAGGCGTTGTGCGCTACGGGTTCGATGGAGCTGGGCATCGACGTGGGCGAAATAGATATGGTCGTGCAAATAGGCGCGCCGCCCACCGTCGCGGGCGGGCTGCAGCGGCTGGGCCGCGCGGGGCACTCTCCCGACCGGGTAAGCCAGATGCGCATACTCACGCGCACACCACTGGATACGCTGGACGCCGCGCTGACCGTCGTCGAGATGCAATCCAAACGCGTCGAACCGGACCATCCGTGCGTGCTATGCCTGGATGTGCTGGCACAGCACTGCCTGTCTGCCGTGTGCACCAGCCCCGAGACCGTGGACGCGCTGCTGGGCATGGCGCGCGGCGCGTGGGGATACCGCCAACTGGATAGGGACGCGCTGATCCGGGTATTGAAAATGCTAAGCGGCGATTATGAACGTGATGATCTTAGAATGGTTAGACCACGGTTATATTATGATGCAATACATGAAACCGCGAAGGGAGACGCGTATACGCGGATGCTGGCGTGCGCGGCCTCGACGATCCCCGACCGAGGCATGTTCGCCGTGTGGCTGGAGGATGGCTCGGCGCGGCTGGGCGAATTGGAAGAGGAATTCGTATTCGAGGCGCGGATTGGGGATCGTTTCATGTTGGGCGCGTTTCCGTGGCAGATCGTGCGGATAGAGCGCGACCGCGTGCTGGTCAAGGCTACGGACCGCAACGGAGCGCAAACTCCATTCTGGAAGGGCGACGGGATCGGGCGCGCATACCCGGTTGGACGGCAAATCGGCGAACGGCTGCGAACCTTGGAGGAATCGTTCGGATCGAAGCGCGGCGGCGGGCCGTTGGATTTGCCCGTGGATGAGGATGGTTCGCGGGTTATTAAGCAACTCCTGCACGATCAATTCGAGGCCATCGGCGCGCTGGCGCATGACCGCCGGCTCATCGTAGAACACTTCCGCACCGAAGCCGGGTATCAGGCGATGATGGTGCACAGCCCGTTCGGCGGGCGGGTGCATCTGCCGCTGTCGATATTGCTGCGCCAAACCGTTAACAATTTGACGGGAATGGAGACGCTGGGCTTCACGAGCGAATACGGGATACTGCTCACAGCGGTGGGCGATGGCCGGATACCGGAAGGCCTGCTGGCGCGGATCGTTCGCGAGCGCGGCACGGACGTCGAGGCATTGGTGTCGACGCTGGCCGCGCTGCTGCCGCCGACTCCCCTATTCAGCCTGACGTTCAGGTACGCCGCTGCCCGCGCTATGATATTCGGCGCGAAGGGCGGGCGCCGCCAACCGCTGTGGATTCAGCGGGAGCGCGGCGCGCGTGCGCTCGACCGGGCGTTAGCGCACCCGGAACACCCATTGCTGATCGAAGCCATGCGCGAATGTTTGACCGAACACATGGACACCGCCGGGTTGTCGGAGGTATTATCCCAGCTGAAGGACGGGCGCATCGAGACGCTGGAATTACACACCGAGAAGCCCTCGCCCATGACGGCTGACCTGATGTTCGCGTTCACCGGGTTTGAGATGTATGACTACGACCCGACGCCCGCCGCATCGCACACGGTACGGTTGTCGCCGGATTCGACAATACTGTCAGCGGTGGGCGCGGCGGGCAGCTTGCGGCCGCCCGACCCGGCGATTCTGGAGGCCGCCGCGCCCAAGCCCAAGCTGGCCTCGCCGGATGCCCTGCACGCATGGTTGCTAACCGGCGGCGACGCGCGCGCCGAGGAACTGGACGCGCCTGCGGAATGGCTAGAACTGCTGCACGGCGATGGACGTACACTCTACGTCGAGCCGGGGCTATGGATCGCCGCAGAACAGTTGGCGGAGTATGACGCGCTGGCGGAACGTTTGCCGCGCATTGTCGAGAGGTGTCTGCGATTCCGGGGCGGCATGAGCGTTGCGCAGCTGGAAGATCGTTATGCGTGTGAATTAACGTCAGTCATAACTAAGCTGATTAATAATGGTTCTATAATAGAATATGATGGCGTGCTGTGGCACACGGAGGTTTACAGCCTGGCCAGCGCGCGAACCCGCGCCGCGCTACGGGCTGCGGTTACGACCGCGCCGCCGGAGGCTTACGCGGCATGGCTGGCGGCGCGGATGCTGCCTCCCGCCGGATCCTCGCGGCTGGAATCGGCGCTGCGAGCGTTGGCGGGCATGGCCATGCCGCTCGCCCGCTGGGAAGGCGAGGTACTCCCGGCGCGAATACCGCGTTACCGTCCGGCGCAGTTGGATGCGCTGCTGCTGGCGGGGGTATTCGTCTGGCGCGCGGAAGTTGACATTAATATTGATGAACCGCTCATAACGTTTATAGAAACAGATGCAGGCGGGGTTATACCAAAAAAGTCACGGAATGACGCGACCTTGGGGATGGAGGAGCAGCGGGTTGTAGAGGCGTTGAGCCAGCAAGGGGCGATGTTCGGCGCGGCATTGACGCGCGCGCTGAGGTTTGAGACACGCGACGCGCTGTTGAGCCTCGCCAGTAAGGGGTTTGTTGGCAACGACAGCCTAGCGCCGATGCGCGCGCTGGACGCGGCGCATTTGCGGACGAAAACGAAGCTGCTGGCGCAAGCGGGCCGATGGTTCGCGACGGTTCAACCAGAATCAGTTACGGATTCAGAAACTGAATCAAAAATAGATGTTACATTAGAATCAACATTGGAGACCGCGTTGAATCGCTGGGGGATTTTGTGCCGTGAGACATTCGCGCTCACACGCGCCAACACCGGATCGTCGTGGTCGGATGCGCTGGACATACTGCGGGTGTGGGAGTATACGGGGCGGGTGCGGCGCGGATACTTCGTGCGCGGGCTGTCGGGGGCGCAGTTTGTGCGCGACGCGGAATTCATGTCGATTACTGCCGCGCTCGGTTCGCCTAGGCCGGATTGGGCCGCGCTGCCCGCCAGGGATCCGGCGCTGGCGTGGGGACACATCCTGCCGCATGCCGACGAGCGGCGGTTCATGGCGGTGGATGGAACCGTCGCGGTTATACATGGCGGGCGGATTGAGTTGATAGCCGAGCGGTATGGGCAGACGCTGCGCTGGTGGGATTTGGGCGCGGAACCGCTGCGTGCCTTGGTCGAGGCGTTCCGAGCGGAACGGATTTACCCGGACAAGACGCGACTATCGGTGTCGAATTATCCGGAAGGCGGCGCGGATGTGCTGGAAGGCGCGGGATTCAAGCATGATGGATCGGTTTACACGCTGTGGCGGATGGAGGGTTAGTTATATTAGTTATAATTCTATAGCGTTATCTTTATTACTTATAACCAACGCGGTCTGCTTGGACGACTAACTGTTCCTCTAGCATGCCCTCGTATGGCAGGGATTGCATGCCCTGCGTCACGCCAAAGACCGATACGGAATCCCCCGCCTGGAACCGGGTCGTACGCGGCAGCGGCTGGTAGACCAGGTAAATCACCCTGTCCGCACGATCCTCCATGACCACCGCCATGTACTGCACGCTGCCCTCGTTGGCGACGTGCGTCACCGTGCCGGTCAAGCCGACGTGGGATTGCTTCTGCACATTAGTGCGCTGCAGTTGGGCGTATGTGAATGGGAGGTACTTGGTCTCATCGCGGGTGCTGGAGTAGGTGTAAATGTTGATGGCAGGGGAAACGGCGCGCTCCAGGCTCGCTGAATCGGCCAGCATCGCCTGCATCAGCGGCGTCACCTCGCGGCCGTCGGTGCCAATCCGCATCTGCTGGCAGAAAACCCGCGCCGCGATCTCTAGGGTTCGGAAAAAGCTGGTGTTGATTCGATTCTCGAAGAAGCCCAGCTCATGCAGCTGCTGCTTGACCGTTTGGACGGCGTTGCTTTCCGCGCCGTAACGAATGCGCTTGAAATCCGTTACGGTTGAACTATAGCGTTCCTCATACAACGCTAAGTTGGCATCGGACGCGCTCCAATCCGCCGCGGCCAACGTCGGCATTAGCAGCGACAATAGGAGTGCAAGTATAATGATTATCCGTTTCGCGGTATTCATGTCGAACTGCCTCCTAAGCGGCGGTCGGGTGTTGTTATGTAATGGAAACTGTTATACAACCTTCAACGCATCTGAACCTGTCCCTTTTCCGATAGCTGCCACGCGCCGTCGCTGGAGCGGGTGAGCACGGCGGGCCGCATCATCGCCGCGATCCGCGAATCCAGCCGCGCGCCGTCGAATAGCAGCTTCGGATCGTGGGTCGTGCTGAACCGATCGTAATTCGGGAACAGATACGCCCGATTGTTGTCCACCCAAGCGAAGTAGCCATCCCCGCCCGGATCCAGCAGGATCGTGCTCGACCACAGATCCGGCGAACCGCGCGGCGACATCCGCACGAGCGTCAGCCTGGGGTGGCCCTCCTGTAGCGCGTCCGAGAAGTTGAACGGCTGGTTGCTGACCAGCAGGTTGTTGACCGCCTGAATCAACTCCTTGCCGTGCGCGGACATGGCGCGCTCCGTGGCCGGGTTCAGCTGCGAAGGCCGCCGGGGTGGTGCGTACGGCGAGCCTAGGTAATGCGGTTGCAATTCGCCGCCTGTGGAGACCGCCGGCAGTTGGCTGCCGGGCTGCTGCGTGGGCAGCGGTTGGGCGTTATTCACGGTATTCCTAGGGGAATGGGGTGAATAATCCGCGAGCAGCCGATGCAGCGAATCTATGCCGTCGTGCACGCGCGCGAGTTCCCGGGCAAGCCAGCCTTCCAGCGACTGGACGCGGCGATTCAGCCGAACGACCAGCGCCAGCAGCACAACCCCCATCGCCAGCGACATCCCGGACAGGAACGCGGCCGCTAGCGCGAGATTTTCGACATTCCAATCCAAGAAACCACCTCCTTGTGGTTATGCTGTCCGCATCATGCGATTCATAGCCGCCAAAACTT
>BNUH01000112.1 GCA_025997215.1 Clostridia bacterium
CCGTCTTGACTGCGCGGCTGGAAACCGCTGTGTAGGCTATGCCGACGGCGATGGGAACCAGCAAAGCACAAGCCCTCTCGCCGTCGGCATATCCAGCGTAGTGGTTTCCCGCCACGCAGTCAAGACCAAGCTCGCTTCGCTCGGGACTGCGTTCTGGCTGTGACACAGGGGGAACGGGCCTCTGGCTCCGAGAACCAACTTCCGCTGCGCCGGGTGGGTACCTGACTGGGCGCTTCTTTATGGGTGATGGGTTTACACAATTGGTGCGGCACTACCCCTTGCTTACGTCAAACTTTTCGTTTGACAGCATCCGGTATGCCCCTTTCGCCTGCCCACGGCTTCCGCTTGCGCTGTATATGGATAGCTGCGGCTTTTCGGTCATCGCCTTCACCACCGTTACTAATCTTTCTTTTAAACGTGTGGACCCTAACTCTAGCCGCTCGAATGTTTCCCAGGGCTTCTGTATTCTGTTCATCGCTTCATCCTCCTACCTTTTTCTCTTTATTATATCAGGTTGCTCTCTGGGGGTCAAGCTTAGCTTTTGAAAGGAGGTGCCTCCGCAGAGGCGGGGGTTTGTGCCTTTAGGTGGGGCGGATTCAGATGGGGCGGATTCATCATCCGTCCCACTATTTTTTTGTTTTATATTAGAAACTGATAAAGTCCTGATAATTCTGTGCTATGATGTCTATATCAGCTGATATTAATCCGATTCGGAAGTGGTGCCATATGGCCAACATCCTCGCCGTGGATGATGAGCGCGACATCCTTGCATTGCTGCGTAGCGCGCTTACACGCGATGGACATTATGTGACAGTTGTCGATGATCCGCTGAAGGTGGAATCGCTGCCGCTCAACGAGTACAATCTCATCCTATTGGATGTGCGAATGCCGGGCGTGGATGGGTTCGAGCTGTGCGGGCGAATCCGCGCCGCTGTGGATTGTCCGATCCTGTTCCTGACAGCGAAGGTGGAGGAAGCGGACGTGCTGTACGGCTTCGGCCTCGGCGCGGACGATTATATCACCAAACCATTCAGTGTGGCGGCGCTGCGTGCGCGGGTGGCCGCGCACCTGCGCCGGGAGACACGCGAACGCCGTAATGTGCTGCGTGCGGGTGGTATCCATTTCGATCTGCTGGCGGGCGAGATTAGGGTTGAGGGGCAACCCATCCCGCTGACCAAGGGTGAGTATGGCATCTGCCTATTCCTCGCGCGGCATCGAGGCCAGGTGTTCTCCAAAGAAAAGATATATGAGACTGTGTTTGGATTCGACAAGGAGAGCGACAGCGCGGCAATAACCGAGCATATCCGCAGCATTCGCGCGAAGTTTGCGCCGACAGGCGGCGTCCCTATTGAGACTGTATGGGGAGTGGGGTATAAATGGCGCGTGTGAAGAAAATCCGGCGTTCGCGGTGGTTATCGACGTTATTCATTCGATATGTTGTGATGCTGTCGGCGCGAACGGTTGGGATTTTTGTACTGTGTTTGCTGCTGTATTTTGGTTCGATGCGTCTGGGTTTTTTGATGCTTGTGACACCGGAATCCAGGATGTGGATGTTTCGCGCTGCAGTGATGCGGCGGTTGTTCCCGTATGCCGAAACGCTATATATCCTGTTGTTTATAGTATTGTACATTATATCCATAACGCAATTCTCATTGCGGATGGGAAGGCAGTTATCCAAGCAAACCAATGCGCTGCTTGATGTGACAGACAGCATCGCGGCGCAGGACTTAGATGTGGATATTCCACAGAACAGCGGCTTCTTTGAGATGGACCGCTTGCTCGCTTCGTTGGATTTCATGCGCTGCGCGCTGCGCGAATCCCTCAAGACCCAGTGGCGCATCGAGCAGGAGCGCACCGAGCAGCTGGCCTCGCTGGTGCACGACCTAAAGACGCCGCTCACCATCATCCGAGGCAACGCGGAGTTGCTGCAAGAGAGCGGCCTGAACGATCAGCAATCGCAGTACGGCGCCTACATACTGCACAGCGTGGAGCGCATCGACAACTACGCGGCCCAACTGCGCGAAGCTGTTCATGCCGGCGGCACGGCGATCGACCGAAGGCCTTGCGAGGTATCCATTATCTGGGAGGACATAACCGCCGCGCTGACGACCATGGCTTCCATAAAGGGTATAACTATAAAAGTAATCGGCGAGTGTCCGCGCGTGAGGATCGACGCCGATCAGGAGACTCTTGCCCGCGCGTTCTGGAATCTATTCGACAATGCCGTGAGACAGACGCCGGAAGCTGGCACGATTGCGCTTCGTATAGCCGTATGGAAATCATCCATACTCATCACGGTGGAGGACAGCGGCCCGGGTTTCGATCCCGATACGCTGTCGAATATCGGCGCGCCGCTCACCCTGGACGCTTATCACGTTACAGGCCATGGGCTGGGGATGTATATTGCCAAGCGCATTATCGAGTGTCACGGCGGGGAATTGACTATCCGCAACATCGGGCAGTCAGGTGCCGCCGTGGACGTTGCGCTGCCTATCTTAGAGTATATTCAATATGGGAGGAAGCCCAATGATCCAGGCGCTTAACATCGTCAAGAGGGTGGGGCCGACTAATTCGGCCATCGAGATACTGCACGGCGTATCGCTGACCGTCGCGGACGGCGAGGCCGTCGCCATCATGGGGCCGAGCGGCTGCGGCAAGAGTACATTGCTAGGAATTTTGGCCGGGTTGGACGAACCGACGGCGGGTAAAGTCAGTCTCGACAGACAGGACATATACCAACTGTCCGGCGTGCGGCTGGATCGATTCCGAAACGCTCATTTCGGCGTTATATTCCAGAGCCAGAATCTTGTGAAAGAGCTGAATTGTTTGGAGAATGTGAGCGTTCCGCTCGCTTTCTCGAAGGGTAGGATTGCCAACGATGATCGTAGCCGCGTGCGCGAGCTGATGGACTGGGTTGGACTGGATGGGAAGGGGAAGTTATATCCATATCAAATGTCCGGCGGGGAACAGCAGCGCGCCGCGATCATCCGCGCTATGGTCAGGCGGCCGAGGGTATTGTTCGCCGATGAGCCGACAGGCGCGCTCGACCAGGAGAATAGCCGGAATATCCTGCGATTATTCCGCCAATCCATCGAGCGGGAGCGGCACTCCATCATACTGGTGACGCATGATATGGCGGTGGCCGACCAGTGCGACAGGATCATCCGCATGAACGACGGGCGCATAGCGTGAGGTGGTGGGCATGATGAATCAGTTGCGATTATATATACGTGTGCAGCGAGGAGAACGGGGGATAATCTTCATCACGGTCCTGACCGTGACACTGGCCGCTGCGATCGTCAGCGTGATGCTGTTCATCCGCGCGAATAGCCAGGATTTTGTCGAACATCAGCAACGCGTGCTCGTGGATTGCGACGTGCGCGTCGAATTGTCCGCGCTGTTGGGCGCGCTTGTTCAACCGACGCCGGAACAAACCGCGTTCCTCGATCAACTGCGCGGCGATGGCTGCAGGATTAAGAGCTACCGACAGTACGCAAGGCTGGCCCGCGTGAAGGGCGGGACAGACATTATTGTATTCCGTCTGGTACCGGACGACGAGCTGCACGCATATGGCGTCACGATCAGCCTGGCTGCCGCTGATACGCTGGGCTTGCGAGTTGGCGACATGTATTCGGCAGGCGATGGCGCGCCGGAGCTGCCGGTGCTGGCGGTCGAATATGTGCCCGCGCCAGAGATTCGTATGTCACAGCTGGGTATCATCATATTGCCTGAAAGCGCGGCGATCGACATTAATATAGAACGGCTGCTGTTGTATATACAGATCAGAGCGCCGGAGTCTGCATCAGAATCAGAGCGCGAACGGATCGTCGCGGCTGTGATCGACGCGTTCCCAAATCGACAGAATCCGCCGGAGGAACTCGTGCGCACCTACGCGCGTGACGCTGAAAGTCTGCTGGAGGAACACATCGCGATGCAGTATATTATTGAAAGAGTACTGCTTGCGCTGGCAGTCGCGAGTATATTCCTTGCGGCTGGCGGGATTGCGGCCGTCACGCGACTGCGGACGGAGCGGCGCAAGCAGAGCTTCGCGCTGCTGCGAGTGAACGGCATGACGCGAAAGGATGCGAATCGGTTCGCGCTGGTGGAGAGTGCGGCGGTCGCGCTCGTCGGCTGTGTTGTTGGAATGGCAGTCGGGTTTGCGGTATACCGTGGAATCGCGCTGCGCATGACTGGATTGCCGCCG
Organism: Clostridia bacterium; assembly: GCA_025997215.1. The sequence goes on from BNUH01000112.1 coordinate 4,205, forward strand.
ATATTCGGTATTATAAGCGGCGCATTCTGGGTAACTGCGGTTAAGACGGCGGTGCTGCCGCTGCTCGTGCTGAATGCATGCGCGCGATGGGCGAACCGTTTACTGTTCGACAGCAGTGTGATGCAGATTCGACAGCAGCGGGAGACGTTGGTCAGACGGTCGCGGGCGAATTCGTTCAAGAATGTTGGACGGATTGTTGGATATGCGATGGGGTTTGCGGCATTGTTGACGGTTATGCTGTTCAATGGCGGGGCGATTGGTGATGTTGTATATTCATTTGGGTTCAACATCCTTATTATCGTTGCGGTAAGTCTACTGTTTATGATAATATACGGAGTGTTCAGCCTCTGCATTAAGTTATTAGGCTTGATCCGCTTGCACCTGTCGGGGTTGGGGACGTTGAGCGCGCGCTTGATGGTGAAACGCCGCCGGGACAGCGCGCTGATAGGTACGGCGCTGTCGGCGGGTCTGGCGATGCTGCTTATATTCTACAACGTTTCTTCTGGTATGGACCTATACTTCGCACGTGTCTGGGAATACGAAATGTTGTACGGCGCATCGGTGCAAACGTCGGACAGCGCGGATGCCGGGCCGATATTGACCGCGAACGGATTCGCTTATGATACTATATATACCAAGAGTTTTATCGCACCGGATCCGCCGCCTTCCAACGCCGGACGCGCGTATGTTGTGGCTATTTTGAGGAAAGGCGAAGGGTCCAATGTCGAACTGCGCGTGGAACCGGGGACATTTGCGGCGAATTGGTTTTTTCTATTCAATGAACGGGTGGAAGTCGGCGAGAGCTTCGCGTTCTTTGGCGAACTTGAACTGTTGTGCGCGCGTGAGATCAGCAATCTTAACACAACAGGGATGATGTCGTCCGTAACATTTTCTGCGGTGCTCGACTATGCGGATGCAGGAGATTACATCGACGACACCTGGTCGACGGCCTATTTACTGCAGCCAACGCAAGCGCAGAAGGCGAGGCTGGTCGAGTTGGGCAGCGAGCAGGGCTGGTATGTCACAACGCCGGAACGTCACGCTGATTCCATACGCGCGGTGTATGCGGCTTATCTGTCGCTGATCTACCTGGTGTGCGTGCTGTTGAGCGTGGCCGTGCTGGTATTTATATTCTCATTGACGATGGTTTCCGCGATGACACGGCGGCGGGAGTTCGCGATCTATCGGGTTTATGGCGCGTCGGGACGTTCGGCCGACGGGATAGTTATGTTGGAGAATGCATTCATCGCGGTTGTCGCGGCTTGTTTGACGACGGCGCAGGTGTTGGGTATCTTCAAGCTGGTTGGGATGGCGCTGACTTCGCTGGGTGGCGTGTCGTATACGATGCCCGTATGGGTTATGGCGGCGGCTGTGGGAATATCGGCTGGATTCAACTCGCTGGTAGCGTTGGGTGTGATGCGAGCGCTCAAATCTGGCAGAACCGTGGATATACTGCGGGAGGAATGAGCGGCTCTATTGTCGAATTCGCACATATATTGGGTTAACGCGCCACTTGTCCTGCGGTTGCGTATGTGGTAGAATAAGCCATCATTATTGTAAGGAGTTGACCCGCGATGGCTGAACCCAAGAAGGTCCGCGTATGCAAGAAGTGCTCCGGCTTCGACGTGGAGGAGCTTAAGGGCAAGGTGAAGGTGAAGGACTACTCGACCGGATGCATCGGCCAGTGCATTGGCGGCCACCCGGAACTGTCCGGCAAGGTGTACGGTTATCTGAACGGCGAATTTACCGTATGCGACACCAAGGATGAGTTTTTCGCGAAGATTGCCGAAATAGCGTAAGTCGATTGCATGTCACCAAGAGTCCGCCGCGGCTGTCCTCGATGAGTATTGGGGATGGCGCGGCGGTTGCTGTTCAGATGAGAGGAGGCGTCGGATATGACGGCGGCATCCGGGAAGAGTGAGAAGGGGTTTACCAAGATCGAGAAGAGCTGGATCGCATATGATTGGGCGAACTCTGTGTACGCAACGATCATGATGGCGGCCGTTTTTTCAGCATTCTTTACCAATCTTGTGACCGACCCGAGGGGCGGCGATTTTTGGTGGAGCATTGGCACGACGATTTCGATGGCGATAGTGGCTGTGATGGCACCGATCGTTGGCGCGATCGCGGATTTTCGAGGGTTTAAGAAGAAGCTGTTCACGGTGTTCTTTGTGATTGGGTTGGTTTTCACGGGATTATGCGCGGTGATGAACGATTGGCGGATGTTGTTGGCCGGGTATATCTGCGCGCAGATCGGGTTCAACGGGAGCTGCCTGGTTTATGACAGCTTCCTGCCGGATGTGACGACGGCCGAGCGGATGGATAAGGTCAGCGGCTGGGGTTATGCGATGGGGTATATCGGCGGGAGCACGATTCCATTTTTGATCAGCATTGCGCTGATTCAGTTTGGCTCGGGGTTTGGGCTGGATACAACGGGAGCGGTGAAAATTTCTATATGGTTAACGGTTATATGGTGGGGGTTATTCGCGATTCCATTCTTTATGAATGTGAAACAGGTTAACTATGTGGAGAAACCGGAGGCGCATATTTTCAGACACACGTTTGAAAATATTGGGCGGACGGGCAAGGCGATCATACAGAATAAGGGTTTGCTGATGTTTGTGGTGGCGTACTTCTTCTACATAGACGGGGTTGGGACGATCATACACCTGGCGACCAGCTATGGGACGCAGCTGGGGCTAGGGATGCTGGGGATGATACTGGCGCTGCTGGTGACACAGATTGTGGCGTTTCCGTTCAGTATTATGTTTAGCAGGTTTTCAAAGAGGTTTGGCTCGCTGAATATGCTGTTCATAGCGGTGATGGTGTATGTGTGCATATGCGTGGTTGGATTCTTTATGGGGTATAACATTGAGGTGGCGGAGATTCCGAGCAAACTGGACGCGCTGGCGGCGGCTGGAGCGGGGATATCGAGGACGACAAACTTGAATGTTATTAATGAAGCGCTACTGAATGCGGGACTGGCGGACGAGGCGTGGAATGCGACGGCGGGCTATGTGCAGGCGATTAAGGTGTCGTCGGTGCTGTTTTGGGTGTTGGCGACATTGGTGGGGACTGTGCAGGGAGGGATTCAGGCGTTATCCCGGTCGTATTATGGGAAATTGGTTCCGCCGGAGAAGTCGGGGGAATACTTTGGGTTCTTTGAGATATTCGGGAAGTTTGCGGCGATTGTCGGGCCGCTGTTGTACGCATTGACGAAGGGGATTACTGGGAGAAGCTCGTTCTCGATACTGTCGATTGTGCTGCTGTTTGGGGTAGCGCTGGTGATTCTGGGGTTTGGGCGGGGGAGGATTTCGCAGCTGGAGCGAGTGGGGTAGCGTCGCATCCGCTCCGTCGGGAAGGGGCTCACGTCCAATGTCATAAAGCTAAGAAAAAGGAGCGGATGTTACCGCTCCTTTATGTTGTGATAATAGATAAGATAGTATACGTTTGGCGAAGGAAGGCTTGACAAAAAATCCCACAATTGGTAAGTTTGAGATAGCACTCACAAACAAGACCAAGATGAGGTTTGATCTTATTACGAGACTGCCGCACTGAATGTGTAAACCTCCAAAAACAGAACCAAACTAGAGTTAGAGTCCATCGGTGAAATGTCAAGAGGGAAAAACGAGAGAAAACGGCAGTGAAGGCGGTGAAAAAGCGCAGAAAATACTCCTCAATAAACCCTGGCTAAGAAGGTCA
>BNUH01000113.1 GCA_025997215.1 Clostridia bacterium
TTCCCCTGCTTGCATATGCTTTATTATGTCCGCTCGTTTCTCGTTGTTTATCGGCTTCGCCATCTCTATCACCCCTCCTGTCTTTTAGTTTATCACTTGGACTGCGATATGTCAAGGGGCTATATCAATTTTCCTGATCCTATCGCTGTGAATAACGAAGTATTTTATGATGCTGCATCTAAAACAATTATGCTTACATGTGATGTACCTTCAATGATAGGATTTCCTAAGGTAATAGGATACAAGTTTGTAAAGATGCGGATGGCTATCGAACCAGTATTTCTTAAAGATAAAGAACGTGAAATACTTTACGAATCAGTTGTAAATCAGATAATATTGCTCTTACTCTATGTAGTTTTCAATGTTACAGATACCGTTTCGTGTGTAGAATCTTGCGTCATCAACGCTATGAGCATTGCCATTGACAAAACAACTGGTCAGGAAACTGATAATTGCATCCTGTCCGTTCGTGTAAGCCGCTCCGCGTTCAGCCTCATAAATATCCGACACGTTGATCCCAAGGCGTTTTTGCGTTCGATGAAAGCTCTTGTTGCAGGCCCTTTGGCGCAGCTTGCACCAGTGAGGCCAATCTTCACAATGAACCGTGAAGATATGCGATTTATCGATTCAAGAGACGTAATGGCTGATATCATAGCTGATACCAACCTGGCAACAATGCCCTGGGGGGATTTTGAACATCTGGTAAGAGAGTTGTTCTCTGAAATATTTAGCCAAGACGGTGCCGAGGTACGCGTTACACAAGCTAGCCGCGATGGTGGTGTGGATGCTATCGCGTTTGATCCTGATCCAATCAGAGGCGGCAAGTTCGTTATACAGGCTAAACGGTATAATATCGTCGTGCCTGTCAGTGCGGTGCGTGATCTTTATGGAACTATGATCTCCGAAGGCGCAACAAAAGGAATTCTGGTAACAACCAGTTATTACGGAAACGATTCGCACGAATTCGCTAAGGATAAGCCCATTACACTTATAGATGGCAGCAACCTCGTTTATATGCTGCATCAACATGGACATAATTATCGAGTAGAAACTAATCGGTAGATTGCGCTTTTGACCTCAACATGGCGTATGAAGTCGATCTGGAAATGCAGATCGACTTTTTCTATATTCCGCCATTTGTCTCTTGCATTCACACGGATTGTGTGTATAATGTCATTACACACAATCCGTGTGGCAACGATGATGAAGGGCGGTGCACCCATGCTGAAACTAGAGAGCTACCGTCTACAAAAGCAATTATCCGCGCAAGCGTTAGCGCGTGAGCTTAACATGCCGCGTCAGACCTACGTCTATTATGAGCGGGAAATACGCAAGGCCCCGCTGCCATTCTTAATACGTATGGCCGACTACTACGGCGTAACGGTAGACGAGCTGATCGACCACAAGCCGCTAGTGACCCTGCGCACGCCGCCGGACGCGGCGTAAGGTGAAACGATGTTGAACTACTTCAGGAAACGGGAAAGCGAACGCGATGCGCTGCGATCGGCGATACTTGAGAGTGCCTGGCTTGGTGAGCGATCGACAGTGGAGGTTCTGCTGATGATTGAGTTTCACCTGAACTATATCGCAAGAGTATTGGCCGGGCTGCTGGGTTTGCATATTTTCTGGTCAGTATTCAAGTGGTAAGGCCCCGCCGGACGCGGCCTGACCGCACAAAAGGAGACAGCCATGTCAAGATATGGTAAGGAACTCAAAGCCCTGCGCGAACAGCACGGCGTAAGCCAGTACAAGCTCGCGGAAGCGCTAGGCGTCAAGCCCATCGACCTGGAGCGGGTTGAAACCGGCTGGAAACGCGCGCCCAAAGACTTGCGGGAACGCATCAAGGCGATACTCGATGTAAACCATATCGCGCGCATGCACCTTGATAACGCGGAGGCTGAGGACGATTATCAGCTGAGTACCTACCGTTTTAACGCCGATTGCGCTTTACCCGGATACGATGGTGAGATAACGATCTTTTGGCGTGGGCTGAACGGCACAACGGAAGAGATGCTGTTAATCACAGCGATAAACTGCTTCAAAGTGCTTAAATGGAAACTGCAGAATGTGTTCGAGGCTATCGCGATCCCGCCGGACGCGTCCTTATACACCAAAATCCCCGTACCGGAAAGTGAAAGGAGCGCCCATGCCTGATACCAACGTACATCGAGAAAGAACCGGAGGCTGCGCATGACCTTCGAACAAGCCGATCGATTGCTGGATCTCCTGAAATCGATCAACAGCTACGTCAGTTATATCTCCTGGCAGCTGGTTCCCATCGTCGCGGCTGCGATAATTTGGTTTGTGCTCGAATCCCGGCATGGAAAGGATGACCCGCGATGAAGTACCGCCACTACAATAATATCCTGCAGATGGCGAAGCAGATAGACGGCTATCAAGTCATGTTGCGCTACCCCGCAAAACCGGAGTTGGTTGAACGTGCGGTCAAGGCGATCATTGATGCCCTCGACATAAATTGCCAAGGCCTTCCCAGATGTTGGCTGCTACCGATCAGCTCGGAAGCGGCGTTCGAGCTGGCCAAATCCATGCCCGATATATCCTTGATGGATATGGCCGACGCCGTGACCAATACCCCCGCATAACCCAAAAGAAAATCCGGCCCAGTTGCTCGCCAGCACAGCCGGATTTTCCCCCCAACAACCACAACCCGCGCGACGATGCTTACGCAAATGCAAATGCAAACTACAGCAAACTACAGGCCGTGGAAGGATTCACCAATATAATACCACGCTCGGCGCGTAAAAGCAAGATAATTCGACACGCCGTGTCGAAATACGGGCAAGAAAATCGGCCCGCCGAGGGGACGGGCCGTAAAGCGAAGGGAGAATCGCCATGATTGTATCACGGAAAACCGTTGCCCGCAAGATACCGCGCGGGATGGTGTCAGGGATGCTGTCATGGTTCTCCGCGACACGTGTCGTTATGTTACGCATACACACACGACGCGTTTGGATTGATTAACGACACGTGTCGCGACACGTGACGGAATGCGTGTCGCGTATGTGTCGCGACACAGGAGCAATGAATATGAGAGCAATGCCATGGATCAAACTCGAAACGTCGGCGTATCGGCACCGCAAGAAGTACGCGCTAGCGGACGCGCTTGGCGTAAGCGCGATGGCCGCGTTCGGGTGCATGTCCCAGCTATGGTCGTGGGCTGCTGAATGCTGCCAGGATGGGAACTTGAACGCGTTCCCGCCGTATGTTATAGCGCGCAACTGCGACTATGACGGCGATCCGAACGATCTGATCCGCGCCCTGAAAAGCGTTGGTTTGGTTGATGAAAATGGCTATATCCATGATTGGGATGACCATGTCGGCGGCGATATTATTAAGCTGAAAGCTAAGGATGATAACGGCGCTGAGCGCTCTTTGCGCAAGCGTATTAATATAGTGCGGCGCAGCTTAGGCTTGCCGCCGATAGTGCCTGGAGACCCATTAGTCTACCCGGAAGGAACGCCACAGGCCGAACGCGCGACACGCAAAGTCACGCGTGACGACACGCGTGTCGCGACACATAAGAATAAGATAGAGAATAAGAGTAAGATAGAGAATAAGAGTAAGATAGAGACCGTATCTCCCCGTAACCCCGTTACTCCAGCCAACGTGGTTCCCCCCGTAACCCCTGCTGCTGCTGCTTTAGATGAGCCGGTAGTAATTAACGCGCCTGCGCCCGCGTGCGAAACCAATGAAGAATTGGTGGTGACGGTCGATCCCGTCCGCAAAATATTCCGTGATAACATAGCGGCAGCGCTAGTCGAACCCCTGGGCGAAGCCAACGCCGAACCCGCAGCGGACATGCTGCTAAATGCCGCCGACACGGACGATCAGGCGGTGAACATCGTCGAAATCGTACGCCACCGCGCCAAAAACTCGGCCATGAGGGGTGAAATCATAACAAATCCGATTAATTATCTTACTGGAGTTATAAACAAATCAAAGGAGCGAGGCCTGAAAACCAACGCCGATTTCGTGAGAGACACGATAGAATTCTCGAACGGCTATGAATATGATACCGGATAAATATTATGTTTTATATCTATAATTCAATGTAAAGGTGGCATAACCATGCGCAGAGCCACATGCCCGTATTTTCATGCACGCACAGACCATCAAGGCCGCAGCTCGATCGAGTGCGAGCGCGTGGACAAACCCTGGAATCGATCTTGACGATACTCATACGCCGTGAACTCTCGCGCCGCGTTCGGGCAGCGCACCGGATCGATCACGATCGCCGCGCGATCCTGCAGCCAACGCATACCGTGCTCAATCGAACCAGGGCCTTTCTTCGCCGCCTGCGCGTTAATATTGCCCCGACGCAGCGTGTCGATCATCCTCGGATCCGCGTTATCGCATGTCACAATCTCGCGCCCGCATAACCCGTTCACGCGTCCGATCAGCGTCTCGGTCGGCGTACGCACACCGTAGAACTCGTCCAGCAGATACAACCGCGACGAACGTTTGTCGTATGCCGTACGTATTAACACGTCCGGATCGACCGCGAAGCCAAAGTCCATGCCGTTGTGGAACCTATCGAATTTTTCGAGTAGTTCGACGGGAATCGGCTCAAGCACCACGTTTTCGAATACCGCGCCGCCCGTACCCGTCACCTCACCCAGGTACACATTCCGATAAACCCGCTCGTTGGTTTCGCGGACGTGCTCGGCCTCCGACAGGAACGCCTCTTCCAGCCATTCCGGTGGCATCGATCGGTAGTCGCTGTCGTGGATTAGCCGCCTCGGATCAATCTCCAGCGCCGCCGCGTTCACCCAGTTCCGCGCCGATTTCGGCGGGTTGTAGCTGTAGAACACAACCGGACGTTTGGCACCACGCAGCACACTGTCCAGGATCGTCCGGATGTCCGACATTCCGTTGAATTCGCTCAATTCCTCGAACCACGTGTATTTGAAGTAGCCGCGCGACAGCTTGACGCCTTTGCTCTTGACCGGATCGTCCGCTCCCCGGAACAGTATCCGCTGGCCTGTAGGCCGCAGCATTATCTCCATCGGCCTGTAGCGGAATTGGAATAGCTCCGTCCAGCCCAGCGTCCGTATCGCCCAAACCATCTGCGCGAACACTGAATCCCGCAGCGTATCCGCCACTTTCCGGTAAATAATGGCGTTTCGGTTCGGATCGCGCACCATTCCGGAAATGATTTCCAGGCTGATATAACTGGATTTCCCACTACCGCGCCCGCCTTTAAGCCAATAATGCAGGTGGTCACTACGCCTCACGTCACGGTGGACACCCTCGAACGCAGGTGAAACTATCGCGTCTATTCGCACTCATCATCGTCTCCAGCCTCCGCCCAAACGTCTATCAGCTGCGGCAGCTCCAGCGACAGGCCCACCCTGTCCCGGAACATGCCGAGGTGCTTTCCCATTAACTCGAACGCCTTCAGGCGGTCGGCGGGCCTTGTCTCCGCATCCTGCGCAATCTCCGTGATCCCCTCGAATATCTGCTGCACGTCGTAACCGATGCGCCGAGATAGCGCCGTTTGCCGTGCTGTTATAGATTCTGAAACCTCAAGTTTTCTCAATAACTGTTCGCCAATAGAGTACGCCGTCTTTGCGCTGTAACCCGCCCGAATCGCAGCCTGCGTCGCGTTCATATCGACCATGTATTCGTCTACGAACCGCTGCTGTTTGAGCGTCACGGTTGTTCGTCAGGCACTTCTGCCTCGTCCTGATCCTCAAACAGATCAGATAAGTCAATGTTTACTTCGAACGCTTTATCCATCATGGCTGTATGCAGCCGCAGCACGGCGGCCTCTATCGTGGCGTCGACCATCCCCATATCAAACGTGAACCCATGCTCGGCCAGATAATTGATCACCCACATCTTTTTCTCGTTTCCCTGGTCGCTGTTATACAACTGCTCCGCCGCCGCTACAAGCATGTCGATCGTCGTCGTAAACTTAGCAAATGCCTCCCTGCTGAACTTAACCCGTAGCAGCGGCAGGAGCTTATAGGTCACCACGCCCGCTATTATCGTTATCAGACCCAGAATTATCGGTGTTATGTTTATCATGGTTTTACGCTCCTTTTTGTTTGGTGCAATTTTTGCACTTTTCTCTTGCACTGTCATATACTTTGGTATATACTACACTAGGAGGTGTTGTTATGGATACCGCAAAGTTATTCAATAACGGTAGAAGTCAAGCCGTTCGACTGCCCAAGGAATGCCGCTTCCCCGGCAACGAAGTGGGCTATCGGAAAGTCGGAGACATGGTTATACTGTTTCCGCCCGATCGCGCGTGGGATATTTTCAAATCCAGTTTCGGCGCGGCCAGCGACGATTTCATGCGTGATGGTCGTGCGGAGTATATAGAATCAAAGCGTGAACGTTTATGACGTATATGCTTGATACAAACGTATGCATAGACGTCATGCGCAAAAAATCGCCGTTGCTGGAAGAGCGCATTCACTTGCATTTTCCGCAAGGTCTGGCTGTTTCATCGATAACCCTTGCCGAATTGGAACACGGCGTCGCCGTTAGTGCGCGGCAAGAACAAAACGCCGCCGCACTGCATAATTTCGTATGCGGCGTTAAAGTGCTAGCGTTTGACGCCAATGCCGCCCGACAATATGGCTTAGTACGCGCAGCGTTAGAGAAGCGTAGGCAAGTTATAGGCGTACCCGATATGTTTATCGCAGGACATGCTCTGGCCGTCAACCTTATTCTTGTAACCCATAATACTCGTGAGTTTACGCGTGTTGACGGCTTGACTGTCGAAGATTGGATTCTTCCAAACTAGCACCGCACTCCGCCTCCACCCGTCGCCTAGCCGCCTCCGCAATGGTAGGCACAACCTCGATCCCCATGCCCTCATAACCTTCCAGCGCGGCGGCAATAACTGTCGTCCCGCTGCCCGCGAACGGATCGAGGATCACGCCGCCCGGCGTAGTAATCCTAACCAATTCCCGCATAAGCGCCAGCGGCTTGACCGTCATGTGCGCGCGGTTTCGGTCGTAGACGACGTTATGACGGTACACGCCCGGCGCGACTTTTGACGCGTACCCGCTCTCACGATCGCGCGGCATCGCTCCCTTGCTGGCGAATACGATGAACTCTGCATCCTGGCGCGGTCGGCCCAATTGAGGTCGGCTATTTACCTTATCCCAAACCAGCAGCCCGCGATTGATCCAACCCGTTTGTCCGGCTATGTCCTGTACATCCGCTATCTGCCGCCAATCGCAGAATACCAGCATCGGCGCGCCGTCCTTGCATACGCGCAGCCCCTCGCGCATCCACTCACACGTGAACTGCCGCCACGTGCGCGGCATCATACCGTCCGCGAAGTCTATTTGCGTGCTCTTACCTTTGGTATTCGTGTATTTCTTTGCTGTAGTCATCTGATACTCACGGCCCGAACCGCCCGAACAGTACGGCGGATCCGTAATCAACGCGTCAAACGATCCGTCCGCGATGTCCTGCATAACCGCCAACGCGTCGCCCTGGATGATATCAAGCATGATTCCTCCAACTTTTGGGCATAAAATAGCCGCCACCCGTTTCCGGGGGCGGCTACTCTAGTTTTTGATAGTACCATTATAGCATGGTTAGGAGTGTCTTTTAGTGACGTAATTTATGTAGAATCCGCTCGAACACGATGCAAGGCCGCCAGCGCCTTCACGTGCAGGCATAATGTCCAGCGTCGGTCATAATTCATCGCGCGCGCGACTTGGCCCCATGGCTTACCATCTATGTAACGCAAGGTGAGCAGCTCCCACAGTTTCGCGTCGGTTACTTCGTCGATC
>BNUH01000114.1 GCA_025997215.1 Clostridia bacterium
CTTCTCTTTTATACCCCCATGGAATTTTACCCGAACAATATTTACCTTCTTTACGCATCTGTTTAAAGGCATCTCGGATAGTCTTGCTAGTTTCGTATGAATGACGCTTGTTTATCCATGCCTCAAGTTCCAGAAACTGGCTATCCATTGTCGGGTTCGTGAAGCGCAGTTCAACCCCAAGCTCTGGTAAAATGCGCATCTGGTATAGCAAACGGTCTACACTGTCGCGCGTGAACCGCTTACCATCTTTGCACACCACTACCTGCGCCTTACCATTCCTCAGATCGCTGACCATTTTCTCGAACGCAGGCCGCAGCTTAAAGCTGCTCTTTCCGTCATCCTCGTACTCGCCGACTATCTTCAGCCCGTTTTCTTTGCAGTACGCGCGGAGCATCGAGCGCTGATTCTCGATCGATACACTGTCCCCGTCCCGCTCGTCCGGATCGGATAGTCTTGCATAAGTCACTGCCAATACCATTGTTTACACTCCTCTCATACTCGTGACGGATTATTTCGCGCAACAAATTATAGGTTTTAGTCATCCAGCCTCCTAAAAAATACGTACTACTATATACGCTCTATTTTTGTCATTAGTCAAGTGGTACAGAGCAGATTGTTTATGGTTTTTATTGTTGAGTGTGTCGGGAAAAGGTCAGTAGATATAGATAAATGGTTTGCGAGAAGGTCGATTGCTTCTTGTGTGTTTTGGGTCATATTGTTCGTGCTGTAGTAACCTAATTCGAGGTTTTGGAAACCCTCTGCGTATGCGGTTGCTGCTTTTATATGGTCTGTCACTTTGTTTTCCTCGCTGGTTTTAATATGTCTGCTTGCGGCGACCAAGAGAAAAGGGAACTATTTTTTGGGAACACGGATAATCACACAGCCTTGATAACCATCACCACCAGCGGATGTCACGTACGTGCCAGTTGATGCCGGTCTTGTCCTCGCGCCACCACCGCCGCCCGCGCCGTAATTCGTGCCAGGCGAGCCGGGTTCAGGCGTGTTGTTTTCTCGATCCGCCCCGCCACCATGCCCACCGCCCGCCGCGCCGCCAAGCCCTCCGGCAATAAACAACGCTGGATCATTACTGTTAGATCCCCCCGCTTCACCGTCGGAACCATTCGATCCACCAGCGCCGCCATAGGTGCACGCCTTAGCATCCGTTGTGCCCGTGGAACCGCCGCCGCCAGCGCACAACGGCCCAACGACCGGATTGCCTTCGCAGAAGTTTTCAACGTCGCCAAACGGATAATAGAACGTATACTCGTTTGCCGGTGTCCCTAAACCCGCGCTGGCAGCCGACGTGCGCGCGCCACCGCCGCCTGAACCGCCCGCTCCACCATCGTTTGTAGTAGCTGCCATCCCACCAAGAGCTGCCCTGCCGCCAAGCGACGTAGCCTGACCAGAAAATCCGCTTACGCCGCCCGCACCAATGAATATTGATGTAGGCAAAGCGATTGCGTAATTATCACAATAAAGGCTGTAACCGCCGCCGCCACCTGCACCAGTAGCGCTGGTCGTTGAGCCCGTTCCGCCGCCGCCTCCACCGCACATCCATACATCAACAAAAACAGGCGAAGAGGATGCGACAGTGCAGGATTGATCAATGAAATATTCATCCCAGTGGATGCCCTTAAACTCAACTTCGCGTTTGTACATCGGTGGGACGGAGAAGGTTAGCGAGCGTTAATTCCAGCGGCGACGTATTCACAAGCAGATAGCCGTTCACGAAAGCCAATCCTGCTGCCACGTTTACCTTCATGCCACTGCCTGAAGTAACGAGCAGGTTATCAGGCGCGGCATAAAATACACCGTTTGATACTAACTGGCCGAAGTATTGAGCGAAATCGGATGCATCGTATATTCTGTCAGAACCATTACTATTGAAGAACATACTCTTGATCAAAGCGAAGCCTCCTTAATCCTCTGGGCGAACGTGAGCACCCCACGCCCGAAGAGTTCACCGGGATCAATGCTATTAGTAGATGAAGATAGAAATAAACAGAATCTTAGAGTACATGGAATACCAGTCTTAGGCGGTAACGCTGATATACCGGATCTAGTAACGAAGTATGGAGTGAAAGAAATACTGATTGCTATCCCCTCACTTAAAGGGAAGAAATATGCTGAGTTGGCTGATATCTGTATCAGCACTAAGTGTAAGGTTAAGACTCTTAGCTCAATGGATGAATCATTGAACAATAATTCACTTCGGATAAGAGATATTAGAATAGAAGATTTATTATCTAGGGATGAAGTTATCCTTGATGTTGATAGTGTCGCAGGATATTTAAGGAATGAGGTTGTCCTAGTAACCGGTGGCGGCGGTTCGATTGGTTCTGAGATTTGCCGCCAGGTTATGAGGTTTGATCCGAAACTTCTAGTAATTTATGATATTTATGAGAACACAGCTTATGAGCTACAGATGGAACTCCAACAATTCCACGGTAGAGACGTTCAGGTTGAAGTGTTAATCGGAAACATTTGTGATAAGGATCATCTGGAACAGGTAGTTACCAAGTTCAAACCTTCAGTTGTCTTCCACGCCGCTGCGCATAAGCATGTTCCTTTAATGGAGAGTAGTCCTGCTGAGGCGGTAAGAAATAACACATACGGGACTAAAAATGTCCTAGACGTTGCAAGTGATAATGGTGTTAAGCGGTTTGTACTACTGAGTACGGATAAAGCGGTTAATCCAACGTCTATTATGGGTGCAACCAAGAGAGTCTGTGAGATGTTAATCCAGTCGTATGCTAAGACCACTACTATGCTCTGTATGGCTGTTCGCTTCGGTAATGTGCTAGGATCTCACGGTTCTGTTATCCCTCTGTTTAAGTCTCAAATTGAAGCGGGTGGGCCTGTTACGGTTACTCACCCAGATATAGTCCGTTACTTTATGACAATCCCTGAGGCTGCCAGGTTAGTTCTACAGGCCGGTGGGTTGGCCGATAATGGTGCGCTGTATGTTCTAAAGATGGGTGAGCCTGTTAAGATTAAAGAGTTGGCTGAAAAGTTAATTGATCTCTCCGGTAAGAAGATAGAGATACAGTACTCAGGATTACGTCCAGGCGAGAAGAAATATGAAGAGTTACTGACGGAGCATGAAAGAGGAAGACTAATCCCGACTAAGCATGAATCGATAAGTATTGCAGCTAATGGTCATTTAGTGAAAGATATAAGCATAATAGATAGAATGACGGATAAAGAAGCTGATAGCTGGTTGAGAAGCTTAGTAGAAATTAATGAAGAGGTTGCAGCATAATGGCGATATTCAAGAAAAATCCAGTAGTAGAAGCACCTAAAGAGCCCGAAGATAAGACTCCGGCATTCCTACGTCCGCTCTATCCGTATAAAGCTGTAGGCGAGCGTTTAGATGCAACTAAATTAGGCGACCCTGATTATATTACAATGAATAATGTATTATACGAACTACACTGTCCTGCGCCTGATTGTGTTTTGAATGTTAGAACGCAAGGCGTTAATGTACAGAGGATGTATGATAAATTATTAGTAGTAGGTTGCCCAGCCTGCAAGCAGAATGAGCCTTTCTTTGTCCGTAGGGTTGTCCATGTCCCTGAGGAAATTCTTAAGGCTAGAATGATAGGAGACGACGTTCCCGCTGCTCAAATAGTAGCTGAAGAATACTATAAGACCGGTGAGCATGTTGATCATGAAAAGCAACACCTAAAAAAAGTAAGGATTGAGATAGAGGAGAGTAAGAAAAAGACAACAGCGGAGATCAAACGAGTTCAAGCACAGGCTAAAACCCAAGAAGAAAAAAACAGTGAGAAATCGAAGACAGCGTGAATTACCTTGTTGTTGTCGCACACCCTGACGATGAAGTACTTGGCGCTGGTGGAACGATAAAAAAGGTAACAACCTCAGGATCATATGTAGATGTGCAAATACTATCAGTGAGTGCATTGGCGCGAACTTACAGACCGAATGATAACGAATTAGCTGCAAATATAGATTATGCGACTAATTTTCTATGTATAAGAAAACTCTACACAAATGATTTTCCGAATATAGAGTTCAATACAATATCGCATTTAACTCTCGTTCAAGCGATTGAAGATGTTATTATTTGCTCGCAGCCGGATGTCATTATTACACATCATCCGGCTGATGCTAATGATGATCATATTAAAACATCGCAAGCATGCCAAGTAGCATTTAGATTATTTCAAAGGAGGCAAGGTATAAAACCAATTAATGAATTATGGTACATGGAAGTTTTATCATCAACTGACTGGTCATTTGATATTTCTTCGTGTAGCTTCAGGCCAAACTTATTTATTGAGTTAGGACATGAGGGATGTAAAACAAAGATTGAGGCTCTTAAAAAATACAAAGGTGTTATGAGAGAGTACCCGCATCCAAGAAGTATAGAATCTATAAAGGCGCTTGCGGCATATCGAGGGAGCCAGAGCGGATTGGAATATGCTGAGGCGTTTGAGTGTGTGTATAGGCGTCTAAATATAAATGAATAGAAACGTACAGTTGAAGGTGAAAAGAGTATTCGACTTATTTTTGATCTTGGTTACATGTTGGGCAACAATTCCAATTTTTATTATTGTCGCAATTATAATAAAAATGCTTTCGCCTGAAGATAAGATCATCTTTACACAATATCGTATTGGTTATAAAGGAGAGAAATTCCGTATACATAAATTTAGATCGATGACAAATCAGCGTAATTATGCAGGCGAGTTATTGCCAGATGAACAAAGATTGAGGCTGTGGGGAAAGATAATCCGATCGCTAAGTATTGATGAGATTCCTCAAATTTGGGATATACTATGCGGTTCAATGTCATGGATTGGACCGCGGCCTTTATTACCGCATGAAATGTCCGTCATGACAGCTAGCGAGCAGAGTGAGCGCCAGTCTATGCGGCCTGGTATCACAGGATGGGAGGCTGTCAATGAATCGAGAGCAGAGACACGCCGAAAGATGGCTGAATTTGATTTGGACTATGTACGCAAATGGTCGCTTTGGTTTGATGTTAAGATCTTCATTCAAACAGCGTTGATTGTCCTGATGCGGTTGCGTCCTTCTGATTCCCTTCGCGCACCAAAGATGGACGATGAACCTGACAAAGGTGCTTCGCTGTGAAAGTCGCTATACATCAACCGGATTATATCCCTTACTTGGGTTATTTCTATAAGGCTTCGATGGCTGATGTATTTGTCTTCCTGGACGATTGTCAGTTTTCATCAACTAACTGGCATAATTGGAATCGGATCAAGGGGTCTCAAGGCGAAGAGCGCCTAAAGATTCCAACCAACTACAAGATGGGTATGCTGATCAACCAGGTTCGGACCCGCGACGAGTTGGATTGGAAACGCAAGCATTTGCGAGCGTTGGAGATGAATTATCGCCGCGCTCCTTATTTTGGTGTAGTATATGATACCTTTGCTAATTTGTTGATGCGCATGTACGACAACCTGGCAGAGCAGAACATCGCTATCGATACTGCATTCTTCCGTCGGTTTGGTATTAGTACTAAGCTCTACCGCTCGTCCGATATGGGTATAAACACAAAGAGCGAGGAGCGTGTACTGGATATCTGCGAGAAGCTAGGTGCTACGGAATACCTGTCTGGTAGTGGTGCGCTCGCATACCAACAAGAAGCGCACTTTACTGAGCGCGGTATCAAGTTGACTTATTTGAGTCACCACATCAAAGAATATGCGCAACAATGGGGTCCATACATAGCGAACCTCTCAGTTATTGATTATCAATTCAACTGTGGTTTTACGACGGATTTACAGTGAGCAAAATGGGTCACATAAAGAATAGTCGTATAGATAGAATTATTATAATCACGGCCATCGGGAGCGCAATTATCACTATCTTTATTCGTTTCATCTTGCTTCGGTATGTATCGATCAATATTTCTGGTGACTCAAATTGGTATATTAGCAACATGGAGTTATTTGCTGTACAAGGGTTAGGTTTTGTTTGGGACAATCTTTTCAGGCCAACGTATATAGGATATCCACTATACTTGCATCTGTTCAGGTCGTATGGTGAAAACCAGTTTCTTTATGTGGTAATCACAAGCATTGTCTTGAGCATTTCTGTATCTCCCTATGTGTTTTGGATAGCTCGACAGGCAACAGGCGGCTGTAAATTCCCAACTATCGCATTGGTTCTATATATGAGTTGCTGGGAGATATTCCACTGGGATTATTACATTCTTAGCGATACTCTAGGTGTAGTGTTTGCTGTGTTGAGTGTCGGGTTATTGTTCATGCTCCAAAAAAAACAAACGAAGAAATTGCTGTTTTCAGGATTAATGGGATTATCTATGCTTGCTCTCCTTCTGGTTCGAGGTAACGGAATCATGATTGTCATTCCGATTTTTAGCATATTATTGCTTTATACAAAGCGCAGGAAAACGATGATGATCGCTTCTCTGTGCGCTATTATTAGTATAGTGGTATTGTTATATTTCCAAGGAATTGGGAGATCACATAGTATTGGCAACCGTTTAAACTACTACATTGGTCTATTCCGGAAGGGCGTTGTGGTTTTGGGTCGGCCGGAATACAATGTTGACATTTCGTATTATCAAGACAGAGGCACCACTCAACTTGGGTATCTGTTGGTTTTTTTAAAGCGGATTATGTGTTTCTGGCTTCCGACATATGCGACATCCCATTCCGTTCGCCATCAGCTTTATGGTTGGCTGGCGCTATTCCCAGTGTTTGTGCTAGCGGCTGTTGGCAGTGTAGCTGGAATTATACAAAAGAATAGCGTCTCTAAGCAATTGACACTGTTCCCATTGGCAGCTACAATTGTCAGCGCTTTAACAGAACTCGAGTACGATTCAAGGTATCGAATCATTGTTCTTCCTTTTGTGATTATCCTCGCGGTATATGGACTTAAAAAGATATTAGATAACGGAATCTTAGTAAAGAGTGTGTTATTGGGTTTGAAAGGTCGAATCGCAACATATTGAACTGTGAAATCGGCAGTTTCATTGAGATGCAATTTCCCAGAGGCCGGGAGCATTATTCTGGCGACTATATTACGCGATTGAATGTTGCTCGCGCGGGAATTTGGCATGCTACGAAATGTTTAAAATGCTCGACCGTATACTTACCTGTTTATCAGTGTGAAACGGTTCGCTCTTTTTTGATATCGCATGGCCTAACTGTCAAGTATTATCGGATTGATTCACAATTTAATCCACTTTTAGATAATATCGAAGAAGGATCCTCGATTGTCCTCGCCAATTATTTCGGCGTGATGAGCAATGCGCGAATGAAATCACTGGCTTTGAAATTTGAAAATGTCATTATCGACAACGCGCAGGCGTTTTTTGCACCGTCTATTGATGGTTGTATGAACGTTTACTCAGCGCGGAAATTTGTCGGCACGCCGGACGGTTGTTATGTGGTCGGAAGCAATGCCAATTATGATATCGACTCGTACCCGCAAGACTATTCATCGGATACTGCTTTGTTTCTTTTACAAAGAATTGAGTATGGTTGTGCAGGAAAGGCATACGATAGCCGAAAGCAAAATGAGCTCCGTTTGGATTCCTCCGTGTGTATGCGTATGTCGAAATTAACCAAAACTATTCTATCAGGCACAGACTATGATAAAATTATTATCGCGCGCAGAACCAACTTCCAGAAAGCGCACGAACTCTTCGGAGCAATCAACGGACTGTATCCACTGCAGTATTACGATGAAACTTGTGTTCCGATGGTCTATCCGCTTGTTGTTGAAAATGACACTTTAC
>BNUH01000115.1 GCA_025997215.1 Clostridia bacterium
TTCACGCGTTACTCACCCGTCCGCCACTGATGTGTTTCCACACCCGTTCGACTTGCATGTGTTAGGCACGCCGCCAGCGTTCGTCCTGAGCCAGGATCAAACTCTTCCGTTTAATCCTTTTCGCCGTTGACCTCCGTTCCCTGCCAGCCTCCGTTCCGCCTTTCGGCTTCCCTTCCACTCGCATATCCCCTTGGCCTCCAGCGCAATTCACTCTAGGAATTTAACACTGTTCTATTCCAACCTATATCGTTTTCAAGCTCCCAGCTGTTCGAGACAGCTTCATGATATTACCACATCCGCCGTTTCGTGTCAATAGGTTTTTGAAAATAATTTTAAGTTATTTTTTGATAAACTTTTTCATAGGATTAGCATGCACCGCTTGGGCTGTAAATGCATATAACTATATGTAGGAGTACCAGTTATAAAAGGAGGCGCTCTCTGCCATGCCAACACATCCATATCGCATAGCCGTATACGTCGCTGTATTTGGTGGGTATGATTGTATTGAAGAGCCAAAATGCAAGCCTGATAATATAGATTATTATGTGATCACCGACGCGTCACCGGACAAATATATTTCCTCCGCATGGAAATATGTAGATATATCAAAATATAATGACACTATCCACGGCTATTCTAGCCGAAAGAAAAGTCGATTCTTCAAAATGCATCCGCAGCTGCTTTTTTCTGATTACGAGTATTCGGTTTTTCTTGATGGCAGTTTCACTGTAATAGGCGATCTAAATGATTTCATAATTAAAATAGGTGCATATGACTTGGTAACCTATAAGCATTGGACCCGTCATTGTGTATATGAAGAAGCCAAAGCAATAATAAAACAGCGCAAAGATACTCTTGAATCTGTTAATAAGCACATTAAACATCTAAAGAGAGATGGCATGCCATATAATTATGGGCTGATTTCAAGTGGTATTCTTGCTAGAAGGCATACTAGTCTGAATAAGCAAATAATGGATTTCTGGTGGGACGAATGTTCGAAATTCAGCATAAGAGATCAACTATCGCTGCCTTATGTTTTGTATAAACTAGGTATACCAGTAGGTAAAATAACAAAGCTCGGCATTATGCCAATGAAAGGTGATTCGTACGTTTTGCATCAGAAGCATTGCAAAAAGGGAAACTAAACAAGCAGGACGGCCTTAGCCGCCCCGCTTAACTCATTAACCCAACTTAATCCGGCAATACCTTCGTCACAACGCCCGAACCCACCGTGCGGCCGCCTTCGCGGATAGCGAAGCGTAGGCCTTCCTCGATGGCGATAGGCGTGATCAGCGAGCATTCCATGTCTACGTTGTCACCGGGCAGCACCATCTCTACGCCCTCGGGCAGCTTGATGTTTCCGGTCACGTCCGTCGTGCGGAAGTAGAACTGCGGGCGGTATCCGTTGAAGAACGGGGTATGCCGGCCGCCTTCTTCCTTAGTCAGTACGTAGACCTGACCCATATAGTGTACGTGCGGATGGATCGTGCCGGGCTTTGCGAGCACCTGGCCGCGCTCGACTTCGTTGCGCTGGATGCCGCGCAGCAGCACGCCGATGTTGTCGCCGGCTTCCGCCTGATCCAGCAGTTTGCGGAACATTTCCACGCCCGTGACGACGGTCGAGCGGCTCTTTTCCATCAGACCCACTATTTCGACAGTATCCGATACCTTGACTACACCGCGATCCACACGGCCTGTGGCGACCGTGCCGCGTCCGGTGATCGAGAATACATCCTCGACGGACATCAGGAACGGCTTGTCGGTCTCGCGCTGAGGCGAGGGGATGTAAGCATCCACCGCTTCCATCAGCTCGAATATACACTTGCACTCCGGAGCGTTCGCAACGTCGGCGCCGCCCTTGACCATGTACTCCATCGCCGCCAGCGCGCTGCCCTTGACGATCGGAATGTCGTCGCCGGGGAACTCGTAGAAGCTCAGCAGCTCACGGATCTCCATCTCAACCAGCTCGATCAGCTCAGGATCATCCAGCAAGTCGACCTTGTTAAGGAACACTACCATAAAGTGCACGCCTACCTGACGGGCCAGCAAGATATGCTCGCGGGTCTGAGGCATCGGGCCGTCGGGCGCGGACACGACCAGGATTGCGCCGTCCATCTGGGCGGCTCCGGTGATCATGTTCTTGACATAGTCCGCGTGGCCGGGGCAGTCGACGTGCGCGTAGTGGCGCTTATCGGTCTGGTATTCCACGTGCGCGGTGTTGATGGTTATGCCGCGCGCCTTTTCTTCAGGCGCCTTGTCGATTTCGTCATAACGCATGGCCGTCGCGCCGCCGTACTTCGCCAGCACCATCGTGATAGCGGCGGTCAGAGTGGTCTTACCGTGGTCGACGTGGCCGATCGTACCGATGTTTACGTGCGGCTTCGTCCGTTCGAACTTTTGCTTCGCCATGGGAATCTCCTCCTTAAAAGTCACATACGTCGATGCCGCGTTTGTAATCCATCACACTGCGATCATCCTGCCGCAACGTGTGCCGCGGGCGCTCGACCCACCATCGAGTCAATGGATTCGCCCGAGACTTCGGGGCCCGTGCATCCGCGCCTTCGGGAAAAGGACAAACCCTCACCAATCTCCCCAAGATTCTCACGTACCTACGAACCTCGTACCAAACCCCGGGGGAGGTCGGGAGGGGGACGTGAGTCCCCTTCCCGAAGGAGCGGAGCGACGTGGAGCGGGTGATGGGAATCGAACCCACATAACCAGCTTGGGAAGCTGGCACTCTACCACTGAGTTACACCCGCGCACCTCAAAAACCCGAGTCATCAAGCATTCAACATTGTAAGGTCAAACGGCGATTTTGTCAAGGTATTTTGTGCGGAATGCGGGCAATTTTCGGGGCAATTTTTGCTGGCCGGGGATAGTATTCCCGGGATGCGCGGGTTTGACACAAGAAGATAACGCTGCACGTAAAATACCTGAGAACGCGCAGCGCATAGTATATGTGTTGGATATGTTTATATGCGTGGTGCGTGTTTGTGTGTCTTCAAATTCGAACACGGGGGCGCTTGTATGGTTTGTATAATTCGCCTAATTTCTTGCGCAAGCAGTTGCAAAATCCGGGTGATCCTAGTATAATGAAGGCGGCTTGGGAGGAGATGACCCCTTGACTGCTTTGCTGACCATGGAAGGCGTTGGGAAGAGCTTCGGCAGCGTTCGCGCGTTGGAAGGCGTCGATCTGTCGCTGGCCCAGGGGGAAGTTTTAGCCTTAATGGGTGAAAATGGCGCGGGTAAATCCACGCTTATGAATATCCTTTCCGGATCACTCACCCATTACGACGGAGTGATAAAGATTGAAGGGAAACCCGTTCAGTTTTCTGGGCCGATAGCCGCACGGGCTGCCGGGGTTGCCAAAATCCACCAGGAGTTGCAGCTTGCTTCCGAGATGACCGTTGCGGAAAATATCTTCATGGGCCGCGAGAAAAAGAACCGCGTCGGCTTGCTGGACAAAAAGGGAATGGAAAGTCAGGCCGCGCGTTACTTAGGTTCGCTGGGTATGGACGATATCAAACCCTCTCGAAAAGCTGGCAGCTTGCGCGTTGGTGAGCAGCAGATGGTGGAGATTGCGAAAGCCCTGTCGCTTAACGCGCGGATATTGATTATGGATGAACCGACATCCGCTATATCCAAACAGGAATCAGAACGGCTATTCACAGTCATACGAAAACTCGCGTCGGAAGGCGTCGGCATAATTTACATAACGCACAGAATGGAAGAAATATTCTTGGTTGCAGATCGTTTGATGATACTGCGTGACGGCAAGCCGATCGGCTGCTTGAATACACCTGACGCTACTCGTGAACAGATTATCTCGATGATGGTCGGCCGCGAAATCGTGGACATGTATCCAAAGGCCGCGACTAAGCCTACTGACGAAATACTGCGTGTCGAAAACATCTCTCTGACAGTGAAATCTAGCACCAACCGTGGACTCAAAAATATATCATTCTCCTTGCGGAAAGGCGAGGTACTCGGCGTCGCGGGCTTGCTAGGCTCGGGCCGTACGGAACTGTTCGAGGCGATATTCGGCGTTAGAGGGCGTGACGTATCGGGTAAGGTATACATTGAAGGTAAAGAGGCTAAGATTTCAAACCCTCACGACGCTATTGCAAAAGGCATATCGTTTGCGACGGAGGATCGCAAGGGTTCGGGGCTTGTGCTGCCGCGCAGCATTGGGGAAAACATGTCACTGCCGATGCTGCGCTCATTCACCCGCCTATTGTTTATGAACCGCCGAAAGGAAGCCGTAGCATGGCAGGAGCAAATGGATGCCATGCGTGTGAAGGCGCAGAGTTACCGCACACTGGTCGAGACGTTGTCTGGCGGTAATCAACAGAAGGTTGTGCTCGGACGCTGGATGATTAGCAACCCCAAGATCCTGCTGCTCGACGAACCGACACGCGGTATCGATGTCGGCGCAAAGGCGGAGATATACGCGTTGATATCACGCCTTGCGGAATCGGGTATGGGGATAATGGTTATCTCAAGTGAATTACCGGAAATGATCGGGATATCGGATCGGATCATCACCCTATGCGAAGGGCGTATGACGGCCCAATTCGAACGCGGCCAATTCTCGCAGGAAAACATCCTCAGCGCCGCAACGCAAAAGGAGGAGGAAGTCGCATGAACGACATACCTGTCCAGCCGTCATTAACTGACAGGCGTAAGGCGAATTATGGCGTGTACGTGCGAAAGTTTCAAAGCTACATCGCCTTGATAGTTATCTTTGCGGTAGCGTCTATCATCTGCCGCAAAAATGGCCGGAACACGTTTTTGGATATCCGCAACCTCATGAATGTGCTGCGGGCTGTATCCGAGAACGGCATCATCGCCATAGGCATGACGATGATAATACTGCTGGGCGATATCGATTTGTCCGTCGGTTCGGTCGTCGGACTGGTTTCCACCGGCTGCGCCGCGCTGATGGTCAATAACGGCTTGCCGTTCATAGCGACGATATTGGCGTCGCTGGGGATCGGCGCGCTGTATGGCATGTTCAATGGTACGATCGTTACGCGCATGAAGATTCAGGCGTTCATCGTCACGCTGGCCTCGATGAATATTGCGCGCGGTCTGGCGCGGTTCTGGTCAAACGGCATCGGTATACCGCTGACGTACGGTGTGGGGAAGGGTCTGGCAGCGCCGCAGTTCGAATGGCTGCAGCGGCGGTTGTGGGGTGTGGTGCCTATGCCCGCTATCGTATTCGTCGCGCTGACGATCGTGTTCGTGATCGTAATGGACAAGACGCGTTTCGGCAGACAGATATACGCCATCGGCGGCAATTCAACCGCCGCGTACCTGTCCGGCATCAATGTCAAGCGCGTCAAAACCATCGCATTCATGCTATGCGCCATGTTATCAGCCATCGCGGGTATGCTGCATAGCGCCCAGATCAGCCAGGGCGGTCCAAACGAAGGCATGGGTTACGAGTTGAACGCTATCGCTGCAGTGGCAATCGGCGGCACGAGCCTTGCCGGAGGCAGGGGTACGGTGTTCGGCACGATGGTCGGCGCGATAATACTAGGCATGCTGGATAATATGCTGGGCTTGAAAGGCGTCAATTCCAATCTTCAGCTGGTGGTAAAAGGATTCCTGATCATCGCGGCGGTATTCGCGCAGGCCGTCCGTACCCAGGATTAAAGAAAAGGTAAATGGGTCGTCGATGGTAGGCGCCGCGCGGAAGGCGAGCGCTTATACATAATAAGGAGGCATCCAAACTATGAAAAAAGTCTGGAGCGCGCTGCTGGTACTGGTTCTTGTCCTTGGGCTGTTCTCTGGGATGGCATTATCCGAGGAAAAGAAATTCGTTATCGGCATGTCGCAGTGTAACCTGGGCGAACCGTGGCGCGTAGCGATGAACGCGCAGATTGCGGCGGCGGCAAAGGAATACCCGATGTTTGAAGTGATCTTCGCGGACGCTGCGCAGGATAACTCCAAGCAGATCGCGGACATCGAAAACTTCATCCAGATGGGCGTCGATCTGATCATCACCTCGCCCAACGAGGATAAGCCGCTGACCAACGTTATCAAGACCGCGTACGAGAGCGGCATCCCGGTCATACTGCTCGATCGGAAAATCGAGGGGGATACGTATACCCAGTTCATCGGCGCTGATAACGTCCTCATCGGCCGTGAGTGCGGCAAGTATGTCGCGGAAATTCTACTGCCGGACGGCGGCGTAATCTGCGAGATAAAGGGACTTGAGGGCACGTCCGCTGGCGTCGACCGCGACGTTGGATTCCGCGAAGGCATTGCGGGCAATCCAAACATCACGATAATCGCCGACAACAACGCCGACTGGCTGCGCGAGAAGGCCATCACCGTTGCTGAAGAAATGCTGCAGGTCAACGATGTTATCGACCTATTCTACTGCCTGAACGATCCAATGGCGGAAGGCGCGTTTATCGCCGCGAAGAACGCTGGCCGCGAAGCGGACATCCTATTCGTAGGCATCGACGGTCTGCCCACGCCTGACGGCGGCATCAAGAGTGTGCTCGATGGACGGCTAAGCCTGTCGATGATTTACCCGACCGGCGGCAAGGAAGCGATTGAAAGCGCTTACGCATTGTTGGTCGAAGGCAAGCAGCTCGAAAAGACCATCACGCTGGGCACGCAAGCGATCACGCCAGAGAATGCTGCGGAAGTTTACGCGCAGATGGGCGGAGAGTGAAAGCGGATAAAAGTTGATCCGTGTAGTCTTTAAAGAATGTGAATCGTGGAGGCGGCTGTTATGGCCGCCTCAATAATAAGGAGAAGCACAATTGAAGAGACTGTTTTTAGCATCATCATTTAGTGGAGTATCGAAACTGTTTCCAGGTTTTGTAGGCGAAGACCTCAAAGGGAGAACCGTGACGTTTATTCCAACAGCAAGTATCCCCGAAAAGGTGAATTTCTATGTCAATTCTGGTAGAAAGGCACTCTTTAAATTAGGATTAATTGTTGATGAGCTGGAAGTATCTACAGCGAAAGCAGATGAAATATCAAGTAAGCTGCAGCAAAACGATTTTATATATATTACTGGTGGCAATACGTTTTTCTTACTTCAAGAATTAAAGAGAACCGGCGCAGACAGGATCATCATAGAGCAAATTAATTCCGGTAAAGTATATATTGGAGAATCCGCTGGCGCTATGATTGTGTCGCCCAATATAGAATATGCAAAGGGTATGGATGATTGTAAGAAAGCGCCGAATCTGGATATGTTTTCCGCTTTGAATGTGCTGGAGTTTTATCCATTGCCGCACCATACGAATTATCCATTCAAAAAAGCAGTGGAAAAAATAATAGCCGCATATGCATCAGATTTGAAACTATGCCCCATAAGCAATTCTCAGGCGATATTAGTAAACGGAGATGATGTAAGGGTGGAGAGTAAGTAGGTTTAAGTGATGAAAGGCGGCGCGTACGAGTGACATCCGCCAAACGTATAAAGATACAAAAAAGGGCGGCCAACGGAGCCAACGGAGCAGCCGCCTTTCTTGGACTTGGAACAAGATAACCTCATGGCGCACCTCTGCGCTAATAGAATATATTTGAATTATGTCATACTATAGCCCCTTGACATATCGCAGTCCAAGTGATAAACTAAAAGACAGGAGGGGTGATAGAGATGGCGAAGCCGATAAACAACGAGAAACGAGCGGACATAATAAAGCATATGCAAGCAGGGGAATCT
>BNUH01000116.1 GCA_025997215.1 Clostridia bacterium
GTGAACAATGCTGGTGAGGAGATACGCGTTTACTATCGCTGGGTACCATCCGGAACAGGGTATGATCATAAGATATTATTCATCATTGCTATGCGTGAACGCCCGCTGGATAGTGCGCCCAGCGCTATGCTGATTCGGTGGTGCATACTGCTGATAGTGCTGACAGGGATAATCAATCTGATTGCCGGTATATCATACGCGGCCACGAGCAGGAGACGGCCATCATGAAAGACAGAGATTATCTAGCGCTTGTTATCCAAGTATTGATGGCGGCGGCAGGAGCGTTGGCGCGCATATTCAACATGTCCGAACCGACCGAACTGAAAAGCGTGCTCGGTCAGGTATTCGTCGCGGGGTTCACCGGCGCATGCTTATACTGGGTATCCGACATGCTGAAATTCGACCAGGGACTCATGTTTGCGTTGGCAGGAATCGCGGGTTGGATGGGTCCGCGCGCTCTGGACGGCCTGAGCGCGAAGCTATCAAAACAAGCGGGTATTAACTTAACAGATACAGATGATAAAGACAGCTAATGCAAGGAGTTTATGAATGGCTAACATTGTGCTGGAAACAGTTATTGCGATAGTGTTGATCTGCTTGGCGGGTCTTGTTATCCCATGGATCAAGACGAAAACGACGGCAGTGCAGCAGGAAACGCTTATGAAAGTTCTTGATGTTCTAGTCAGCGCTGCCGAACAGCTGCATGGCACCGAAGGCGACGGCGAAAGAAAACTGCAGCTGGTTGAGAGCTGGCTTGTCGATCGCGGGATAGACGCACCTCGCGTCGAAATAGAAGCCGCCGTCTATCGGATGAACACAGGAAGCAATGCAGACAACCGCAGCGATTAGCGTGGAAGATCACGTTCGCGTTGTATACGAACATAGTCTTCCACCTCATCGACTACACCTTGCGTTCCAGTCAGGTGAAACGGCTCGTAGCCAATTTCGATGAACCGCAGAATGCCATACTTGCGGTCAAGGTCAACAAAGTCAATGGGCTTCAGATTGTGTTGGCGCATATATGCGTGCGCTATTTCCGTTTGCAAGTGCGTTACTTGGTTGAGTTTCAAAGCTATTCCTCCTTCCAGCGCTGCCAGTTGCCAGCATGTTCATCTTTGAGCATATCATAAACATACTGGGCGCTCTCAAGATAAAGGAGCGACTGCTCATCATATAAGAGAGCGTATGTTTTAGTTTGCATAAAAATCTGCAGCGCTTCAGTAGGAGTCGTTCCTCTCTCCTGTGCAAGCATGTCGCTGACATCCGCAGTCAGCGCGTCAATACATAGCTGTACTATGCTGTTATTCATATGACAACGCTCCGTTTCTGGAACTTAAGATAACTAGCGGAAGCATGAGTTCCAAAATAATACTGCGTTGGCAAATTGGCCGACTCAAGCATTGTCAGCAGCAAGTCGAGTGCATTGTCATTCAGTATTGCGCCGTTTGCTGCGTTTGTAACGGCACGGATAGACGTGCGTGTATCGTCGTTCGCAGTCGGCCCCACAACCAGGTCGTAACTGTGTTGGCGCTCACGATTGGTGCGGTTTTGTATAACAAACTTGAGCCATTCTCGGTCTGCTGACTCAAATAGTTTTGCATTGAGTTGATCTAGCGCTCGATTATCGAACTCATATGTGTAGACATATGCAGTTAAGCGCATAGTTTGACCAATCGCTTTTAATCGGCTTTCTTCAATCCTACGGTTGCGCAACGCGAGGCTGCGAGCATGGTCGAACACTGCCGTAGCGTAGAAACCTTGCCCGAAGTCCTTAAAGGGTTTACCGCGAGCCACATCAATTTGAGTAAAATCATGTGTCGTACCGTGGTAGAGGATCATCAATAAACCTCCTATGGCGTTCGCTAACTCTGAATATATTCTATGCAACTTACTGTTTTCCTGCCTCGGCTGGTGTTAGTTACTTATATACTTTGTTATTGAATAGCGCAATAACTTGCCAGAACCACGCTGCGATATTTTTTGGATGGGAAATTCATGACAAGAGCATCAACACAAACACATGAGATGCCTGAACTCGCAAAGCGCTTCATGCTCCCCGATTCGCACTATGAGGCGAAGCGGGCTGAGTATGTCGTGATGTTCATAGAACAGTTGAAGCATACGAAGGGTGATTTCCATGGCCAGCCATTCACATTGCTCCCATGGCAGAAAGAGATTGTGCTATCGTTGTTCGGAATTATCAAGCCGAACGGTTACCGCCAGTTCCGTACTTGTTACGTAGAGATAGCGAAGAAGCAGGGCAAAACAACTCTTGCGGCCGCGCTTGCGCTATATTTATTATGCGCGGATGGTGAGTTCGGCGCGGAGGTGTATTCGTGCGCTGCGGATAGAAACCAAGCGTCGCTCATTTACCGCGAAGCAGTCGGAATGGCCAGTCAGTGTCCGGCGCTTACCACCTAATTCATCAGGTATGAGATTCCAGTCTTCGAGCGTTCTAACGTTGTTTGGCGACATAAAGCCGTTCTGAATACCGATTGCATAGCTTTCATACCGGCTTTTTTGATCACCTCGAAGCAGCCCATCCACGTTATACCGGATAAATACATCGCGCTTCTCGCTGGACTGCAATAAACTTTGATTCAAGCCCATCCCATGAGCATGGCTTCAATATCCAACGTTCGTTTGACGTGAACTATGGCGAAGTCAACGCTTACAATCGCAAGGTGTTTGAGATGCTGGGTTAATTCAAATAATATTGTGTTTATCGAGGTGAGTGTAATTGGCTAGCGACTTATCCGAGATGTAGGATAAGTCGGAATATCCCATATGTTCAGTTATCCTCCTAACTCCCTGCTAACAAGGTAAAATCAGCGTTTTTTAAAGGCTTGCTCGGATAACTCTTTCATAAGGTTTGGTCATTGCCGAGGCTATTTTGTCTAAAAATCCCTGTTTTGATATTCCAAAGTACGAAATAGCCGTGATTATCGTTTCCAGCGGTGAGTTCCTTGTGTAATAGTTATCCGAGAAACTCACCGAAAAATATTGATACTACGCCATGTTGCGGTAGAAAGGAGGATAACAAAACTCATGGGATATGCGGATATCGGGGTAAAATTGGGTGTTGATGGCGAGAAGGAGTTCCGAGCTGCGCTTGCTGATATAAACACCTCTATGAAAACCCTCGGTTCTGAGATGAAGCTGGTAGCATCCGAGTTCGACAAAGGGGATACCTCGGTAGCCAAGTATGCCAAGACGAACGAGGTGCTTGGCAAGGAGATCGAAGGTCAGAAATCGAAGATCGAGACACTTAAATCCGCGCTGGCGAATGCCGCAGAATCCTACGGCGAGAACGACAAGCGCACCCAGTCATGGCAGCAAAAACTCAATCTCGCCCAAGCCGAGCTAAATAATATGGAGCGCGAGCTGGGCAGCAATGAAAAAGCCATGCAGGGTCTCGGTAATGAGATGGAGGGTACAGGTCAGAAAACCAGCAGGTTTGGGGATATGCTCAAGGCGGCGATTACCGCCGACGTGATAATGGCCGGTGTCAAAGCCATTGGCTCTGCAATCAAGGAATTGGGTCAATTGATGCTGGACGGCGCGAAAGCGCTGGCAGGAACAACGATTGAGACGGCGCGTTTCGCTGATAAAATCATCACGTTATCTACCGTCACCGGCATGAGCGCCGATTCGCTTCAAGCATATAGTTATGCAGCGGACCTTGTAGACACCTCGCTTGAAACCGTGACCTCCACCATGGCAAAGAACATCCGCTCTATGGACAGCACGCAGAAGGGCACTGGCTCTGCTGCCGAGGCATATAAGAAACTGGGCGTGTCTGTTACGGACTCGAATGGTCAGCTTCGCAGTTCGGAAGCTGTATATTGGGAATGTATCGACGCGCTGGGCGGTATCTCCAATGAAACCGAGCGAGATACAATCGCAATGGCGCTGTTCGGAAAGTCCGCGCAGCAATTGAATCCGTTAATTAAGCAGGGATCGGCGGGGTTCAACGCGTTAGCGGAAGAGGCGCGCGCCGCTGGGTATGTGATGAGCGGTGATGCGCTTGCGGCATTTGGCGCGTTCGACGACACCATGGTACGTTTGTCGTCCGGCAGCGAGGCGGCGAAACATGCATTAGGCGGGATACTCCTGCCACAGCTGCAAGAGTTGGGTACGGTCGGCGTAGACCTGCTTCATCAGTTCACGAACGGCATGATCGACGCGGGCGGCGATATGTCCAAGATAGGCGATGATCGGCTCCGCGCTGCAATCCGCATTAGCCAGGATTACAGAGATTCTACCTGGGATGCTTCAGCTGGGTACTGAAATCATCACGACATTGGTCGACGCGATCCAGCAGAATATGCCGCAGATTATGACCGCTGCGCAGCAGATCATGGAGTTCTTGGTCAATGCAATCCTGCAGGTGTTGCCGATAATCATCCAGGCGGCTGTTCCTATTATACTTGCGCTGGTCAACGGCATAGTGAGTGCGCTACCGCAGTTGGTCGGTGCAGCGGTACAGATCGTCACCTCGCTTGTGGATGGAATCGGACAGGCGCTGCCGCAGTTATTACCCATGGCAGCGGAAGCGGTAATGAAGATTGTGGAGGGGCTTGCTAATAGCTTGCCCGCGCTTCTTGATGCAGGGCTGAACCTGATACTCGGTTTGGCGCAAGGCATTGTCGCGGCTATACCACGTATCGTTGAGAGCATACCCGCGATTATCGAGGCGATTGTGAGTTTTCTCGTATCCTCACCAGAGAAGATCATTACGGCGGCGATCCAACTATTTATGGGGATTGTGCAGGCCATCCCGCAGATAATCGTATCCATAGTAGCCGCATTACCACAGATTATTATGGCGATCATCAATGGCTTGATTGGCGGCGTTGGGCAGATCGGCGAGGCTGGCGTCAGTATGTTCGCCGGACTGGGAATGGCGCTGGTCAACATCATCCCGAATTTGGTCAGTGGGATCGGCGGGTTAATCACCGGTATTGTCGGGGCGCTGGGTGGTGGGATAGCGTCGCTGGCGCAAGCGGGGTTGAATCTGTTCCAGTCGATCGGCTCGAATGTCGGGCCTGCTATGTCTACAGTGATTACCAAAGGCAGCGAGATTGTGAGCGGCGTGGTTAGTGCGATACAGGGAGGCGTATCGGCGGCAGTATCGGCAGGCGCGACGTTTTTCAGCGGGATCGGATCGAATATTGCCTCGGCGGTTACATCCACAGTAAATAAGGCGAAGGAACTAGCCACAAGCGTGGTCGGGGCTATATCTGGCGCGGTCGGCAGCGCCTCCTCTGCGGGAGCAAGCTTCTTCACAGCTATCGGTTCAAATATCAGCGGAGCTATTAATGATATATTATCGCGCGGTAAGGAATTGGTTACGAACATCATCAGTGCGGTTACGGGCGGGAATTCTGGTGCGACAACTGCTGGTTTAGGGCTGTTCACCGCTATCGGTTCCAATATCTCCGGCGCTGTTTCCAATATTCTCAGCCGTGGTAAAGAGATGGTTACAAATATCATCAACTCCGTGACAAGCGGTAACTCGTCAGCGACTGAGGCTGGTTTGGGGCTATTCACTGCGATAGGGAGTAACATTTCTGGCGCGATAACCAATACTCTGAACAAGGGTAAGCAGTTGGTCGTCGATATTATCAGTGCGATCAAGGGCGGGAATACCGATGCAACCAATTCTGGTAAGAACCTGTTTGAGTCTATATCATCCAATGTTTCCGGTGCTATCAGTAAAGCCACGTCCGCCGCGAATAGTATTGTAAACGCGATCAAAGGTGCGTTAAGCGGCGCAGCTTCATCCTTGGCTTCCGTCGGTTCCAATATGATCAACTCCATGTGGTCGTCCATATCGGGAGCGATTGACAGCCTGAAAAGCAAGATCAGTTCGGGTATCAGCGGTATTGCGGATAAGGTAAAGTCGGTTTTGGGCATCCACTCGCCCTCGAAGGTGTTCGCCGAAATAGGAACCAACATGGGGCTTGGTTTGGACGAAGGCTTCGTCGGCATCATGAACAAGGTTCGGCAGGATATTGAGAATGCGATCCCAACCAGTCTGGATGCGAATGTCGCGCTCAACGCGCGATCTGGTTATGGCATACAAGGCGGCGGGCAAGCCGATTATGGTGCTGGCGCGGCAGGAACGGTCATTAACCAAACTATAACAGTTACCACACCTAAGGCGTTGAGTGAGAAGGAACTATCTCGCGAGCTGCACAACTTAGGACGGCAGCTTGTACTCGGTTACTAGCCAGTAATCAGGCAGCATCATCTATTTCATTGTAATAGCTTCTATTGGTGGTTTGTGATTGAGTAGGCTGACCCTTACGCCTGCGGAAAGTATACGCTGCACCGAATAACCGCCCTACGATTGATAGGACAGTTTCGGCTAACAATACGCACGCCCCTCCGAACGCCGCCGCCTGTACATAATGGATAACGCCACCCATTGAAGCCTGCGAGACCAGTCCTGCCTTCGGGTACAACAGGTGGATGAGTAAATGTCACGGCGCAAAACACCTGCGACAAATATGCGCCGCCTCTTTATTCATAAACCCTGCCACAGCCTCAAAATCGATAAGGTAGTAATCAAACAATAACGATCCTCCTCCAAGGTATAATAATACTCTGACCATTTGTCTAGCCTAAGCACTATCGCACAAATCGAGGCAAGCTGTCAATTTTGGGGGCTTTGTGGCGCAGCGCACTTTTTTCTCACGTATCGTGCGCCGTGACAAATACTCTGACCATTTGTCTAGCCTAAGCACTATCGCACAAATCGAGGCAAGCTGTCAATTTTGGGGGCTTTGTGGCGCAGCGCACTTTTTTCTCACGTATCGTGCGCCGTGACATTTGTCTAGCCTAAGCACTATCGCACAAATCGAGGCAAGCTGTCAATTTTGGGGGCTTTGTGGCGCAGCGCACTTTTTTCTCACGTATCGTGCGCCGTGACATCTAGCCTAAGCACTATCGCACAAATCGAGGCAAGCTGTCAATTTTGGGGGCTTTGTGGCGCAGCGCACTTTTTTCTCACGTATCGTGCGCCGTGACAGCCTACTTGGCTGGTATTTTCATTTTTGGGCAACCCACTGCTGGATGAGGCCCTCTGGATGGCCTAAGTCTGATGCAATATCGATGATCGGAATACCACGACGATACATGGCTTTAGCGGCTTTCTGATCACCTCTCTCCAGCCCTCTCTGCTCGCCAATCCCTATCCCTCTAGCCTCGCCTCTCTGCTCTCCTACTAATTCCGCCTGTCTCTGCTTTACCAGGATTGTCATTACGTAATCCCTCCATTCAGAGATGTCTTTAATCTTATCAACTGCAGACGCCAATTTCTTTATAACATCAAGCTTAGTCTCACCCACTGGATAAGACCTCGGATCGTTGAAATACCTCAGCAGTTCAATCAAATCTGGCGTAACAGCATCTGCGCCGTTCACTCCACCAGTGAATAGAATTACTTCATGCTTGTGGGTATCTATATTTTTTTCCCTATTGTGCTCATATACAGTTACGCGCTCATACCTATACCGTTTCTCATTAGTCGGGTCATGTTTATAAAAGAATATAATATATAAGTCGCGTAGTTGATCATAAGTAGCACCTCGACGAAGCTGTACGCCGTCGCTCATAGCGGATAACACACGGAATCGTTGTTCGA
>BNUH01000117.1 GCA_025997215.1 Clostridia bacterium
ACCCTGATCATCGTAAAGCTGAACCCGATAACTGATTAACGAGTCTAGGCGTTCCTTATAAATGGTATACGAATCGTATATACCATTGGTTATTGCATGTTTGTATTTATCAAAGGTATCAAGGTATCCTCGTCGACTTCTCCCATTATTTGGGTCAAGCTTAGCATTAAATGACTTGCGCATATCTGTAATACCGCACGCCAGGATGATCCGCTTTCCTACGAAACTCAGCATGCTGCACACATCTCCCGCAGCAATGCTGTCAGCGATTCTACTGGATATCCGCTGTCCGCTGTCATATGCAATGCGCCGTATTCTATATACAGCCTTCCATTTCCCCGAGGCATCTCTACTTCCGTTTCCTCTATGATCTACCCACTGGGTTTGCTCCGGCGTGGATTGTCTGTCAGCTTCCTTCATGCCATCCCCTCCTTACCGCATCGCCGTGCTCCGTGCGTTAAGCAATGATAGCGAGTCGTTCTTCTCGGATATAAGTATACCTAAATTCTGGATTGAGCATGGTCATATGGCAGCTTGGCATCAAGGCCTTCTTGTAGTTTTCTGGAGTGATACGGATACCAGCGTTGATTCCACAATTACTTCATTTAGCGGTGTTTATACAGTTTTCAATAAATGGCTGCGTGATAGGTTCGGGTGTGAAAACCTATGCATTCACATAGGAATCAGTGAACGGTTTGCGAACCTTTCTAGCAGCTATTCAGCTTACCAACGGGCATTAACAGCCGTAGCGTATAATTTTTATGTCCCGTGCCAAACCCATATATACGAACGCTTACCCGTTCACTATAAAAATGATATGTCTCCAGTTCCGGTACTGCATTCTCAGCGGGTAATTGCTGCCGTTCTTGCTATTGATGAGTCAGCGATGAGGTCAGCTTTACAAGCGTTGGATAACTCGATTATTACTAGCCAGCCTCGTGATATAAAGGAAGTGCTTGCACAACTTGGTAGTATGCTTGTCGAGCCAATCCTTGCGTACGGTCAGATAGTCATTTTGCAAAAACTCTGTTATCCGGCAAGGTATAGCGTAACGCAGCCCGTCAGTCGCTGACTCAAACCATGTGTAGTCTGGACGTTCTGGGATTATGTTTTGCCCATACTGCTCCACAACTCGAGCTCATCTACATCCAGCGTGCTTCGCATGGCGGTATGTCCTAAACCGTGGAATGTAAAGACAACAGCTTTAATGGGTTCCTTCAGATAGGCATCACCGATAAACGCAACATCAGAAAGTTTATTAAACATAGGATAGTTCCTTTCTATCAGTCTATTCATTTCATATATTTACATTACAAAATCCTCTATTTGTCAACACTGCCATGTCTTTAAATCCTGCTTCAAGTAGCATTTGCAAAGTTTCAGTGAACTTAGCATCCAGCCCCTTGATAAAGTGACAGTCGGTCGTTATTATCGGTCGTGCGCCGCGCTGAGCGGCGTGACGAAGCAGAAAAGGCGCAGGGTATGGAACATCGCGCTCACCGCACCCGAAGGCACTTGTGTTGACCTCAAACATACCGCCGTATTCACCTATAGTATCTAGAACATAATCAAACGCTTCCAACGCCGCTTCTTTATACTGAGGGTTTTCTTCATCAAGAAACCCTAGGCGTTTGTTGTGTCGTGCTATTATATCAAAATGTCCAACGATATCAGGGCGAAGTCTACACATAGCATTGGCCTCGTATTTATAGTACGCTTTTGCCATAGCGAAACCGTCGCCGCCAAATTCTTGATCAATAATATCGGCAATGAGGTTGCCGTTCATTATATCCAAATACCCTGCTCCATCTTGTTTGGGCAAATGATGGCAAGATCCAATTATGTATTCGTAACCCGTGTAGCGTGGATGGATGCTGACATCTTGCTCCAGGGCACAAAAAATACTTATTCGATCACTATACTTATTCTTAAGCTCCATAATATCCGCTTTATAGCCTTGTTCATCGTGCAAACATTCGCCGGGGGAATGGCAAGAAAACCCTAGACTATCAAAGCCGAGTGCCAGCGCGGCCTGAATCATATCTTCCGCACTATCAGCGCCGTCGCACCATGTACAATGGGTGTGCGCGTTTGATGTCATTCTCATAAAACCCTCCACTTATTCCTTAACAGCACCGATCATAACACCTTTTACAAAATACTTCTGTATAAATGGATATAGTATCACTATGGGAAGTGTCGCCACAATGATTGCCGCGTACTTAATCAACTCGCCTAAGGCTGAGAGGTTTGTTGAACCGCCGTGAAGAGCAAGGTATTCAGAATTCATTAGGATTAGCATTTCGCGTAGTATGAGCTGCGCCGGATACAGGCTGCGCGATGTAAGATATATCGTCGCCTCAAACCAAGCGTTCCATCTCGAAACGGCATAAAATAAGCCAATAACCGCGATCGTCGGAATAGCTAATGGCAGAAATATGTGGAGAAATATCTGAGGGTCATGGGCGCCGTCAAGCATCGCGCTTTCATGCAGGCTTTCGGGAACCGAGTCGAAAGCAGTCCGCATAACGATCATATTAAATGTGTTAACTGCAGATGGAAGCAATACTGCCCAAACGCTGTCTAGCATGTGAAGGTTGCGAATCTGCATGTATGTTGGAATCAGCCCACCTGAAAAGTACATAGTGAACATTATCGCCAGTGTAAGGGGTTTCTTCAGCATATATCCCTTGCGTGAAAGTACATAAGCTCCCAACAGTGTAAGAATCATGCTGATTAGCGTACCTGCCACAACATAGAAAAGTGTGTTTACGAATCCTTTCATAATCATTTGGTTTGTCAATACATAGCGATATGCCGCTAACTGCGGTTTTCCAACCGGTCTGAGCAATAGCGTAAACGCCTTCTTGCCAAACTCTGACGGATTGCTGATAGACGCAAATAATACATACAACATCGGATACAGCGTAATGACTGTGACGGCTATAAGCAATGAGTAATTTCCGATATCAAACAAGCGATCGGAAATACGCTTTTGACTGAATGCGCGAGCGATCATAACGCGCCTCCTACCATAATCCTTCACCGCTCAGTTTGCGGCTTAACTTGTTCGCAGTGATCACAAGCGCGAAGTTGATAACGGAATTGAACAATCCTACTGCTGCGCTGTAACCATAGTTATACTCCTGCAGTCCTTTTCTGTATAAGTAAGTCGAGACCGTGTCAGAGGTTTCATAGATAGCCTCATTATATAGCAGCAGTATCTTTTCATAGCCGACGCTCATCATCATACCCAGGCGCAGTATGAATAGTATCGCAACGGTAGGCATAATACCAGGCACTGTTACATGCTGAATCCGCTGCCAACGGTTCGCGCCGTCGATTGCCGCAGCGTCGTATTGTGTTTGATCGATAGCTGTAATAGCCGCGATGTATATAATGGAGTTCCAACCTAACTCCTGCCAGATTTCACTAGAGATATAGATAGTTCGGAACATCCTTGGCAAAAGCAGCAATGAACGCCGTGATGCTCCGAAAAAGGCACCAATATTGTTTATTAAGCCGCTGCTGGATGTGAATTCACGTATAAGCGAGCAGACCACTACAAGAGAGATGAAGTGGGGAAGGTAGCTGACAGTTTGAACAACCCGCCTCAGTAGGCTATGCCGAACTTCATTGAGCATAAGCGCGAATATAATAGGCAGCGGGAAAATGAAAAGCGTCGAATATATGCTGAGAAACAGAGTATTTCGAACAGTCCTCGAAAAATACCTGCCGTTAAAAAAATCAATGAAATACTTGATTCCTACGAAAGGGCTGCCGGTAATGCCTCGCCCGGGAGCGAAGTTCCTGAACGCAATCTGTACCCCGTAAAGTGGTGCGTAACAGAAAACAGCATACCACATGATGACAGGCACAGCCATCATGTAAAGGTACTTATATCGCTTTAGGTCAGCACCTAATCGGATAGTGTAGCTCTTCATGTGCTTTGCCTCCATTATACAGCCGCCCTCCTGCACCCACTTGCAGCAAGAGGGCGGCTCGGGTCGGTATGCTGATTTTCTTACCTGACGTTATACCGATCCAAAGCGGCCTGCTGCATAGCAAGCAGGTCATCGATGCCTATACTCTGCAGTTCGGCAATATAGCTGTCGAATTTGTCGATAGATTCCTGCCCCATTACGAATTTCATAAACATCTCGTTAACATAAGTTTGAACCTCTGTTATCTTTGATGAATATGTGCTAATATCGTCTGAAGCCAGGGATACGCTTGGCATCATGTTCGGAAGGGTACCGTTCTCATTATCCCATGTTGTGAGTGCATTGATGCCTTCCTGGGTACCAGCAGAACTCTTCTGCAGACGCCGCGTCCAATCGTCCACCGCAAAAGCTCCGCTGTATGCTGTATACTTATAAAAGTCAGCAGGGTTCGCTGAGTCTACGTTTGTGTTCCAGGCGGGCCAGCCATTTACTATCTCTACGGAACTGTTGTCAGGCGAACCCCAGTTCATCGCAAAGTCACCTTCATCCGTGAAGCATGCGTCAACGACGCGCGCAGCGGCTTCGGGGTTCTTGCTGGCGGTTGTTATGCCCATACCGTAACTAAGGCTGACTGGATAACCTGCCTGTTTGTAAAGGTTCCGCTGTCCGGATTCCTTCGTAGGGTTCTTTATACCGATGGCTACAAAGGTACTGTTTGAGTCTTCACCATGCAGCTGATCAAACGGTGTTGTAATCGCATTGGAATAGCCAGTCCACGCACCGCTTTTGCCGGTTAAAACTTTCGAGAACATTGACGCCTCGTCTGTTACGGCGAAATCGTTATCAAGCAGTTTTTCTGTGTAGAGCATG
This sequence comes from Clostridia bacterium, assembly GCA_025997215.1. The sequence goes on from BNUH01000117.1 coordinate 4,815, forward strand.
TTCATATACGTGAGCAAATCCTTATAAGCAGGTTCATACGGTCCATAGTGAACGTTGGTACCGTCTGTGTAGAAGTCACTGCACAGATCGAACGCGCTATAAAAGAGATTACTGAACCGAATGAAGTCTCCACCAGGAAAACTCAGAGTGGTGTACGGCGCATCAGCGCCTTTCTGGTCTCTAAACGCACGTAATACATCAGCGAACTGGTCTAGCGTTTCTGGTACATCCAGTCCCAACTCATCAAGCCAGTCTTTACGGATGATTAGTCCGCAGTACGACTCGCTGTAAAGCTCCCTGCCGCTCAGGCTCTGATACACAGAGCTGGACTCAGGAGTTTTCGTGCTGATTTTCGGGAAGACGTAAAGATCGCCGTTATCTGTTTTCGCCGCCTTGCCAACTTCCGGGAACTTGTCGATGAAGGAGTTGAAGTTGGGCATATCGCTGTCTACGAGGTCGTTAAGTCTGATCAGTATGTTGTTTTGAGCGGCGGCTTCCACTCCACCTGGAAATCTATCCCATCGGTAGGTAATCATATCCGGCAGATCACCGCCTGAAACAAGCAAGTTGAACGCTTCGGCTTCCTGTCCTAACGCGGGGTGTTTAAAGGTGAATTCAACATTGGCAGTTTTTTCCAAATACTGATATGCCGATACGGCTTTATTATCAGTGACGGATTGGTTCTGCAGCGGCATCCACCAAGTAAGTCTCACGGTTTCAGATTCTGCCGACGTAGGTACAGCATGGATTACGCTGCCAACCAGCAGAATCATTACCAGAACGGTCAGTGTAACCGGCTTTATTCTCCGACTTAGTTTCATGATCATTCTCCTTGCATTAATGATAATTTTTCGTTTATCAGAACGAGCGGAACAGCGCTTCTTCGACTGTTGCGCCTGTCACTTCGAAGGTTCGCGCATTAATGATTCTCATATACGGCTTAACGCGATGGTACGGGAGTTTTGAACGCTCGCATGTCTCAACTCGAAGGCGAACAGGCTTCTCAACGGTATATATTTCAGCGTTGCTGAAATTCGCGATAGCTTTGCGGGTTTTAACAGCAAGCAGCTCATACGCACGGGCAGGCGGCAGCAATAACCCCCCTTCGATGGTAAGACCTTTCTTAACCTCGGCTGTCGTCACCCATGGGAGTAACGCTTGCGCTTCGGCACATACGGCGCTGTCGCCGCTGACAAAAACGACCGGCTTGCCATGGTCTCCGGCTATACCTGCGTCGATTGCCAATTCTCCGGCACATATGCCGTTCAGGTAATAGTTCTGAACATATTCAGAACTCATTGTGTGTTCCAGAATCGCTGCGCTTGAGCCCGCCATTGCATGATAACCCACAAGCATAACACAGTCGCATTCGTCAAGCGCTGGACAGCGTTCGTTGCCTGTATCGCCACAGATATAGTAATCTGCTTTGGGTGATAGTTCCTCCCAGATGAGATTACGCCCCCTATAATGGCAGTCGCGAACAAAAATCTTGTTAACACCAGCAGCTTTGCAAGCTTCAACGCAGGTGTTCACATCGTTTGTCATGCATTGACGACCGTAGGCATAGCGTGGCTGTTCTTCTATCACCTGTGTACTGTCGAACACGCCGCTGCATCCCTCCGCGTCCACCATCATATAGACGTTCAACGACAAACCTCCTTCCGAATAACTGGTACGAGCGGTTTTCCAACTTGCTTTCATAGTAGCGCGAGCGACGCGGATACGCAATCATCATATTTTTACATAACCTGCAGATTTGTTGTTGCGTGTCCAACACTAAAAATAAGCCGATATTTACACTTGCGCCAGCTGTTTCCGGTAACCACCCGGAGTGATACCCTCATGTTTTTTGAAGACCCTTATGAATGAATTATCATTCTCAAAACCCACCTGGTGCGCTATCTCCTTAATCTGTACATTTGAATCCTTAAGAAGTTCCTTGGCGCGGCTCACACGCATGAGAGAGATATAATCATATAAACCTATACCTATTTTTTCCTTGAAGTATTTTGAGATATAGGACATATTCATTGCAATGCTCTCGGCAAGATAGGTAACGTTAAAATCTGGGTTAGCATAGTTTCGCTCAACACATAGAATTATTCTATTCATAAGGGCTGCGGTATCTGACTTTACCGATTTATTGTATTGAATAGCGTTTTCGAGAATTGATTGTGTGATCTGCTGCATCTGCCCGAAATCCTGAGCATTATACAATCGCGTCAGTAGTGTTTCTAACTGGTTTTTCAACTTTCCGTTAGCGTCCTTATTGTGCTGCGCGGAAACAATGGCAGTACCCGCGATATCAAAGAATAGGCACCTAATAAATGGAAAGGATACAGTTCTGTTATTATAATTACGTATACATATATCTGAGTATAGCTCCAGCGCGCCTTCCTCATTTGCTGAGGCGATGTGTTTGGAAAGCATTTCGACCTGCAAAGGGGTGAAATGGTAACCGATTTGCGCTTTATCACTCGAATATGCGACTACACCGTCAGCGGCGTCCAGGGCTTCATGATATGATATGTAAGCCATATTCAGTCCATGGTATACTCCTCCTGCGAATATGGGAATTCTTTCTAAGACAGCGATGTCTTGTGTTAGCTTCAGCAATGAACCGTAAGTTTCACTTAACTCATTTGATGGAATATTCACAAGTATGATGGTATTATTTCCTGAATCAAACACGAACGTACGGCATTCTTTCGCATTCGATATAATTTGTTGATGAATGCGGCGGCGCGTGTTTTTGTCTGCTG
>BNUH01000118.1 GCA_025997215.1 Clostridia bacterium
TCGCTTTTGCTTTCATCTTCCTGCATTTGCTCGCTTTTGCTTTCATCTTCCTGCATTTGCTCGCTTTTGCTTTCATCTTCCTGCATTTGCTCGCTTTTGCTTTCATCTTCCTGCATTTGCTCGCTTTTGCTTTCATCTTCCTGCATTTGCTCGCTTTGTGCGGGCAACTCCTGCACAGGTGATTCTTGTGTGGGTAATTGTATCGGGGCGTCGGGGGCCGTTTGCGCGTCGCCGCCTATGTCGACAACTGTGGGGGGCGAAGCGGAAGGGGCTGGGTACTTGCTCTCTTTTGCGCGCGGATTTTGATGCTTGAACCACGCGGTAAGGGCAAGATAAGCCTTGCTACCACTTTCATACAACTGCATCATTCCGAGTTCTACCATATGATTTAATCCGCTCGCAACCATATCTTTGGTTACGGATTCGTCCAGCGGGAACAAGCGTCCGCGTATAATACGCGGGTTGCCGTCATACCTTCCGAAATCGTCAACCGATACGATCAGGCGCATAAACATATCGCGCTCAAAGAATGTCAGATCGTTATAGTCGTCGCTGATGCAGATTGATGCTTTAATGTAGCGTGTAGGCATCCTAGTACCCTTCCTTCACTTATTACCTTAATGTTGCGCCCGATATGGAACTAACGAGCGGTCGACAGCGCGTTACCCCGCTATAGTCTCTTTACGCTCGCGCGTGGCCGTGGTTATATTGTCCTTACTGACCTTGATGATCAGTTTGCTGCCGTCGTCCAAATCGATCGTAGCGGCGACAATGTTATGATAACCAACAAGGTTACGCACTTTCTTTAACGCGTCCTTCTCATACTGTTCCAACGGCTCAAACCCTCTCGCCCTGGACGGCTCGCCGACTATACCCTCGAATCGTTCCGCTTGACGCTGTTCATGCTTCGCGCGGACGGCGTCGTCGCACTTGCACTGCTGGGTTACCATTGCGTCAATCTGCTCCTGCGTTGGATTGTCGCCTAGCGGATCATCCTGTACATATGCGCCCGCACCGCAATAGGTGCAATTCCCGTTTGATAGCGCCATAATCAGCCCTCCGTCTGCATTAGTCTATATATATTATGCTGCATACAGTACTGTATTGCGCGCGCCGCCCAACTTTAACAGTTTATGCGCCATATCCCTCTGGAACACATCAACCGAAGCCGGGATGTCGGAAAAGAGAGTAACAAACGTCATACGGTTTTCTGCACCGTCGGCGCGCGCTTAGAATCAGTGTCTGAATGCCTAGGACGGTCTAGAACGGCAGATCATCCTCATTGGCGGGCATTGTACTGCCCCCGCCGCTGCCGTAGTAAGCAGACCCTACGAGCACTTGCGGCGGGGTATTGGCCAGCTTGCGCAACTCCGGCGCCGAGCCGCCAACACGCGCTTTTTCAACGCTCGTGAACCGTGCCGGCTTGACGTTCGTGCGCACATTGCCGTCATTGCCCATGAACTCCTCTTCGCCGAACACAAACCCGACGGCCTTATCCTTTAGTGTACGCTCGTCCCAGTTGAACGTATACCCGGGATTGCTTTCCTCTATCGTGCTTATCAGGCCTTTGAAAAAGCCGTTTGTGCGGCCGTCATTGGCTTTTATGCCTTGATAGAATGTGCACGGCCATTTGGTCTGATCGGAAAACCCTCCGCCGCTTGCCTTGCGGCTATCGTATTGCGACTTGAAAAACCCTTTGTGCTCGCCTTCGCTTACGTCCAGCGCAAGCACAAACTGTTCCCGCCCGCTCCTGGATACCTCCATGCGCGCGCCTACAATCTTGCATACGTAATACCCCGGCGGCAGCCTGTCAAATGCGCCCGTATACGCCGCTGTCTGATCCCAATCGGTTGGCTTGATCATTCTCTTTTCCTCCTATGCCGCCGCTGCCACTACCAGGCGCGGGATATTGTAGTAATCGCAAATAGCCTTATCGACAAGCTGCAAATCGTTGTCAATAACCAATTCGTCAAACATCCCCATGGGCGACTTCGCCACGTCGAACCCGTCCGATTGAGTAAAGAACACATGGCGGTTATTCACAACCGCGCACCGTAGGCAGATGGTAAATAAGCCTTCCAACACTACTTTATTGTCCAGCATATTGCCAATCGTCTTGGGCTTTATATCGCCGGCTTCATTCTTTTCATCGTGCATCATAACATATATGCGTTTGTTGTTTTTAATCTTGCGTATGGCCGCAATAAGGTCCCAGAAATTGCATGCTAACTGGTTGTAAAATGCGTACGAGCTATTCCCTTTTGCGTTGCCTTGATTCGCCATAAACTGGGTGGTAATTAGATAACCCGCATCGTCAATAACTAGTATGTCAGCCTTACTTTTCACTACTCGTTCCATTATGAAACCGTACGAATCGCTCTCTATGCTTTTCAGTGTGCTCCTAAACGGCAGCGGCTTTCCCAGTACATTGAAGATCCCTGTTATAGACGGCTCCAGATTGCGCAAGCTGGCCGACTTCCCTGAACCAGACTTTCCAATGATCAATACAGGCGTGCTCATTCCTTGTTTCCTCCTAATTCATTTTAGTTCATCTTAGTTCGTTTCGAGTTCTGTTTTTTTTGTGACCACTTCGAACACGTCCGGACGCTTAACCATCTCCACGCCCGGCACAACCTCGCCCGTAGGCGTGTACACCAATCTATTGTCGACCATTTCGCATAGGGTATTGACAACGCTCCAACGTGGCGACGTTTCTACCTTGATCATGTCTGGATTCTGCGTAGCCGCCCATGCGGTAAACCCAGCCGCGTCATTCACTATCCGTTCTGGCGTTTGATACTTCAGCCGTAACGTTCCGGATAGCAGTTTGTATGTTTCCTGCGTCTTGCATTGCTTGTGCTGGACACCACGGAAATAGTCGCTGAGCTTGGACGATAGCCTTTCAGTTGTTTCGCTGCACTGGCGTTCGGCCTTGTCGCGTTCGCGCTTGAAGTAATCAATCCTGCTGTCGGCAAGCGAGCATAACCTGTCGCGCTCCTGCCGCGCATCGCTTATCCGCGCTATCGCCCATTCAGCCGTGCTGTCGTCGGCAACCGTCCAGCCGTCGTCCGCGTCGTCCATGGCCAGCAGCACATCCATTGGGATAATATCAATCATCTTATCCACAAGGCCTCCTTACTGCGCTCGGCAGATACGCTTGATAAGGCGTGTCCTGCACAGTACGACGTTCTATGCTATCCACGATAACAACGCCGCTTGACAGTCTGCCGACTATGTCGATTGTTTCATCAACGCCTATACCGCATATCTGGCGCGCTGGCGTGCCCTCGGCTTTGATGATGATCGTGCATAGCTTGCCGTCCAGTCTGGTCTGGTGTAATTTCCCCATTACCGTGGGTATAGGATTGGCTCTATCTTCCTTTACCTCATAATTGAGCGGCGGCAGTGAGCTTAGCTTCCCGGTGAACCGTACGATGTTTGATGTCGGCTCTGCATCAGTGGCGGGACTGATTACCCGTCCCTTCGCCACAACATGATAAACGCCAGGGGCTTCGTTATGGAATGTGCGCAATGCGCCGCTGACAAACAACCGATCGCCAGGCTCCAACGGCCCTGGAAGCGCCTGCTCGTTTGCGTATACCGTCGCTCGATCGCCGGCGTCCATGTCGAAGCGGTATACCTTGATGCCTCCTATCTCGTGATTCAGCCTGGGTGTGTCAATTATCGATCCAACCAGCTTAACCGTATTGTACATTCAATTCCTCCGATCCGGCAGTTGTTTCCTTTACACCACGGCAGCGCGCAATGTAAGCGTCAAGCGGCGCGCGCGGGAATAATGTTCGGTTGTTTCGTATTTCGCTGGGATATGGCAATTTATCCTGTCTGGCCAGTATGCGAAGGATTTGCGGGCTTGCGCCCGTCATGGCCGCCGCCTCCTTAGGCGTGTAATACAGGCTAGAAAGTGGCTTTGCAAACACGATACCGCCTCCCCGCTGGCCGACCAGACAGGCCTGGATCATCCAAGCCCAGCACTTTAGCAATCTGATCGGCTTCGTGTTCCATGATCATGTGCTCCCATTCCAAAGGATTATCAGCGATTCCCAATGCTATGGCGAGGCCGCGAATGCGTCCGCGCTTATGGTTGATTCTGCTGATAGCGTTATCAATGATCGTGTTGGAACTCCACAACCCCGGCGGCTGGCACTCGCGCTTCATAGCGCGGTATTCGACGCGCGACAACTCCAGCCGTGCGGCCTGGTCGATCAGCTCATACGCATACGATTCAGTTGTGATACGCTGCATTGTCATTCCTCCAATTCATTGTGATTCGTATGTTCCGTTACGCTATATCGGGCGCCATGAATCCGTATTCCGCCTGGCGATGCAGCATGTTGTAACGCGCCCTATGGCCTTCGCTGATAATGCTGTCATATTGCGTTTCGATGTTGGTTCGCGCTGCTTGTATCCACAATATGGGATCAACGGTTCTAGCCGCTTTCAGGCATGCGCAAGCGTACGTATACCCTAGGCCACGCGCGAGCTTAACAGCCTCGTCAATGTCGTAGCGCATATCCGCGCGAGCGACGGCGCGCTTGACCGCGCTATTAATCGGGTTTGTGGCGTAGTCGGCGTTATCCAGCGCGTTGTCAATCATAAGCTGTAACGCCTTTATGTCGTCAATGTCATACTCTGCATTGTAGTGCCGCATGCTGATTCCTCCGATTTCGTATTATTGGCTAGTCATGATACTCTGGCCTATGACGCATCCAATCAGCCACGCGTTTGTCCCACGCCTCCGCGCTTGTTTCCAGCCCCGATTCTAAGGCAAATACCTTGAAGGCGTTGTACACGTTAACGGACTGGTTGAATAGATCAATCTGCATACTGTAGTCATCCTCGTCACAGACGGTCAGCGTCTCTAACGCCTTCGCCGCCATGTTTTTATATTTTAACTCTGTAGCAGCGTGATCCAGTAGGTTATTGATCAAGTCTTGAACTGTCAATTGCTTCTGCATTTGTACTCCATGTTTTCGTTTGTTTTTTGTATAATGGAACAACTTTCTATGAACGGCGTCTATAATAGCATGAGCTGGCATTTCGAGGCGCTTGTTCCGAATAGCGGTGTTGGCGCGCCGTGGTGACAGGTGGTATGAATTATACCCAGCGCCCGGGAACAAATGCGCCTTGAATGCGTCAAATGCCTTGTGTGTAGAACCACTCCCCCGCGTTCAGCACCGAACCCGCCCTCAGCGACTTCGTGCGACGCTCTCTGACGCAGGGATGACTACAGTCACACGTACCGCCCTCTATCGGTACCGTCCACACGCCCTGCCTTACAGGGGTAAGTGACCAGTAGTGTTTTCTGGGTCTGCGAGGATGGTCTACATCACGGCAACCACCAACCTTTCTCTGGGTCTATCATCCTGCTGATTAGAACAGCAGGATGATACGTTGTTTAGGAGGATTCGGCTTGCTAAAGTCCAAGCAGGTGCCAGGAGCTGTTGCAAAACCAGTGCCTCCGGATCAGGTTGACGACCTCTATCAGAGGCTGAAACTCCTTGACGTAGAGTTGCCGTGCAAAGCATGGCCCACTACAGTCAGTCGGGAATTCGCTGAATCCCTCCGAAACGCTGGGTATATCCATAGCCAAGGCAACGGGTTCACCCTAGCGCCAAAGGCTTATGAATACATATCAGCGCATGAGATGCACCTTGGTGAGGAAGCCAAGAAGGTATCCAAGCGGAGCGAGGATAAGCGTCTCCAAGACGAGAATGAGCGGAAGCGGAACATTCGCGAATGGCGGCGATTTGCGCTTACGATAGTTTGGGGTTTGCTCGTAGCTCTCGTCTCCTATGTATTGAGCGTACTGAGCAGCGTCGACACTCCATTCCGGCGTTGGTTGCTTGCGCTGTTTCATCAGAAGATCCTTTCCCCTTAGGTTCCGTTGGAGTTTCCCTGGACTACCTCACAGGGCGCGCTGACCTGCCGGAGATTAACCACAATCACTAGCTAAAGCCATACTCATCCTACGATCATTCGTTCGCTGCCGCCTTCAGCGTTTCCAGCGAGTATCCGAATAGATCGCTTCTTTCTGCGTTCGTGAAGCCGAGCAGGTTCATAAGCTGCAGCGCTTCGCCGAGCGCCAGTTCGTGCGGGTTCTGGAGCTTCTGATACATCGTCGAACGCGGCAAGCACATCTTATGGGCGATTTGCTCGACGTTCATCCCCCTAAACGCCTTGTGATACGCAACGCAGGCCTTAAACCGCGCCGCCCATATCTTCGCGGCCTCCGCGTCACGCTGGGCATGTGTCAGCAGTACCTTGGGCATTGAGACGCCCTCCTTCTGTCAAGCAGGCTGCTTCTTCGTCTCGCTTGCTTCATCGACCATCTTCTCGGCGTAAGCAAGTATCTGCTTGTTCATCGAGCGATGGTTTTCGTCCGCAACCCTACGGAGGTCATCAAGTAATGAAATCGGCATGCGAATCGTCATCGTCTTCCAGGGTTCCATCATAACCTCTCCTTGCTCGATGATTCACGGTGAACTCATTGTACATCTTTGCATCACCGATGTCAACGAGGATTCACTGAATCTTGAAAGAAAATTTCGCCTGTGGTACAATGTATTCATTCCGAATTCACGGAGGGATCGCAATGGCAACGGATAAGCGCCAGTTCACTCTTCGCCTCCAAGACGAAACCTACGAGAAGATTCGTTACTTGGCATACGTTGACCATCGGTCGATTGCCATGGAGATGGAACATATCCTTATCCAGCACATTGCCAAATACGAAACCCAGCATGGTGCCCTCCCGATTCGTAGTGAAGACTTCGAGGACTACTCCAACAGTAGGGGGTAAACTCATACCTACTCCCGCAAGAACGTTTCCGTCCCCAGTCCGTCTATTAGGCGGGCATATCTGTATAGCTCTCGTCCGTGCCAAAGAGTGTTTCCACGCTCTCTTTAAGGACATCAGCTATCCTGATAGCGGTCATTGCGTGGGGTTTCTGCCGATTGCACTCATAACGCTGGTAGGTAACCAAAGGCACCCTAGCCCTTTGGGCAACCTCCCGCTGAGTTAGCTTGGCTTCTTGCCTTGCTTCTTTAAGTGTCAATCACTTTGCCTCCTCAGTCTCCACATCGTTTCCGATGTCTTGATTGCATTGTAGCACATCGCATGCGATGTGTCAACCGTTTTTCCAGAACTATTTTTGGAGGAATACATGCCTACGTTCAGTGAAACTCTTCGTACCATACGCAAGGCTAGTGGGCTTACCCAAGCCGCTGTAGCAGCGCGTATAGGTACTAACGAGCAGAACTACCAAAGATACGAGCGTGGCACTCAACAGCCGACTCTACCAGTGTTCATAGCTCTCGCTAATGTCTTTAACACCAGCCTTGACTATCTCGC
>BNUH01000119.1 GCA_025997215.1 Clostridia bacterium
CTCGACGGGCAGTTTCAGGACGCGCATGTTCTGCCGATTATATACGAGATTGATAAAGATGATGATTGGCAAAATGAATCATGCTGGAAGAAAGCGAATCCGGGCCTAGGTACAATAAAGGATATTGACAAGTTTCGCGACAAGGTTCAAAAGGCATTAAACAAACCTAACGAAGTCAAGAATTTGTTATGCAAAGACTTTAACAGGCGTCAAACATCAACGGAAACATGGCTGACATTCGAGCAGCTGCACAACGGCGCAACGTTCGATCCAAAGGCGATGGGCTTTTCATACGGGATCGGTGGCGCGGACTTATCGACAACAACAGACCTCACGGCGGCAAAGCTGATTTGCATGAAGCCGGGAGATGATCACATATATGTTATGTCCATGTATTGGTTGCCAGAGGATTTACTAGAGGCGCGCACGCGCGAAGATAAGGTTCCCTATGATGTTTGGTGCGATCGGGGGTTACTTCGCACAACGCCGGGGAACAAGGTACACGCTGATTATGTAACGCAATGGTTTGACGAGATGCGCGAGGAATATGGAATCTATATGGTTTGGTGCGGTTATGACCGATGGAGCGCGGATTATTGGGTGGAATCCATGCGCGCGGCGTTTGGCAATGAGTGTATGCAGCCTGTCGCACAGGGCAAGGCGACGCTATCCGGCCCGATGAATCGATTAGGCCGTGACCTTGAGGCGAATCTTATTGTATATAACGAAAACCCGATTGATATATGGTGCCTGTCCAATACATGCGTTGACATGGATTCAAAAAACGGCACGATCCAGCCCGCGAAAGGCCGCGATACCCGGCGGCGCATCGACGGTTTTTCGGCCTTGCTTGATGCGTACGTCGCGCTGGAAAACAACCGCGACAACTGTTAGTATTTGCGGGATATTATCAAGTTTGACTATATTGCCTAGGAGATCCATTGATGAAAAACAAATATGTGATATTAACTAACGAGAAAAGGGACATGGGAGAATCGAAATACGTAAGTATTATCTATTCACGGACTTGACATGGTTTGAGAGTACAGAACAATGGGAAGGGTTGAAAAGTTTAGTAGTTGTTGAATCAACACGTATAATAAAAGGTCAATCGACCACAGAAGCACGTTATTTCATATCGAGTATCACCGACATTGAACGTGCCGCCAACGCGGTTCGCTCACACTGGGGTGTTGAAAACAAACTGCATTGGCGGCTGGATGTCGTCCTGGGGGAGGATAGTTGGAAGGTTGGTTCCAAGTACCTCGCTGCGAATCTGGACATACTGCGTAAGCTTGTGCTGGCTTTCCTCCGGAAGTTGGACTTCGGAGAAACGGGCAGCGACAAGCTCTCAGGACCAATGAAAATATGGTCCTGTGCACTCAATCTTGATACCCTGGATGCCGTTATTTCTGCCCGTTTCCCTGCTTTTTCATGAACAGGCCCTGGGTTTTTTATGTTGCCTTTGCGAAGACTTTTTCAGCGACCTCGGCACAGTGCCCTCCCTCTTTGGCCGTCCTTTTGGTTACTTTTCCCACGGGCGGGAAAAGTAACGGAACCCCAACCGCAGTTGGGGCAATCCCGCCCACAGGCGGTAGGGCTAATAACTTATCTTACACCTTCCAATTACGCAGTACAGTCATCACGCCCTCAATGAACCCAGGGTACGGCACATCAACCGCTGCCACGGCCGGGATGGTCATAACAGTATCCCCATTCAATGTGACCTTCACCTCGCCAATGGGATCGCCCTTTCGAATAGGCGCGGCCAGCGACTCCGCCAGCGTCGCTTCTATAGCCAGGTTGCGCTCCTGGCCTTTGTTGAGCAGCAAACTCACATCCGACCCGATGGCCGCTGGCACCGCCGATCTCGCGCCTAAGCGCACCGGCACCTCTGCTCCCAATAAATCCCCCGACTTGGCTACACGGTTGAGCTGGTAGTTGGCGAAACCATACTCCAGCATCTTGCGCGCATCGTCGAATCGCGTCTGGCTGGCCGGCGTACCCAGCACGACTGCGATCATCCGCGTGTCGCCGCGCTTGGCCGTCGCCGACAGGCAGTAGCGCGCCTCGTTCGTCGACCCCGTCTTGAATCCGTCCGCGCCTTCGTAGAACCGGATGAGGCGATTCGTATTCGTCAGATCCGTGGTGCGGCCGCTGGGGTGGGTGAGCGAGTACATCCAGATGGTGCTGTATTGATAATAAGCCGGATGCTTGGCGACCTCGCGGCTGAGCGTGGCTACGTCCCGAGCCGTGGTGTATTGACCGTCCACGGGCAAGCCTGTTACATTTTTATAATTGGTATTCGTCATGCCTAATTGAGCGGCGCGGTCGTTCATGCGTTTGACGAACGCATCCTCGCTGCCGTTCAGGTATTCGGCGATGGCTACCGCGCTGTCGTTGGCGCTGGCTATTACCATCGACTTGAATAGATCCTCCAGTGAATAGAGGACGTTCGCGTCCAGCAGCGCTTGGCTGCCGCCCATTCCGGCGGCGTCGGCGGAACAGTGCACCTTGTCGGACAGCTTGACGACGCCTCGATCCAGCTCCTCCAAGGTCAGCAGGATGGGCATCAGCTTCGTAACGCTGGCTACGGGACGGCGCTCATCGGCGTTGTGCTCGAAGATTACCCACCCCGTCTCCGCCTCCATCAATAGGTAGGAAGGCGTCTGCAGGTCAAACGGCGGCGACGATTCCAACGCTGCGGAAGCCTCCGCGAGAGCCGCGGACGGTGCCACGATCATGAACATCAGCAACAGTACAACGCACACACAAACCCCTCGACGGGAATACTTCATCATAGTTATCCCTCCCAGTGGAGCATTCGGTTGTACTATTGTGTGCGCGTTGTCCCTATTTCAGAACTATAAATTCACAACCTTTTTACGTATTCAAGAAAATTCAACCCGGCAATCCCCTCAACCTCGGCTTCGCTGAAACGTTTGCGCAACGTGTCGAGCATATTCGGAAAGCGCGACGGATCCTCTAACCCTTCGGGGTTCACGGGTATGCCGTCGAAGTCACTGCCGAAGCCCACGTGCTTAATGCCGCCCAGTTTTGCAATATGCTCGATTTGATCGGCGATGTCCTCCACCGTAGCCCGGCGGCCTTCGACCAAAAACGACGAGCAGAAATTCATGCCGATCCAACCGCCGCGCTCGATCATCGCTTTAATCTGATCGTCGGACAGGTTACGGGTCATCTTGGGCTGCAGCGCCATGCAGCAGGAGTGAGAAGCCATCGGCGGTTTGTCGGCGTGCTCGATCAAATCCCAGAATCCGCCGAGACCCAGGTGCGACACGTCCACCGCCACGCCCAGGCGGTTCATCTCGCGCACACAATCCCAGCCGAATGGTTTGAGCGGCTTCTCCGACTCATGGCAATGCGGAAAGCCCAACTCATTCTCAAAATTCCACGTCAGCGCGCACATGCGCACGCCTATGTCATAATACCGCTGGAGGGTATCCAGCGAGCCTTCCAACACCTCGCCGCCTTCGATGGACAGTATAAAGGAAGGGATGCCTTCCTTGACATCGCTGAATTCCTTGATCTGCGCTATCCCGCCGTCCGTGAAGCCGGGTATCGCCGCCAATTGATTCCGGGCCCAAACCGCCGGTTCGCCGTTAGGGGCCGGACCTTTGTCGCCTGCGAAGATCGCGGCTACTTGCAGCGTCACGCCGCCCGCTCGCAGACGATCCGGGGTGATAATCTGCTCAGGCACATTTATTTCGTCGCCATACCCAGCCATTACCGATAATGTATCACAATGGGTGTCGATCAGGATCAAATTATAACATCCTTTCCTTCATCATTATTATTACTCTCCCGCCCATTCCCCTGCCCATTCGAGCGCGAACGCGCATCGGTTTGGCGTATACACAAAGAATCCCGGGCCACGTGGATCGTCCGCCATCGATTGGTAGGTATACGACATGTCGACGCGGTTTGAGCCGCCGAACCGAGGTTCATCCGTTGAGAAGCACACCCGCCAGCGTCCCAGCCGATGCGTCGGCAGGTAAAAGTCAGTGAACGATTCGGTTGGATGCGTCGCCACAACGAATAACAGGCCAGCTTTGCGGTACGCGAGTATCTTGCGAGGCTGGTCGATCCATACGTTGGTCGTGTCGGACGCGCCGAGAACGCCGCGATCCCTGACGAATTCTATCAGCGCGCGGTCGTACTCCGCGATGTCGGAATACCGCAGCTGTGGGTCGTCCTCCAGATTCCATTGTCGGCGCGCGTAATAATAGCTCCAGTTGTTGCCCTCGCGCGGGAAGTCGATCCACTCCGGGTGGCCGAATTCGTTGCCCATGAAGTTCAGATAACCCTCGCCGCCCAGCGTCATGGTCAGCAGCCGGATGCATTTGACCAGCGCGAGCGCGCGATCTATCTGCGGGTCTTGGCTGAGCTTGCTCATGCTCGTGTACATCGCTGCGTCGGCCAGGTGGAAGATGAGAGCCTTATCCCCTACGAGTGCCTGATCGTGGGATTCGCTATAGCCGATCACCTTCTCGGCAGGCCGGCGTGTGGTCAGTTCATGCCAGAGCTTGCGCAGATCCCAATCCTCGTCGCGGCCTTTGACGGTCTTAATCCAAAAGTCCGGCACGCCCATGGCCAATCTTGCGTCGAACCCGAATCCGCCTTCCGACAGCGGCCTGGCCAATCCCGGCATGCCGCTCATGTCCTCGGCCACGCTCACGGCGTTCGGGTTGACCTCGTGGATCAGTTCATTGGCCAGCATCAGGTAGGCGGCGGCGTCCAGGTCGGCGTTTGGGTTGTAATAATTTTTATACTCGGTGAACGCAACCCCCAGCCCATGATCCCAATACAGCATGGACGTCACGCCGTCAAACCGGAATCCGTCGAAGTGGTACTCGTCCATCCAAAACTTCAGGTTGGACAGCAGGAAGTGGAGTACGCCCGGTTTAGCGTAATCGAATAGCCGCGTGCCCCACGCCGGATGCCAGCCCTTGCCGCCCGCGTGGAAGAATTGGTAGTCCGTGCCGTCGAATTCCGCGATGCCCTCGGCCATGTTCCCCGAGGCATGGCTGTGCACCACGTCCAGCAGCACGATGATACCCAAACCGTGAGCGGCGTCGATCAGCCGCTTCAGGCCGTCGGGTTCGCCGTACCACTGCGCCGCCGCGAAGAAGTTCGTCACCTGATAGCCGAATGACGCGTAGTACGGGTGCTCCTGGATGGCCATCAGCTGCAGTGCGTTGTAGCCAGCCTTGTGAATTCTTGGCAGAACATTCCGTATAAATTCATCATAACTGCCAACGCCGCCCTCTTGAGTGGCCATGCCTACGTGCGCCTCGTAGATGAATAGCGGGTCGTGGGGGACTGTCTGTTCTGCATCGTTATGCCAGACAAAGGGTTCGCTCGGCGACCAGACGCGCCCCGCGAAAGTTTTCGTGGTGGGATCCTGCGCCACGCTGGTTATGAACAGCGGGATCCTGTCCTTTCGCTGGCCGTTACTGGTGACGCTCACCAGCACGCGCTGGCCGTGCTGGAGCGTATCCGGCAGCAAGCGCAATTCCCACGCGCCGTTGTCGATGCGATACAACGGATACTCGTCGCGGTTCCAGTCGTTGAATTCGCCGAACAGGTGCAACGCGTCTGCGGCGGGGGCCCATTCGCGGTACACCCATCCATCCGGTTCACGATGGATGCCGAAATACATCGCGCCGTTCGCGAAGTCCGCCAGCGGACCGCCGTTCGGCAGTATGCGCCGACGCGCCATCTCGCAGCGGTACAACCGCTGACGGATGTCGCCCTCGAAGGGCTGGAGCCATGGATCGATGGCAATTATGCCGATCTCGTTGGACTGGATGCCCATCTCATACGTCGTCATATGTGTAACATTCGACGAAAAAGTTAAATATCCTGCCAACGGTTTACCATATTCTGCAAGCCCAGGCGGATGCTATGCCTCCGGCCAGCCAGGCGATCAGCGCGGCTGGTATGGCGTAACGCGAACGCTTCACCTTCGCGGCGGCGAGATACAACGGCAGCGTGTAGAATATCGTTTCGCTGGATCCGACCATCACGGATGCCGATCGGCCTTCAAGACTGTCGGGGCCGAAGCGCGCGAAGGTCTGTTCCAGCATGGCTAATGCGGCCGAACCGCTGAATGGCCGGATCATCAGCACGGGCAGCGCGCCTTCCGGGATGCCTAGCATGCGGAGTGCTGGCGAACACCATCCAGCGAAAGCCGACAGCGCGCCGGATTGTACCAGCAGCGATATGAACGCCAGCATCCCGACCAGACACGGCAGCACAGCGACGGCGGATTGAAGCCCGCGCTTAGCCCCTTCCAGGAATGTGTCATAAACGGGAACTTTGCGTATTAATCCATAAACGATAACCCCTAATATAAACAGCGGCAGCACGAGGTCAGTCATAAGCGACGCCTCCTGAACCGCCTCAATACCAGGCACGCGGCGATGGCGGCGACGGTGGATACCGCCGTGGATATCAGCGTTGCTATAACGATCGACGCCGCCGAACCCGATCCGGCGGCCGCGCGCATCGCAATTACCGTGGTCGGGAATAGCTGCACCGACGAGGCGTTGATGACCAGGAACATGCACATGGCGTCGGTGACTGTGTCACTGCCGGATTCTTCGCCCATGCGCCGCATGGCTTCTAGGCCTTGGGGGGTGGCGGCGTTGCCCAGGCCCAGCATATTCGCGGTCAGGTTCATGGCGATGGATTGGCGGGCTGGCAATCCCGCGCCGGGGAACAGCCGCGCCATCAGCGGTTGCGCAAACCTGGCAAAGCTCTCCATAGCGCCGCCATTTTCCAGGATGGATAACAATCCCGTCCATAGCGCAAATCCGCCCGCCAGCTTGACGCATAGACCCACGGCATCCATGGCGGCTTGGATTACGCCTTGGGTTAGCAAACCCTGTCTGCCCGTCGCCAATCCCCACACCACGCCGACCACAGCGATGCCGGCCCATATCCAATTCATCATACGCATCCCTCCGAGACATTCTATCGCTCAGGACGGACACGCATGCATATTGATAACGGTTTGAATGGTTTTGATGGCTTGCGTTGATTGTCAATAACAAGTGATTATGTCACCCCTCAAGCGAGTTAATTCACACGTGAAAATGTCAGCCCTGGGAAGGTGCGAAAAGAGCAGCTGTGGATATATGGACAACGTCCATGCGAATAGGACGTT
>BNUH01000120.1 GCA_025997215.1 Clostridia bacterium
AAAAGCAAGGACAGCCGAAGATCTTGTTTGCGCAATTGGAAAGGCGTTGGAAACCCTCACTAATGATGACTGCTTAGGGTGGGTCAAACACTGCGGCTATGGTCTATAATAAATCAAATTGCTATATATACAGACTTTCCGGATCGTTCTAAACAATATATATTCTTTGCGAAGCTTTACATCTAGATGTTTCAAAGTACGGCAACTCCGTCAATCCCCTTATGGCATAAGGGTTTTCTGGGGGTAAAGTCCGTCCTGACTCCGGAAAGTCTGTCCAACAGCCTTTTTGCGGGCAGAAGGGTGTGGAACGCATAATTATGCATAAGTTTCAGGGATTCATGTATAATTATACAATCACACGGTAGTGTATAACATATAGCTATCAATAACTAATAGATCAACAGAACGAAACCCCTGCTGCAATTAGCTGGCAGGGGACATACGTCGTTATATAAGGTTCAGCTCACGCTTCATTACATCCAGCGGCAGTCCGGCAGCGCTGGCTATAATGTCTAGGGATAGACTCGTCGTAGCCAAGAGGTTTCGCGCCATTTCTAACTTGCCTTTCTGTGCGCCAATCCCAATGCCTTTCTCGAACCCATCTTCCGAAGCATCCATAATACTCGCTAACCAATCATTCTTGGCTTTCTCAATCAGGAATGCTTCCCGTCTGAATTGCGGATCAGCAGACAACTCTTTAATGGCTTTTACTGCTCCGGACACTTCTGGGTATGTTGTTTCTAGCATATTAAGTTGCGCCTCCTCCTCAGCTTCAAATAGGCTTCCCCAAATCCACTCAGTTGAACCATCAGATTCTTCTGGCAGTTTGCTCAATTCTAAGACTACATTTACTGCCTTTTGGGTCATTGTAATACCATGCACCTCATCGTATGGCTTGAATACGTGGAGGTAATAATCATCATCAATGGCTGGTTGAGTCAAGATGAACAAAGATATTACTCTTTTTAGCTTTCTATATGACTTGCCACTTGGCAATTGTCCACCAAAAGCCTTGGTATGATAGAAATAGAATCTATCAAGAGTTTCTTGAGAAACAATGAACTGCATCTCTATATGCAGGATTTCGGTAGGCATCGTTATGAATACATCCACAATAGGATGCTTTTCTTCCACGCTGTCTGATGGAAGATGGGGATCAGATATTTCTACATCCTTAGGGTCAAGGTCAGGCTTCTTTAGATAAGCCTTAATAAAAGGCATAAGAACAGCATGCTTATACTTCGGATTCGTAAACATAGTAAGGAACATTTTGTTATACTTGGCAGGTATAACTTTCATTGACTCGTCTGCTATGTTCACCCTGATTACTTGTGCCACCCTTATACCTCCATAACTCATTCACCTATTCTCCACCAACCTTATTATACCACAATCCCCTCAGTAAATCAATCGCTAAATATAATTATGAGATGATAAACAGAGGGTAGGGTATGGGTGGTAGAATGTAAAGCTTTACATTACTGATGACCATCCCGCTCCGGCTGGCAAGGTTGCCGATGACGCCGCTTGCCTTTGCCATACCGGCCTGTGGAGTCAATCCCAGCTGGCTAGATGGCCTGTGAATCCTCTACCCTTCATAACCTTATAGGTGGGCGGCGGAGTCCCTTCCAGCGGCTCTGATGGTGGGCGGCTATACCTCAAAATTGGGCGGCCTTAACCCTCAAGAATTTTGGCGAGGCGTGTCGGATAGCTTGTCCAATTCACAAACCCGATGCTGGAAGGTACATGCATCCCCACTTCCTCCCGTATGGGCCGATCGTCCCGCACGGGGCTGGATAAGGTCAAGGTTGTAATGGTTACAGTTTGTAACCATTAGACGGACATCAGTAATACCAGCGCGGCCCCCGTGTGTGACGATCGTCCCACACGGGGCTGATAGGCACATCCTTGCATTTCACGTGACGATCGTCACGCCAGTCATTTAGCCGACGGACGGCGCGGCCAAGCTCTTGCTGATGGGCCGAAACGATCAGTGCGCCGCCCTTAACTGGCATGTTGGCGCTTCTGCCACGGGGTACGCGCGTCCGCGCCTATCTCACAGACTAGCTAAGAATTGTCATGCTTTTCTGTCTATTGTGCTACCTGTGGGCAGATGCCCACACCCTGGAGGACCTCTACCACGGCATGTGGGCAATTGCTCATGTCCCACAACATAGCCAAAATGAGCAAGGCAATTATGTGCATAGTGTTGCCTACGCGCAGATGCGCGTACCCTGTGCTGATCACGTGGCTTTCTGCTACCGGACGTGGGCAACCGCTCATAACCATAACATACCAAAATAGGCTAGGCTGTTTTGGCTATTGTGCTACCTACGGGCGATCGCCCGTACCCTGGAGCAGATTTGCCGACCTTCTTCTACGATATGTAGACGATCGTACACGTCGCATATTGAATCCAAATCTGGCGGCTATTGTGCTTGAGAACTATGGCGGAGCATGTCGAATATCGTGTCGTCCTTTAGTGCATATGCAGGGTGTTTACAAGTTTGACAATTGGTTAACTCTGCATAATCTGTCACTATCACAGTTATTTTACATATTTTTCAAAACTTGATTGTAGGTCCCTGATGTATTCTTTGTCTGTATAACGTGAGTCGTATTTATCTGTAAACAAGTCAGTCAGGTATGATTTCACTCCAGATGTATGGAAAGCATTTACAAAGTCAGAAAATTGCGTTAAAAGACCCTTTTCTTCTAGTTTCTTGTTCTCTAACTGGTATTCATACCATGTCTTCATGTATAATGCTTCTGTATAAGCTAGTGTATCGCGAAGGTTTGCATTATTAGGTTCTCTTGTCAATTGTTTTATACTGTTTTCAATTGCGCTTAATGCTGCATCTTGTATTTCGGCATATCTATACATTTTAGACAAGCTAGTAAGCATATTATCGAGATCACCTCATTTATATATCATTTTTCCTAATTCTAGCTTAGTCTCAAATCCGAATGGATCCGTAACGCTACTCACCTTTTTCATTAATATATCAAGGATACTTGGCATTAGCGATATAGCAGTTTGTTCTATGCCATTACCAATAGATGATTTTGATTTGATTACATCGCTAACTGCCATTTTTAGCTGATCGTCATCAGCTACTTCATTGGAGTCATATCTGTTCTGTTGTAATACGTTGATTATTGCTTTTTCATAGAAACTTTGAGCTGTGTATTTCATATGTAGTTCATCAGTTATATCACTTACTGCTTTAAGGTAACCGGCAGATTTGAAATTGAAATCCGCATATGTTTTCATAAAATTGCTTTTGAGCGTATCATCAACAATTTTACGGATTTTTTCATACTGTTAAGATATTCTCGATCATTTTTTGACATTATGTCTTCTTTATAGCCTGGTTTTGACATTATATGCCACAAAGCATCTTGATAAGATATTCGTTCCCAACCTAGAGCTTCTTGTCCAAGAGCTTTATACCCTCCCAACAATATATTCTGTAATCGTGCAGCAAAATCATAGTATTTGCCAAGTGAGAGTTTAATTCTAAAACTACCTATTGATTTACTAAAAGCTAACAACTGCTCCACTTCGTACAGAGAAGTTTGATTGACTTCTATTGTGCTAACTACATTATTTGTATCAATAGTTCTCCCGCCACCACCGTGTCCAGTTCCAAAGGAACTTATGGTATCTCCGGCATTACTAGATGGTGTTGATACTTGAGGAGTGTTTGACGTCTGTGGTTCTGCAGGTAATGGATTGTTCGGATTGGTACCTCACTCGCTAAGTCCTTCAACAATCCGCTTTGGAAGATTATCTGATCGCCTGCTCGATGGGCTTTTGCGATGTCGATAATACCCTCATTATCCATAACCCACCTACCAAACTTGTAATCACTGCCTACGAGTTCCCACCGTTTTTCATGGTTCAATAGAACACGAATAACATCCGGTATATTGTTCATCCGCAAGACGTCACAGTCCTGAGCGACCTCGAAAAAAACATAGCCAGGGATTACCCGCTCAGTTACTTGCGTTTTCTTACCGTTGACGCTCTTGAATTTCACCTGTTTTACAGTATAAGCACTTAACCCGCGAATCAACTGGGTCATGTACCTAGAAACCGAATCTTCCCGTCCAGTAGTGCAGAATATACAACCGATCATTCGATCATAACTATTATCAGACAGAGTGTTATTATTTCCTTCTTGTGTCATAGCTTCGCCCTCCAGGCTCTAGATGCCCAGCTAAATGTTATACTAAGGCGTATATACAGTCCCGTTTATCAACTCCGCTAAGGCGCAAGCGATAATACGAAACCTATGTCACTGACCAAGAACAGTATAGCACACGTAGGACTCAAAAAACACGACCAAATATCGCACAAACCAGACCAATCATCGCATCCGAGCTTTCAAATACTTATCATTATGATATTAGTATTTGCTGCGATACATATTGACCTCTGATCTCTATGTTCAGGCTTATTTGCGGATAGCTGCTTACAAGCTTCCTTACAGATGATAGGCCAAGCCCACTGGGCACAGTTTTGCTCGAATAGCCATCTGTACACATCAAATTGAGATCAGGTGTCTCTCCATATGTGTTATGAATTAGGAACTCAGACATGCCATCCTGTTGCTTAATCGTAACCAACACGAGCGGATAAGCAGCCTGTGTTGCCGCTTCCCGCGCGTTATCAAGCAATGCACCAAGTATCGCACAAATGTCTGTTTCTCGTATGTTTGGAACACCTACTTGACCCGATACATAAATATGAAAAGGTATATTACTGCTCTTCATGATTTCCGATTGCCGCGCAATCAATCCTCGAATCGCAACCGATCCTATTAGCTGTAAATTTATCAAATTTTCATTGTTTATGAGTTGCGCCGTTTGTACTATACCATGATAATAGTGCTTTGCGCCATCAGTATCCCCTGTTTCAAGAAAACTACTTAATCCGTGCAGCATATTCATAGTGTTATGATGAAATGAGCATTGATCCATTTGCGCAGCTGCGAAAAGCTCCTGCTGCTGTCTAAGAGCCACACTTATAGCTGATTGGTTACTATTCTCATACTTAAGTCCTATAAAAACAACGACTATCAACATGACTAGCGTAATAATACTTGATAATATAATCATATACCCTGATACGCTATTCTCTATCGAACCATCACTTATTGACTTCAATATTGGGTCAGAGAAAGCAAGGCTTATAGCTAGCAGCACAACTCCTGCTAATGCTACAATTAATATGTAAAGAGCACTCTTTATGCCAAAAAAGCTCTTTCTGCGAAATAAGCGAACAGTATGAGTAATTATAAAAACGCTGATAATGTCAGGCACTATGCAAGTCAAGACAACGGAAATATCTGTATTTTGCCAGAGTAATACTCCATAATCCAATGGTAATCGCATGACATACTGCATTATATACTGAAATCTCACCATTCCCAAATCAAATAAGAAGATGGTCAGCATATATAACAACAACTTTATAACGATCCTTTTTCTTTTGCGGAAGAATATTAACCATATCACTGTCATAATTAATACAATGCGGAATAAGGAAGCAATTTCTGCATTGTAGCTAAATATGACTGCATTCACTGCTACCATGAAAACGTTTGCCACAAACATGGCTAGAAACTGCCGAAATGCAACAACAGTATCATCGATCGCGCATAGACCTAAGATTAACTTCACAGATGTCCACATTGGTGTTAGGAAATATATTGACGCAATAGTTAGTATACTGTTATTCCGCAAAGCGACAAAACCTTCTGACATCATACTGATACTGCACCACCTTTCAAGATGCTCTCGATGGCCTTATAGTGGCTTCTTGAGACAGGGATCACCTTTCCATTAGTCAGCCGTAAAGATTTATCACGCACATATAAAGAATCTATCTTCGATATATTCACTACATATCCTTGATGAACAAGCATAAAGTTAGACGGTAATATCTTTAATAAATTAGTAAATGTCTCACGCCAACGCAAAGGCATTCCATCCCTCTCTAATAACATATGGTCGCGCTGCTTCTCGAAATAATATATGGAATTATATGAAACACGGTAACAGCATGATCCGATAGTTAACTCCATCATCTGTTCCTGAGTTATGAGATGGAAATCATTCACAACGCCATTCAAGCATTGTTCAAACTGAGGATAGGTAACTGGCTTGATCAAGAAATCCGACGCTTTCGTGGAAAAGCATGCTTGCCACAACTCTTGATGCGCAGATATATAAACGATGTATGATCTTGAATCATGCGCGCGAATCGATTGCGCGACATCAAGACCATTTCTACCATTATCCCCTAGATCAAGGTCTAAAAGATAAATGGTATCAACTGTTCGGTTATAGGCTGCATTAATAACCTTTGCAGCATCGTCTGTCTCCATTTCGATTACCAGTTCAGGCCCTCTAGCATTTTGCATAATAAACTGCTGTAGATAACCCAGTACCAGTGAGCGATGTATAGCATTGTCTTCCAGCACTATAACGTGTAGCACCAGTATGACACCCCCGAATCGTGTATCTCAATCTTCATAATCATTCGTTTGACTAAAATGATATACTCATTCGAATGCACGGTTTAAGTATAACATTTCGATGAATGTACGTCAATACAGACAAATGTCTTTTTTGCAGCCCGTGCCCAGCCTGCGCCATATCGTTAATACCGCATAAGCAATCTCACCGTCTTCGGCCAGGTTGAGTCCCAACGTAAACAATTCCGTCTACCAGCTCCATGAGCGATTCGGCGTGGGGCTCGGTATTCCCGTGCTCGCGGGAGTTTGGCAGTAAGAAGGCCTCAAAGGAAGAAAAAACCAAGCGGGGAAAGGAATTTCCAAGAAAATAGAGAAGGGGTATTGAGTAATAACCTGACTTCGGCAGCAAAAAGGCAGAAAACAGCCGAAAACCCTAAGCGCAGCAAGGGTTTTCGGCCTTTGACCAACTGAAGAAACCTGTTAGGATTGAGCGGCAGTTTCCGGTTTGTTTGCTCCCGC
>BNUH01000121.1 GCA_025997215.1 Clostridia bacterium
ACCATTTGAGATATGGAATCAGCTTGTTCAGGAGGACGGAGAGGTTTACTACCTTAACGGCGGTATGATTCCTTGGGAAGATGCTCGGCCAATGTTGATACAAGAAGGCTATCTATCTGTACCCGGAAAGAAACGACATAACTCAAAGAACCATGTATGGGATGGCGATAGACTATTACAGACCAATAAGAAATGGGGTGTGCTCAAGGAATCTCAGAAGACGTGGATTCACGAACAGATTAAGCTGGCTCACACGCAGTATTACGATGAAAACAATAGGCTGCCCATGCGCCCCAGCAAGCGAGACAACCTTCTTTTTGCTATATATGAGCGGATTGAAGAACGCGGGATATGGATTCCGTTTGATGAGTTCAAGCGGGTAGCGTGTAAAGCAATTGCGCGTTATAATAGACGCGAGGTCGCCATACAACAGCAATCAATAAACAAGGAGGTATCTGCATATGTCAGATAAAATCATCAACCCCAACTGCCCCTGTAAAGCAAACTGCCCTCGTCATGGCGACTGCAAGGCTTGTCAAGCGAATCACGCGAACGGAAAGACAGCATGCCAGCGGCTTAATGAAAAGGGATGAAGACCTATACTCACGAGCAACTGCGGCTCAAAGCAACGCGGATGAGAGGTCTGACGGCGCGCTATTATCAAAGGCGCACCGCAATCGGTCAAGAGCGCTTTCTTGAAACGACGGCAGGGCGAGTCCGTGTGCTTTGCTATGGGCTTGATGATGCACGACGCCTACCGCTGTTTGTGAATATCCATGGCGGCGGATTTGTGCTCGGCAGCCCTGAAATGGACGATCCGTTTATGCCGCGCATTGTAAACGAAGCTGATGTGAAGATCGTCAGTATCGATTATGGTTTAGCTCCAGAGCATCCGTTCCCGATACCGCTCGAACAATGTTATGCTGTTATCAGGTATGCGCAGGATCACGCGGATGAGTTTGGTATAGACCCGACGCGCATAGCCGTTGGCGGACACAGTGCAGGCGGGTACTTTTCAGCCGCGATATGCGTCATGAACGCGGAACGGAAGGAACTCAACCTCAAAGCCGCGATACTCGACTATCCTGCGCTGGATCTATCTACTCCAGTCAGCGAAAAGCTGCTCGGACGCGGTTTCATAGCGAGGTTCTACTTGAACCGCCGCAGGATGCATCTATATGATTCTTGCTACTGTCTGAACGTAGAAGACAGGAAGGATCCCCTCGTCTCGCCAATTCTGGCATCCGATGATCAGCTACGCACATTCCCACCGACACTTATCATCACAGCCGGGAGGGATGGCCTATGCTCGGAAGCGGAGCTGTTCAGTGAAATGTTGAGAGCTGTTGGCGTCGAAGTTGCGGACAAACGCTTTGACAAGGCGCAGCACGGTTTCACGCTATTCAAAGGAGCCGACTCGCGCGAAGGTTGGAAGCTGATGATTGAGCACATCAAACGTTATATTTGATTAATAGATATTATGCTGCAAAAATGCCGCTAGCGTCGGTCTCCCGTTGCCAGCGGCGTTTCTGCTTCATTCGGTTGTAGGCGTCTGATCGGTCAGGCTGTTGAGTAACGGGCTTAACGTTCCCCCATGAGCCACGTCTTCGCGGGTCTAGTTCGCGTTGCTGCTTCTTCGGCAGCTTTTGGTATGAGGTCATAGTGATCACTCCTTCATCTATAAATATAACGTAATACTATGGTGTCCAGTTCCGCAGAGTTCGACATAACCGGTGTGAATCTTCATAAACCGTTCCTAGCCTATGACTTTGCCCAGCACAGAAAACGAGTCATAGTCATGAACCGTTATCGGATCATACTTATCGTTGAGCGAGATCAATTGGTCGCGACCCTGCTTTTTGCAATAGGCGTCGTCATTGAGGACAAAGATACCAATCTCGCCCAACTCAATCTTCTCCTGCTGGCGGACGAACACTATCTGATGATCGATGTAGCGCGGCGTCATGCTGTCGCCGCTGATGCGCACGGCGTAGTCCGCATTTTCTGGAACGCTTTCGTCTACTTCGATTTCCTCGTATGCATCACTGTCAAGGAATGATCCTGTTCCTGCTGATACAGGTAGATCAAATAGCTTCAGCAGCTTTGGTCTCTGCACCTCACCCAGTTCAAGGAATTGAGGATCCCGCGCAAGCATGGCGATGTACTCCTCGACACGCTCCTTTCCTAGCAGATTTAGGCGTTTGAGCTGTGGAGACTTAACTCCTGAAAACGTGAACCTTATATCATCCACGCCATATAGATCACAGAGCGACAGAAACTGTTGGATACTCGGTTGAGCCCTTCCGCATTCCCATTGCGATATGGTCTTTTTGTTCGCAGCCTTTCTCGTGTGCTCTACTAAGTAGTCAGCGACAGTCGCCTGCATTAAGCCATTTTTCTTACGCAGCCTTGCTAGCATTTCAGATAACTCCATATAATCGCCTCCATCATCAGTATACCGCAAAGTCAGCTGGAATACAATCCCATTCGTAAAATTTTAGGATATGTATTTACAGTCGAGGATTGGGCATATATAATACAGGCAGGAAGGAGGTCTCGCTATGGGTGATCGCGTTATACTACACACGGATATGAATAACTGCTATGCAAGCATAGAGATGTTCCATAACCCAAAACTGCGTGGCCTCCCACTTGCCGTTGGCGGCGACGCGGCTGAGCGTCATGGGATCATCCTTGCACGGAGCTATGAAACGCGTCCATACGGCATTAAGGTCGGCATGGCGCTTTGGCAAGCTAAACAGCAATGCCCAAATCTTACCATTGTCCCGCCGAACTACCCGCTCTATATACGTTATAGTAAGATGCTGCGCAACATCCTGGCTGATTATTCGGAGCAGCAAGAAGCATTCGGCCTTGACGAGCAATGGTCAGATGTCACTGGCTCAGTCCACATGTATGGCTCAGGTAAGGCGATTGCTGATGAAGTGCGCGAGCGCGTCAAGGATGAGATGGGTGTAACAGTTTCAGTCGGAGTTAGCTGGAACAAAATATTTGCTAAACTTGGTTCGGACATCAAGAAGCCGGATGCGACGACACTAATTACGCAAGATAACTATCGTGAGGTAGTGTGGCCGCTGCCAGCGGGTGATCTGTTGGGCGTAGGGAGGAGTACGTTTGCCAAACTGAATAGATATGGCATTAAAACTATTGGTGAAATCGCGCAATGCGACCCAACCCTGCTGCATGGATGGCTCGGCAAATGGGGACTATTCCTCTATACCTATGCAAATGGGCGTGATACTTCTCCGGTAGCGCGGATTGGTGATGAAGGCGTAATAAAGTCCGTGGGTAACTCGACCACATGCCCGCGCGACTTGGAGAATGATGACGACGCGAAGATCGTTTTTCTCAACCTTTCCGAGAGCGTCGCGGAACGGATGCGCGAGTTAGGTCTTATGGCTCGAACAGTAGAGATCAGTTTGAGAACCAACGAATTGGAGTGGTGTACTAGACAATCAAAACTGGCCGCTCCGACACATATCTCAAAGGAGTTATGTGCTTCAGCGATGCGGTTACTAAAAAGCAACTATTGCTGGGAGAAGCCGCTACGGAGTATCGGGATACGCGGAACCGACCTAGTCCCTATCGCGGGCAATCGACAAATGAGCATGTTTTTGGATGAGCAGAAACGTGATAAGGCTGAGAAGCTAGAGTTTACGATTGACTCAATCCGAAAACGTTTCGGGCATTACTCCATCATGCCGGGATTGTTGCATGTTGATGATCGCTTGGGGAAATTGAACCCGAAGGAAGATCATGTGATCCACCCGGTAGGGTATCTATGAGGTGTAGACTATGAGGAATGAAACGTCGTTTGTCAGCAACGAATACAAGGTGTATATTGATGTTACCGAGCAGCGGATGAAGGATGGACGGTTGATCCCGTTGAAGCTGACGTGGGAGGACGGCGCCAGCTATGAGATCGACCGTATACTTGATGTGCGCCCGGCGGCGAGCCTGAAGGCCGGCGGCTCCGGCATCAGGTACACAGTTCGAATCGGCGAGAGGCAGACGAACATGTTTCTTGAGCAAATGGAAGGGGAAGCGCGCTGGTTCGTAGAACGTAAGCGTGTAGAGGTGAATTGAATGTGCGGACGGTATTACATCGCCGAGGAAGACATCTCAGAAGAACTTCACCTGATTATAGACGAGGTTCAGAAGAATCTCAACCATAGTGTGCCGTTGAAAACCTATGGCGAAGTATTCCCGTCGGACATAGTACCGATTCGTCTGCGGGCAAAGCCAACAAGCCGTGAGCAAATGGCAGTTGCGGCCAAGTGGGGCTTCGGATTTTCTGGTTCATCGAAGCTGATCATTAATGCTAGACGAGAGACGGTTAATGACAAACCGATGTTTCGCAATGCACAACCGTGCGTGATACCAGCGACGAACTATTTTGAATGGGAATCAGTAGCAGACGAGACTGCGCAATTGAGCTTCATGCCACAAGCAGCTCCACCGAAAACGCACAAAGTGAAACGCTCAATAAAGCCGTCATCAATAGTGTCCGAAGTGTTCTATATGGCAGGGTTGCTCAGATCTGAGCCGGAGCAACAAGTGCCAGTATTTATGATAATAACACGACCTGTAGCACCTTCACTGGCGCATATTCATGACAGAATGCCGATGATTCTGATGGAAGAACAGATTGAAGCGTGGTTGAGTAAAGGGGAATTGCCAGAGGGCTATGAAGTCGATGAGAAATTTGATGTGAGTTAACATCTGCATAATTAATATGTTTTTATACCATAAATGATTTTGCATCTGATAGGGAAGCGTTAGGGATAGCGTATCTTTTTACAACCACCAGCCAAATTTGTTCCAACAAATTTCGTAAAAATCTTGACGCAAGGGTGAATTTGCTGTATACTTATTCCAATGCTTTCCAAATATGGATGGAAACGATCCTGACAAACGGTTGGCACCGTAACATATGGTAGCTTAGAGATTGGATAGCAATGCCAACTCGTTGCGGCCGCGGAGTGCGCCTTTCGAGGGTTATCTGATGGTGATCGTGAAATTCGGCGGGAATGGAGCGAGGGGAGAGTTTTGGTAACTCAATTGATTCTGGTATATACATCATAAAGCTATGATAACTGTCCTGATGAGTACTAATATATAAGTTAACCAGACTGTAGGTTGACAGGAATCACCAAAGCGTACAATGAACTGGAGGTAAATATGGCTCAGCGCAATATAGCGAACCAATCGATCACCGGCGAGTCAACAGAAGAAAAAACCGATAGCAAGTTTACTGCAAATATCGGTTTTACACTTGGAGGAGTCAAACTTGATATAAAAAACCTTCAAGAGATAAAAATACCAAGAACAAAGATCACTCAAATTACGGTCATTGCTTTGACTTCATTGATAATAATTATTGTAGCTTTCATAACCATTGCTTCTTTATATAATACAAATCTCAACAATATTGAATCACTCATGACTAAGTACCCCAAACTACCAGATGGTATTAAAGGTATGGTTAGAATTGTAAATCCTTCCAGTACTAGTGACGCAGGCGTTTGGGTATATAGGACTGCAGCGAGAGATGAGCAAGACTATGTTGGAAGTATAAATCCCAATGAATTCTATTTGACCTACAATGACAAAGATATATACGATAACAATGATAATGTTGCAATACTGTACCCTGCATCCGGAAGTAAAGGCTATATTAATAAGCAGTATACTATATGGGAGAAATATAGTAATAACGCTCACGTTTATTCATTTATACGAGGAGTGATAGAGATTAAAAAAACATGTATCATATATAAGCATGATTATGATGATAAAGATCCTAGGAATCCTCCTGCACAAACAGGCACCAAACTGAGAGTTGTTGGTTATAATCGTAATCGCTGGGCCGTGATTTATGATTGGTCTCCTGAAAACAACGACTACAAATATCCGATTATTGCATATGTTAATAGAGATGACTGTAATTTCATCAGTCAGTAAACTCTTGTTTCTAGCCACAAAATAGCAATATCTGCGGATTGACGATGTAAAGGTCGCCTGTTAAGACGCGGTGATTGCGAGAATAATGCGATTAAAGAGTATTGGATGAATCTAAGAAATTTATTGTGAGGAGATAAAATATCTATGAACAAAAAGTTATGTGTCACTACTTCGGCTATTTTCATACTGCAGATAATGTTTTGTTTTGCTCCCATACACTGTACTACCGCAATAGCGACTGAGAGTTTGGATATCAAGACCTCAGGAGCCGATAATTTTGTCGCATACAATAGCCAATATACCTTCTATCTGGCAGAGACATCTGGATCACAAAACAGAGCGGAATACTTAATCCGAATAGATCCAGATGGAAAAGAAACAATAATTGCACAATTTGAATACGCACAAATTGAGTATTGCGACGATACATATCTCTATATAATAGATCATTATTTTACTAATTACAAATCAGAAGCCGATAAAATATGGCACTATATCTATTATATGGTGCGATGTGATACTGGTGAGTTATCAACTGTCGATTCCTTTCCCGTTTTCTATTCGGATAATACAACTTCAACGAGACAGCAAAAAGGTTATGTTGCTGAGAGTCCACCTTATTATGGTTTCCATGAAACAGACACATATAGCACAGGAGAATACTCCTTTAGTGTCGTTTATAACGACGATACTAAAACGTTGATATACTCCGTCTCGCCAAGATTTTCCACTATAGATTAAGAAGCATTTGAGAGAACGAATTGGTCAAAAGGCAGGTCGATACCCTGATCATCGTAAAGCTGAACCCGATAACTGATTAACGAG
>BNUH01000122.1 GCA_025997215.1 Clostridia bacterium
AAGGGGGTATATATGGTGGCTATCACGTAGCGATAGAAGATGTTTTAATAACAAACACGATATGAGGCAGGTAAGGTTTGTTGGGTTGCGGTACATATGATCTGGAATGGTCCGATAAGGCAGGGTATGTATGTTGAAATGGCTAATGGTTAGGTTAGGCGACTGCGGTGGGGCGATGTGCATGCGGTAAGGCAGGTTTGGTGAGGTTTGGTGAGTTACTGTTAGTTGTGGCGCGAAAATGAGGTTAGGTGCGGTCGGGCAGGTGTGGTGCGGTAAGGATAGTTGAGTTTCGGTGTAGTTGGGTCGGGTGTGGTGAGTTGAGTTGTTTATTTTAATGTATGTGATGGCAGGCGCAGTAGGTTGTGGTTCGATTAGTTACTTTGGGTTGGATTGGGTATGTCACGGATGTTCCAGTAATGCTCGGCGAGGTACATAAAGTTACGGCAGGTCTGGTCGAGTGAGTTGGGGTGAGTTGATGTGAGGTCGGTTCCGGCGAGGCGAGTTGAGTTGCGGTTAGGTAATCTAAGCAACGGTATTGTTTGGTGTGGTAAGGCAGGTTTGGTAAGCTTTTTTATGGCCAGGTCGATACGGTGGGGTGAAATGATTTGCGGTTAGGTAGGGTAAATTATGGTGGGGGATGGGTTGAAATAACCAGCCCTGCACCCGGCCGAGCAAACAACATTAAGGAGTGGACTAAAATGATGGATACCAGTTATTCATGGCGAGACGGGGCGCGATTCAAAGTGGACGCAGATGTGGCGGCCAAGGAGCTGGATAAGTGCAAGGACGAAAAAGGTATAATAAACGCAAAGGATGTAGTCAATGTAGCTCGTGAATCGGACAATCCGCTGCACCCGGAATTTGAATGGGATGACGCTTTTGCAGCAGAGGAGCATCGGAAACATACGGCAAGAGTAATGGCAAGCAGTCTTATTGTGACACTTCAGTTGAAACAAATAGAACCTGTTTATATCCATGCCGAGGTTCATGAAACAGAATACAAACCACTAGAACCGGTTGAGCAGATTGTGACTCGCGCATTGGTTCATGACGTTTTGTGCGACAATCATGGCTATCGTTGGATTAACCCACTAACTGACGATAAAGCAGCATATGCGAGACTGTTGGTAGGCGCAAAACGTGACGCACACTCATACGCACTCAAGTATCGTACAATAAACGAAGTAGCAGACATTATAAAGGCTATAGATAGCACGATACCAAAAGATGAACTGGTTAGAGTGACAACCAATAAGAAAACAAAAGAGAGCAACATGTCAGATGATTAATGAAATGAAGGTTGACATATAGCATGTATATGAAATAATAAGAGCGATCAAGAAA
The DNA here is from genome assembly GCA_025997215.1 of Clostridia bacterium. The sequence goes on from BNUH01000122.1 coordinate 1,345, forward strand.
GGGCGACAATCAATGCAAGAAACGAGTAGACTAGCATCACCAGCCATAAAACGCGAGGCAAAAGCTGCATTTTCGAAGAATAACACTGAAAGTGTCCATCGAAATGCAGCTGGTTATATACGTGTGTCAACGGAGAAGCTTTTATAACTGCGTTGACGAGAGGGTGAAATGTGAAGGATATGTGAGAAATGGAGTTAGGAAGTGTAAAGTGATTATTATGATATAATGATATGAGCTGAGAAAACGAAAAACATCCGCTAAAAATCAAGCATAAGTAATAAAACGGCAATGATCGGAGACGCAGTACAGCAGGAATGAGTTCACGATATTTAGTTATGATATTATAGTCGCACCTAGTCTCTATAAGCCGAGTTACTTCACGGATCGTTTCTCCATCATAATCGAATACTCCACCCGCAACTTCTTTAGTCGCAGAAGGCATATTGAAAAGTTCGTTAGCCATTGCTAACCTCGATGTAAAGAAAAACGATACCATTAGCTAGTAATTCTATTTTCGAAAATGAACCCTTGAGTGTTTCTTCATTAAGTGGAAAATATAACCTCGTTACTCATTTATTGCCATAATATTCATTTTTCAAAATGGATATCTCTTCCTGTATTATTTGTTCGGTTGTTCTGGTGTCATTATTGTCCTTGGTCGATAAATATTTTATGAAATACATTTCACTATCTCCGGTAGTGCTGTCGAAGGTTCCAACTTTTTTAAATGTGTAAACGAATTGGTTTAGAACGTAAATATAGAAATTACTGGTATATGACTCAGGTTGCAAGTAGCACCATATTGGCATAAATTGTGAAATGATCTTTGTAATCACACGAAAATTCCTAATGTCCTCTGTAATTTCATTAAACGATGCTTCGGTTAAAAATTCTATATACCGGCCACTGATTGAGTCGTGTTGTATAAATAAGGCAACTACTAAGATTATAACTGTGTAAACCATCCCGATGCAAGCCGTCAAACTGGCTTTAACCATTAATATGGCAAACAGTGCAGTTATAATCATTTCTGCCACTATAACAACTTTAATAGTCCTGACTATTGGCTGTGACATATTCTCAATACTATGTCCATATTCAACATCTATTAGCCATCCGGCTAAAACAAATGAAACTATTGAGGATACAACTCCTACTATAGCTATTGCATAGAATAACATCCGTGAATCGGTTATTCTTCTGGCATATAATATACTTATGCAGCTACTTAGGCCAATCAAGATAATGCCTATCCACGAAACAAGATAAAATAACAGATTGTATATAGAATTTCCTCGTGATATCTTATGCAGTAAACCTATAATACCATATATTAGTAATAATATCTCAAATATCCGCATTGCTATAAATTCAGGATTAATCGAGAGATAGACTATTGATAAAATGCTTATGACAATGCAAATTACTGAGCTAAGTCCTGTTGATTTTACTATTGCTCTTCCAGCTTTGCTATTTATTCGTCTTATTTTTATTGCATCCTCAACCATAGCAGATATTGTTTTCTTTGTATTGCATATATAAGCAAAGGTCTTATATACAATTTTTTCCTTATACTTTAGATACTCTTCTCTATCACTAGTAATCTCATCCTCATTCGTTACTATTATTACTTTGATACCCATTTCCAAATAGTCGTTTATCAGACCCATCGCAGTCTTTAGGTCAAGTGATGTTCGCTCAAAATCATCAAATACTAAGATGACTTTTTTGAACATGCGCGTAGGCTTTGGTTTTAATAATAAATAGCGTGTATAAAAACACACTATCATTAACGAGAGTAAAGCACCAATTATTTTACCTAGATTCCCAGCAGCTGCTGGTGTGCTAATAAATTGTAAAAATCTGTAAGGTTGCAAACTGGCTTCGTAAATTATGTAAAGAGTTTGAAATACTGGGTCTAACAAGCTAATTAGTATCGTTATTAAGGCTGTCATACTCAAAGCAGCGCTAATTGAGAAAAATTTACTTGTGAGAGGGGAATACACATCTTTTACTTTGCTAATTAGCTGCTCTGGCTTATCAATGCCGAACAACGAAACAATGTATATGTACGCGCTCCAGCGTAATTCTTTCCTAAGTACTCGTTCTATATAGAAAGTCTTACCAGTTCCCCAAGCTCCTGTTAGCATGATAGCACCGACGCGAATATCTGATTGTATATAGCTAATAATTCCGTCTGTCGTTTCATCATGCTGTTTATACTTATTATGGTTCAATATACGCATAATGTTTTTTCACCTCAACATACTTTAGGAGTAATGATAAAACATGAATATGAAACCTACTTCTATGTTTAAGCTCTTCGTAAGCGCAAACCTCCCTGTTCCCACCCACAGTGATAAATGAGCCGATGAGTTTTTGACAGCAAGAAAAAGTCGGTGAAAATATTACGCTATCGCTTCTATCTGAAACCTTCTCTGGTTGAAGCCGCTCACAGCGCGAGAAAATCGATTAAGTCACCTCATTACAAAGTGATATAAGAACGGGTCTCCAGACGCAGAGATAACTTCCTGATCAAACACGGGATTGTTTTACTTGAGTACGTTCGGCTTCCAGCAGCCTGGCCACACCACTTTCAAAAAACTCCCCTACTGAGGATTTGTTTGCTATACCTTTCTCTGTTTTCCGGAGACCACAATCCTTCGAACATTGTTATCATGCAAATATTCCATATTGCGTTCCGTTTATTATGCAATAATATCGATTATCTTTTTTTAATTTCAATATCATACCATACAGAGCGTTTTACTCTTCCATGTAATTAGCAGCATAATAATCAAGTTTAGCTTTTGCTTGCTCATTTATCCATAAGCCGCACCAATCATCGAATAGTGTGATACCATTATCAATTATGCATTGTACAATATCATCTTTTTTATATTTTCCATTTGATAGCATTTTCGCTATTTTTGCGCGGCTAACGCTTTTCATATTTTCTAATTCCTTTAGGCTCAACATTGGCTCTATTTTGACCTCCGTTTTGTGCTTTTCAACCTTTTCTTTGTGCCTATTATACATTACAAGACAAATGCACAATATAATAAATCCTATAAAAATGTATAATAATATATTGACGACAATGATGCTCCTAGGTATTATTAATGCAAGGGCTGCTATCACTGTATTGCTAATGATCAATTCGACTATATTCTCTCTTATAGAAGATGTCTCTTTGCTTCTATATATATATACATCACGAAACATTTCATATATCGTTACTAAAATAGCCGTGAAAAGAATCGCAAGGAATGCTATTATACATATCATCCCTGTATGATATGAAATAGAAACCCATAATGTGCTAATTGGGTTCTTTTCTAATACATCCATAATATTCATCATTTCAAAACGGACAATACCGAAAACAACTAATGCACCAATTATAACTGCCAAAGAAGTCATTATGATTATTTGCTTTCTTTTCATTTCAAAACTGGGAATTATTAGTCTATAATAAGACCGATTCTTCTTGTCAAACAGCTTTCCGGACATTATATCGTATACTGTGCGGTCGCTATCAGTTCGTGCTTTGTATAGTCTATCAACCCCAATACCTAACGAAGATTGAAGAACATATGTCATTACATTAGAATTAATGTTAAACAGACCCTTTTGTATCATTCTCTGCTTGTTCTCAGGTAAATAATAGCCTATTCCCTGGGCAAAAGTATTAAGCGTGTTGAGATCGTGTCTCTTGTACCAATCACTATCTCGAAGATATGATAGAACCAAATCTGTTATCTTACTGGATACATTATTAGTAATTTCCTTATTATGCGCGTTATGTATAAAGAGGAACCTCAATGCTTTAAGAGCCCTATCTGTCTCGTGTTTCCACGAACACGAAAAATCCACACCCGGCCCACTAATCGTTTTATAACAAAAATCGGAGATGTTCTGTGCTTCATTCGCAGGTGCTATTTCATAGTAAAAGCCAACGATATCTTGATTGCCATTCTTTATAAACATTTGTTGGATATATTCATCTCTTAGCTGAGATTTATGCTTTATTTCCTGTAAAATAAAGTAATCCCTTATCTTATTATGAGCAAACGATAATACCCCATTCCTTACTCTAACTATTTTCGAGCTTATAAGTAATCTAAGAAGCGTCTCATCATATTGCCCTTGTAAAGCAAAATAAGAAGGATCATTTTCTTGCATGTTCAATGCTATCTCTGTTGCTATCATAATTATCGACTTCATAATATCAATAATTCCTATAGCTTCGCCGTTCTCACATTCACGATAGATAGCAATATTCAGGTTATTCCCAACATAGTATTCATATAATGATTCGAGGTTTTCAGGTAAACATCCAGAGTCTTGATAAAACATGCTCAATATCATTACATTTAAAGGGATCTTACATAATTCTAAAATGTCTAGGCGCTTGCTAAAGATAGATATAACAATGTCATCACTGAATTTATAGTGCTTAGTCAATACACGGTGTATTGATGGTTCATCAAGACATTTGATTTTTATTTGTATATTCACAACAAACGAGTATTTTGATCTCGAAGCAATAATACCACCGCCTGTTTCTTCCAAAAACCGAACTATCTGTTTTTGAATATCAATCCGCATTGAATTTGAGATATTACTGTTTAAAAATGGCATTTCATCAAATGCATCAATTAGGAAATAGAAATTTTTGGAGCATAGCAAGATATCATAGTATTTATTTATAAAACTAGCAGCTGCACCAAAATAACGCTGAACTACTTCGTGCTTAATGGCATCAGCAATTTCATTGCCACCAGGTTTCTCACTTATATATGAACTATTCAATACTATATCTCTCATATTTATATATATCGGTATGCATTTGAATCTATTAGTTTTCATCAAGAGAGTTCTGCAGAACTCTATCATTGTTGTACTCTTTCCTGAACCAGATTCTCCAAGTAGAAGCGATGTAGTTTTATTCTTTGTAACACAATATCTCATTAGGGCAAGAGAATCATGAACACTTTTCTTCTTCTTTTCACCTACATATAGATCCGCATTGATTGGATAATACGATTTCAAACTATTGGGCAGATTCTGATATATGTCGTTGAGCATACGTAATGTTTGATTGATAAAATCATCAAAATATTCATCAGAAATGCTGTCCTTCAAGTTTCTATTCTGCTTATGTTGCAACGAGAATTTTTTTGCGAATTTCACATTTGCTAATATAATTACAGTTATTTGGCTGATTAGTAATATAAAAACGCTCGTAGTTAACTTGAGATCCAGATAAATTTCGGACGAAATATATTTTTGTATGATATGGTTCGAATAGTGATTAATAGCAGGAAATGGAGGAAACATACCAAATCCATCAGCTGTTAAGAAAGTGGCCAGTGAAATTATAAACGGAATTGGTTTCTGAGTGTTTTTTAGCCTACTATTCATGTATATCGTAGCAAGA
>BNUH01000123.1 GCA_025997215.1 Clostridia bacterium
CCGCGGTTGGAGATCTCCACAACCAGCGCGCACAGCAGGAACAGGCCCAGCATCATCAGAAATTGGGATTTGCGCAGGGTATCCCACAGCCGCTGGCCGAAGCCATCCAGCGTGATGTGCTTCGCGTTCTTGTTGACGCTGGCGATGCTTTCAGGTGAATTCAGCACCGCGTCGGCACTGTTGCGCAGGTTGAACAGGTGCCCGTCGTTCAGCGTCCAGCCGATCTTGCCCAGCGTGGATTGAGCGACCGCTTCCGACTGGGTTAAGGTTCCGGCGGGCCGTTCATTTTCGACAGCATCTGTGGTACCTTCTAATGATAGCACCGTGCCGTACGTGTTAAGCAAGCTGTCCACTTCGTCGCCCAGATAACTATACTGGGCTTCCTGATACTGCGTGTATTTGTCGTTGTAAGAGCGCCACTGACTGTCCAAGTGGGTGGTCAGCACCGTGGCCGCGCCGAGCGCGAATACGCACAGCATCGCGATTACGCCCGATACACGCCGGGGTGAGAGGCGTTTCCCGACCAGCATCACGATGACGGCCATCGCCGAAAACGACCAGCCTTGCTCGATAGACAGCGCGCTGCCCAGCACGACCAGTATCAGCCCTAGTATGAATCGAAGAGCGCCGCGCTTATCTTTAATCCCATCCAGCACAAGCAAAGCCCCGACTATCGCGCTGAATGACGCGACCAGACGCGACTGCATCGAGCACACCATAACCACAAGCATGGGCGAAAGGATCAGAAGGCCGGGCACCAACCCGCCCTTCTGATGCGCCGCGATGCTGATGGCGCCAGTTCCAGCCAGAAGCAGCATGGCCAGCTGCAGCGCGCCGAACCAGTTCACGCCGGGTACCCTGCTATATGCCCCGGTTATCAGCCGCCCCAGCCATGGGTGGATGTTCGCGGCGTACGCTGTGTACGCGCCGTAACCGCCGCCAAACAATTCATTCGCGTAATGATCCTCGATTTCGATGAAATACGCGCCTGCGATCGCGACACATAATGCAATCAGCGCCGCTGTGAATACGAACGGGATCAGCGTGCGGTTCGCGAACGATAGCCGTTCCAGCAGCGGACTGTCGGCCGTAAGTGTATGTTTATCCATATTATCACCTCACGGGGATAGTATACCAGAAATCGACAGGGAAAACAAACCCTGCGAACTTGACAAATAATCGCATGTGCGTGTTTAATGAGATACGGACAGCGCGATGTATGTGGAGGCCATATAACGTGGAATTAATGGAGAAGCTCACCATACTGACTGACAGCGCGAAGTATGACGTCGCTTGCACGTCCTCCGGCGTGAACCGCCCCGGCACGCCCGGCGGCGTTGGGAATGCTGTCGCAGCGGGTATCTGCCATACGTTCGCGTCGGACGGTCGGTGCGTTTCGCTGTTGAAGGTGCTGCAAAGCAACATCTGCGAATACGATTGCGCCTACTGTGTCAACCGCCGCAGCAATGATATCCCTCGCGCGGCGTTTACGGGGAAGGAATTAGCCGATCTCACTATCGCATTCTACCGCCGCAATTATATAGAAGGGCTGTTCCTCTCCAGCGCCGTCACCCACTCGCCGGATGCGACGATGGACTGCATGGTTCAAACACTGTCGCTGCTGCGCGGGCAGTATGGATTCAGGGGTTACATCCACGCTAAGGCGATCCCCGGTTCATCGCCGGATGCGATACATCGGCTGGGTTTGCTGGCTGACCGCATGAGCGTCAATATCGAGCTGCCCAGCGAGCGCAGCCTCACTCTGCTCGCTCCCCGCAAAACCCGCCGCGCCATTCTCGCGCCGATGACCCAGATTAAGCGGACGGATGAACCCAGGTTCGTACCCGCTGGCCAGGCGACGCAGCTGATCATCGGCGCCAGCCCGGAGACGGATTACCACATCCTGCGGTTGGCTGATGGATTATACGATCGGTTTGGGATGCGGCGGGTATTCTACTCGGCGTACATCCCCATCGCTGAAAGCAGCCTGCTGCCCGCGCTGACCGCGCCGCCGCTGCTTCGGGAACACCGGCTGTACCAGGCGGATTTCCTGTTGCGTCAATATGATTTCGGTGTGGACGAGATATTGAGCGAGTCCGCGCCCAGCCTCAACCCGTATGTGGATCCCAAGTGCAATTGGGCGTTGTGCAATCCCCACCGATTCCCCATGGATGTGAACAGCGTTCCCAAGGCCGATCTGCTGCGCATTCCGGGCATCGGCCCCAGGAGCGTGGAGCGCATCCTCATCGCGCGGCGTCACACCCGGCTGACGACGGACGATCTGAAGCGGCTGGGCGTTGTGATGAAACGCGCTCGCCACTTCATAATCACGGCTGACTGTCCCACAGGTCCGCACGTGAGCCGCGAGGCCGTAGTCCGCGCGCTGATGGATCCGAGCGTGAAGAATGTCGGTATGGAGCAGCTATCCATGTTCCCGGGCCGGATGGGTTCGGCGGCGCTGCCGGGGTTTGCAGACGCTCCGGCCTGGCCAATCGCCATTGAGGAGGCCGTGGCGTGCCTGAAAGCCGCGCTGTAAACACGGCCTACCATTATGACGGCAGTCTGGCGGGCTTTTATTGCTGCGTATTTGAGAGCTTCAGCAAGAAGGAGATGCCGCTGGATATATCGGTGGAGGCCGATCAAGGATCTCTGCTGGATTCACGCTGGATAGAGACGCGGGAGGACAACGCGCTGCGCGTCCGAAGCGGCATCGCCCAGAGGATATCAGCCCGCGCGCTGGAATTGGTTGAAACGGTATTCTACTCCTGCATGGAGAATCGGGAGCTGGCCCTGCTGCGATTCCTGTACCCCGCATTCCGGGATGGACACGCGGCGTTGCTACGGCTGTCTGACCTGCTGTTAACGCCGCTGCTCAAGGCGGAGCGGCACCTGATGAGCGAGCGGCATCTATTATGCGGATTTATACGTTTTGTTGAAATAAATGGAAATTTGCTGTCGACGATCGGGCCAAAGAATTTCGTACTCCCGTATCTGTCCGAACATTTTTCAGACCGCTATTCAAACGACACATTTCTGATATACGATGAAACCCATCAAGCCGCGTTGTTCCACGAGCCGGGCTGCCGAGCCAGGGTTGCGCGGATGGAACAGCCGCCAGAGTATTTAGTGTCGGATGAGGAAGCGCGGTATCAGGCGCTGTGGCGTCAGTTTTTCACCACGATCGGCATAGCCTCCAGGAAAAATCCTGTCGTTCAGCGCGGACACATGCCCAAGCGGTATTGGGGATACATGGTAGAAATGCAAACGCGCTGAAAACGTTGGCGAAACTCATCGACATATAGGGATATCTATGTTATAATCATGTATACGGAATTCTGTAAGGTTTGCCGGGAGGATTGAGTTAGTTCGATGGATTCAGCGGGGCGTAGGTATTACGACATCGCGGGGCTGACGGTGGCCGTGGAAGGACTTACGGGCGTGGAATCATTGACCTCGTTCGAGCCGTTCGCGTGCGATCTTCCGTCGGATGCTGTCGTAAACCTGACGATTGCGCTGCATTCATACGCGCCGGACGAGCCGCCCGTTCCGGCCGAGGATGACATGGATCTGGTCAGCGAGGATCTGGTCAATCGGCTGTACTTATGGGATGGGAATCTCGTCAAGCGCACCGCCATGCAGGAGGGTGACCCGCGATGCATGTGGACGTTGATGCCCGAGGGCGATTTCACGCGCTCGGACGTTTATATGCCAGAATCATGGTTGGATTATGAGAATTACGGCAACGCGTTCCTATTCGAGAAGATGCTGCTGTCGCACGGCATTGTGATGTTGCACTGCTCGCTGATCGAATCCAGCGGCCGAGGGATCGCGTTCACCGCGCCGTCCCAGACTGGGAAATCCACCCAAGCCAATCTGTGGCGCGACTGTCGCGGCGCGCGCATACTCAACGGCGATCGTGCGATATTGAGGGTGCATCCGGACGGGATATACGCCTACGGTTCGCCGTGGGCGGGCAGTTCGGAGATATACACGAATGAGCGCGTCCGGTTATCCGCGCTGGTCGCGCTGTCCCAAGCCCCGACAAATACGGCGCGTCCGCTGACGCACACCGAAGGGTTGCAGTACATATTGGCGGGCACATCGCTGCCGCTGTGGGATGAGAAATTATTCGACCGAGGTATGGCCACTATCGAGCGGATACTCACCGAGGTGCCGCTGGTGATGCTCGCGTGCACGCCGGATGATCGGGCAGTTGAGACGCTGGAGGCGCACCTTAGGTGGTGACAGCGCCGCTGGGATTCCCCGAGGAAGTGCCGCGCAACCAGGAGCTGGAGGCCATGCGCGGTACACTCGCGCTGGTAGGCTCGGCGACGGTGACGGTTACAGGCAAGAGCATGATCCCGACGCTGCACCACATGAAGGACGCGGTGGTGCTTGCGCCACTCACGGATGCGGATTGGCCGCCAAAGCGCGGGCGGATCGTGTACGCGCAGCGGGCGGATGGCAGTCAGGTCATGCACCGGGTGGTTAAGACGGTCGCGGGTGGGGTTATACTCAACGGCGACGGGCAGATCTGGCTGGAGGGGCCGATTCCGAGGGAACGGGTATTCGCGAAGGTGATTATGCTGCGGCGCGGCGGACGTATGATCGACGCGGACGGGCGCGCGGCTGTAATATACGGCAGGTTGTGGCTGGCGGCGCGGCCATTGCGCCGGCGGCTATTCGGTATAATAAGGTTATTAAGGAAATCACGGGAGGAATCATAGTTTTATGCAAAAATTCATCAACCGGATCATCCAATTCCAGCAGGGGGACGCGGAACCCATCGACTGGAATAATATGAAAAAGCAGCTGAAGTGGATGGTCCAATTCGGCAAGCCGTATAAAAAGCGGATCAGTTTCCTGCTTGCCTTGAGTATCTTCTTCACACTGCTGGGCGTGGCGTATTCATATGTATATAAGTGGCTGGCGGAACTGGTCGTGGATGCGGTGCCGACGATCCTCGATTTTGCGCAGCAGCAGTTTTCCAGCGCGATGGCGCGAGGTTTCTGGGGGACGGTGTCGTGGATACTCGGGTTGATACCGTCGTGGGCGATATGGATACTCGTGGGTTATCTGCTGTATAAGGTGGTCATGTTCGCGTGGTCGCTGTTCATGCAATTCTTTACGATCCGGCTGTCGATGGATTGCGGATTGGGGATAAAGCGGCTGGTATTCAAGGCGATTCTGGAGAGCGACTGGATGTCGCTGGCGGAGTTCCACTCCGGCGATCTGGTGAATAGGATCACGGGCGACGCTGATACGGTCAGCGGGTTTGTGCTGGATACGATTCCGTCGATGATAGTAACAGTTATACAATTTATAGCGGCGAGTGCGATGATGATTTACTTCGACTGGAGGCTGATGCTGCTCGCGATGATCGGCGTTCCGATGTACCTATTCGTGATACGCGTTAAGGCGCGGCGCACGCGGGATTACAACAAGCGCGGCCGCGAACTGGCCAGCGAGAATGGTTCATTCCTGAACGAGTCTATGTATAATATAATGGTTATCAAGTCATTCATGCTGGTGCCTGAGTTTCTGAAACGTTACCGTAAGATTCACGATAAGATGTATGATCTGACGTATGAGACAAAACGGTATGGCATCGTGACGGGGCTGCTCATAGGGTCTGTCAGCAAGGTGGTAGGCTATGCGATTACTGGATTCATGCTGTATAGGATACTGGAGGGGCAGCTGTCGATTGGCGTGCTGGCGGCGTATTCGGTTCTGTACGGGCAGGTAGCGGGGCCGGTTAACTCGATTATGGGATTCATAATGGGCTCGATAGAGATTACCGCGAGCGCAGAGCGCGTGATGAAGCTATTCGATCTGCCGCGAGATAGGACACAAAGCTCGGAGGCTGTGCTGCAATTCGCGCAATTAGCTAAGAAACAGGGCGGTATGGGGCTGAACATTGACGATCTGTCGTTCGAGTATTTAGAGGGGAAACCGGTGCTCGATCATGCGAATATTTCGGTGAGCGTGGGTGAGTCGGTTGCGCTGGTGGGGCCGTCGGGCGAAGGTAAGACGACAATGGTGCGGCTGATGCTGGGGTTGTTGGAGCCGAACGGCGGGAAGGCGTACATGACCACGCCGGGTGGGGAGACACTGCCGCTGTCGGTGGAGACGCGCGAGTTCTTCTCGTATGTGCCGCAGGGGAATACGATGTTCTCGGGGACGATACGGGATAATATGCTGCTGGGCGATCCGGATGCGTCGGATGAGGAGATTATTGAGGCGCTGAAACAGGCGTGTTCGTGGGACTTTATCGAGCGTTCACCTGAGAAGCTGGATAGTAAACTGGGCGAGCGTGGGTTGGGATTGTCGGAGGGCCAGGCGCAGCGGCTGGCGATCGCGCGGGCGTTGTTGAGGGGCGCGCCGATCCTGCTGTTGGATGAGGCGACGAGCGCGCTGGATATTTATACGGAAAAGGCCGTGCTGGATAATATATTCAACGATAGCAAGATCAAGACGGTTGTGCTTACGACACATCGGCCGAGTGTGTTCCAGATTTGTGATAAAATTTATAGGATTAAGCAGCATCAGGTGGATTTGGTTCAGAGCAGTCGGGCGCAGGCGGCGTCTTTCTAACGTCGCATCCGCTCCTTTGGGAGGGGGGTGCGTCGCATCCGCTCCTGCGGGAGAGGGACTCACGTCCAATGTCATTAAGTTAAGCAGAAAAGGTGTAGCAGGCACTACTCTCATCGCAGCGGCACCACCCCTCTAACGGCTCCCCTTACCTCACGAAATTCGGTGGCATTTTTCAGCAGCTATACCAGCGTT
>BNUH01000124.1 GCA_025997215.1 Clostridia bacterium
TAAAGATTTCCATGAATCTTTGACCTTCTTAGCCAGGGTTTATTGAGGAGTATTTTCTGCGCTTTTTCACCGCCTTCACTGCCGTTTTCTCTCGTTTTTCCCTCTTGACATTTCACCGATGGACTTTTATAAATTTCGAAGTATGATAACCAACGCCGACAAACAACAAGAGTTGTTACAGAAACAGTATGACCCCAATAGCCCATTCTACAAAATCAAGGGTGATCCACGGATAACTAGGATTGGTAGATTCATTAGAAAATACAGCATCGACGAATTGCCGCAGTTCCTGAACGTATTTAAGGGCGAGATGAGTATTGTTGGGCCAAGACCTTTACAACCACACGAAGCGAAAACATCCCAGGGTTTCTAGAAATACGCTATTTAGTTGTGTCTGGACTTTCTTGTTTCTGGCAAATTGACGAACGTAGTGATGGGATAGCACCAAGTAGGGTTCAGAATGATTTAAGATATGTAACTGTTCTTTCAGTATAAACTAAGCGAAGCCGAGAAAAAGCTGTATACTGCGGCTGTAAAAGCGGAAGCGCATCATCAGCATGACATCAAGATTGACTTTACAGACAGCGGGGCGGGTATCAGCGAGGACGAGTACCCGGAGATTTTCAAGAGGTTTTACCGTTCGCCGCGTACAAGGGAGCAGGACGGTATCGGCGTGGGGCTTTATCTGGCGCGTGAGATTGTGATGTTGCAGCGAGCCTAGAAAGAACACCCCTTGAAGTGAATATCTACCCGATGGGTCTTGCTTCTGCTGTATTTCGCCCCAACAGGTTCATATACCTCGATCTTCTCAATTAGGTGCAAAAGCATCTCTCTAGTGAGAACAACCTGCGGTGAATCATACTCCCTGAGCATTGTGACTGACATATGCGATAGTTGTCCGGGCATATAAGAATATGAAGCAAATAGGTACGCAAAAAAAGGAGCCGCATAATGCAGCTATATGATAAACTCGTTAGCCATGAGGCCCAAATGTCTGTGGTCGGGCTTGGATATGTCGGACTGCCGATCGCCGTGGCGTTCAGCAAGCATGCCGCTGTTATCGGATATGACTTAAGCGAGGCGAAGATCAACACATATCGCGCGGGGCTGGATCCGACACGCGAGGTTGGAGACGAGGATATCCGAAACTGCACCGTCCACTTCACAGCGGACGAGAAGCGGCTAGCCGACTCAATGTTCCATATAGTCGCCGTACCGACGCCCGTCAATCCTGACCACACGCCGGATCTGTCGCCGCTTATTGGGGCTAGCAAAGCCGTCGGCCGCAACCTGCGCCCCGGCGCTATCGTCGTCTACGAATCCACCGTATACCCAGGAGCGACGCAGGACATATGCGTACCGATCCTTGAGAAGGAATCCGGGCTGACATGCGGCGCTGACTTCAGCGTCGGTTACTCGCCCGAACGGATCAATCCGGGCGACAAGGAGCATCGTTTAGATACCATTGTCAAGATTGTTTCGGGCATGGACGCGCTGACTCTGGATACGATCGCGCGGATGTACGAGCTGGTTATACGCGCGGGCGTCTATCGCGCGGAGTCGATTATGGTCGCTGAAGCTGCGAAGGTAATCGAAAATTGCCAGCGCGACATCAACATCGCATTCATGAACGAGTTATCCATTATCTTCAACATGCTCAAGCTCGACACACAGTCGGTTCTGAACGCTGCCGGGACCAAGTGGAACTTTCTAAAATTCACGCCCGGCCTGGTTGGCGGGCACTGCATTGGCGTCGATCCCTACTACCTCACGTACAAGGCGGAGCAGATAGGCTATCACAGCCAGGTAATACTCTCTGGCCGGCATGTAAACGACGATATGGGCAGGTATGTCGCCAGTAAGCTGGTGAAACAACTGATCGCAGCCGATGCTGCGGAGAACTGCGTGAGGGTTGGCTGCGTCAATGTTGGGATACTGGGCTTTACGTTCAAGGAGGATTGCCCGGATATTCGCAATACGCGCGTGCTCGACATCGTTAAGGAGCTTCGCGAATATGGCATAGAGCCGGCTATATCCGACGATCTAGCCGGCTCACGCGAGGTCTTCAATGAATATGGTCTAACACTGACGAATCCGGATGACTTTGCGGAGATGGACGCCCTGATAATCGCAGTAGCGCATCGCTCGTATAAAAACTTGTCGCTGGATCAGGTATCACGCTTCTACAAAGTGGGCTTAACAAAAAACCGTATCCTGTTCGATTTGAAAGGCATCCTTGACCGCCGCGAATATGAAGCGGCGGGATTTATCTATTGGAGGTTGTAGCCAACTCTTACGCTTTCCCAGCCATCAGGCGATCCATTGTTTTGAATAAATCCTTAATGTTAGATGGCAGCTTTTTCAAAATAAGGCGCAGCAGTTCATCCTCATCGCGCATTTTGACGAATTGTTCATAATAATAACGGTAGGTTTCCGACTTAGCTACGCCAACGGTAGAAGAGTTCCCATTAGATCTAAACACCGATAGGTGAAGCCCATGATGTGGTCGAAAAGTATATGATTCTGGATCAAAACCACTACGGCCAGCCGAAAGAATGGGATCGGTGGCCTCTCGCGATGGTAACGGTATGCCCGCGTTCTTGGCTAAGCGATATAGAATGTGCTCGTTATTAATGGGGAAAGGCAGGCGTCCGCTTTTTGCTATGGAGTTCAATTCCTTTATCATATCACGAATGGCAGGCTCTACCTTTCTGAAATATTCATCATTAAGGGTAAAATGCAGCCCTGAAAGCCTCTGAAAATCGTTGTTGTTCCCTGGTAAGTGAATTGGTTTATTTCTAATGCCGTTGCTGTATGGCACTCCAAGGAACTCGCAGTGCCGCTTATGC
Source organism: Clostridia bacterium (assembly GCA_025997215.1). The sequence goes on from BNUH01000124.1 coordinate 2,850, forward strand.
TGCTCAAATAATCCTTCGCTTGTCGGGTCTTTACAAATAAAAATATCTATATCTCCCATATAGGCAGCTTCATATTGCATAAACGCTTCATCAAACAGCAGCCACCTGGATGCTCTATGGGCTTGATCGGCTTGTAGCGGATCTTTGAATAGCATTGGATTGAAACCTGGTATTTTGAAATTTTCAATAATCTCGAAATTACCTATATCATGGAGCTTTTTTATGAGTTCCCGCATATCATTAGGGATCTTCCCAGTAACATATATTCGCGCATCGTAATCGGGGTATGACTTGAATATTGAATATAAAAACAGCGGAATATACCACTTGTAATCAAGTGAGTTCCTCTTATATTCTTTTGCGTTGGTAAACACAAAACCATTCATACAGAACCTGTTGCCCATGCCAACACCACCAATCTAGCAGAAATAATCACGCCTATCATATTTATGTATATGTCATTCATAGGCATATGTGCGGTGAGTGGCTGAACGTTTTGGTAGTAAGATGTTGTACAAAAATTACATCACCCACCATTATTAAAGTGGTTTCAAACGGTGCAAGAAACTGGTCAAGATTATAATGACACCTGCCGTTTTCCTGATAGTCGAACTGTCAAATACTCGCTGTAACAGTCATCCCACGCTGAATGGCGTGCATTAACTGCTGCTCATCCGCATCACTACGCAATCAAAATTCCCCCGCCCCATTCCCCGCACGGATGAAACCGCATCTCTCATCCGTTTTGTATAAAGCTGGAATCTGGAATTATGCTTAAATCATTATCTGAAGGGATTGTTACATATGCCACAGTCCACCGGCCTTCGCCCAGGCTTTGTACAAGACGACGCCACGCCCGTGTATCCATTCGCACCCGCCCAGCTGCGGCAACCGCAGCCCGCTGCAAAGCTCGACCCATTCCCGCAGGTGTGCGAGTTGGTCAAGGACATCCGCGGCGAGGGTTTTCTGCTGGTGCGCGGGGCCGAACAGCGCGTCTCGTCGAACGGTTCGAAATACTTGGACATGACCCTCAGCGACCGCACGGGCGAGATCAACGCGAAGGTGTGGGATACCACCTCCGAGCCGCCCGCCGTAGGCACGGTGCTCCGCGTGCGAGCGCAGGTGCAGGAGTATAACGGCAAGCTGCAGATGCGTGTGGAACGGTTCCGCGTGGCAAACGACCAGGACGAGGTGTCGTTGGACGCGCTGGTGCCGTGCGCGCCCGATAAACCCGAAGCGATGCTCGCGGAGGTTCGCCAGGCCGTATCGGATATGTCGGATAAAGCCCTGCGGGATTTGACGAATAAGCTGCTCGATCAGGCCGGGGACGCTCTGCTGATCTATCCCGCCGCGCAGAAGCTGCACCACGCCGAACGCAGCGGGCTGCTCCATCACACGGTGGGCATGCTGCGTCTGGCGAAAGCCTTCGCGAATCTGTACCCAGTGCTTGATCGCGACCTGCTGATCGCGGGCGTGATCGCGCATGACCTGGCTAAGCTGAACGAGCTGAACGTGGATTCGCTGGGCATGGTCAAGGAATACTCGGCGGACGGGTTCCTGCTGGGGCATTTGGTGCGGGGGATTGTGAATATCGAGCTGGCGGCGCGCGAACTGGGCACCGACGCGCAGACATCATTATTATTACAGCATATGATACTGGCGCACCATGGCGAGCCGGAATTCGGCAGTCCGCGCAAGCCCATGTTCCTGGAGGCCGAGATACTGCACATCATAGACCTAGCCGACGCGCGAATCAACGAGATGAGTGCGGCCATCGGACGGCTGAAACCCGGCGGCTTCTCCGAAAAGATCTGGTCGCTAGATAGAAGGCTGTATCGCATGGAACGAGACGCGAAACACCCCGCCGAACCCGAGGAGGTGTCAGTATGAAACTCTGCCGCGTTGTGGCAATAGCGTTAGCGTTGATGATGCTGTGCACATCAGCGCTGGCCGACGGCCCATTAAGCATGACCCTTTCCAAATCCGTCGCGCAAACGTTGGAGAATCTTCCCGAAAAAGCGAAAACCCGCACCGATACGATCGTCATCGGCACGACCGATCTGTACGGCGAAGTCAATCCATTATACGCGCGGACGCGCGGCGATACGTACGCGGTCCAGCTGATGTACGACGAGTGGATTTTCCTGGATGAATACGGTATGCCGGGTAGCGGCATGTGCGATTACACCGTGTCGCCGGATGGATTGACGTATACGTTTACACTAAAACCCGCGCGGTATTCGGATGGCGCGCTGGTGTCGGCAATGGACTGCCTCAACACGCTGTATATCATCAGCATGCCCGGTTACGACGGCAACCGCGACGTCTCGACGCTGGCCGTGGAGGGTTTAGATTATTACCTGCAAGGCGTGGCGGATATGGTGTCCGGCTTCCGGCTGCTGTCCGACAATTCATTCGCGGTCATATTGACCCGACCCAACGCCAGCGCCGCCGCGCTGCTGACCCTGCCCGCTATGCGCGTGGCGCATTACGGCAGCGCGATCCGGCCCGAAGGCATGGGCGCTTCCGCCGAGGCCAGCAAAGCCTGGTATGCGCAGAGGCTGGATGAAATCCGCACGTCGGACGCGTCGCTAGCCGGTTACGGTCAATACGACTTGGTTCAAATGGAGGCTGGACAACAAGCGCGCTTCGCCGCGAACGACGACTACTGGCGCGCCAAACCCAGCACGCCTTATATCGATCTGCTGGTGGTGCCCGTCGGCCAGGAGTACGACGCGCTGATGGATGGTGACGTGGACATCGCGTACTGTTACGCTGACTTCGCGCAGCTGGATCGGCTGTATATGGAAGGCAAGGGTTTCGTCAGCATGTATGAATACGTCGGGGACGTATTCGGATACCTGGGCATGAGGACGCGCGACGGCGTGTTCAGCGATGAGCGAGTGCGCCAGGCGTTTGCGTACGGTTTGAGACGCAAGAGCGCCGTGGATGCGACGCTGGAACGCTTTGCGACGGTGCCGGGCATGATCCTATTCGACACATTCGGCGCAGCCAGCGACGTGCTGGGTGAATTATACCCGTATGACTCCGAGAAGGCCGCCGCGCTGATGGACGATGCGGATTGGATTAAGAATGAAAATGGCATCCGCGAGAAGGACGGCAAGCCGTTCGAATTCACCCTCGCCATCGCCGAGGAGAACCCCGTTGCCGGCGCTTTGATCAATGAGTTTGAACTGATGTGCACATTCATGGGCTTCACGATGCATGTCGAGCGCGTGCCGCTGATGACGCTGATCGAGCGTGTCGCAGCTGACGAGTGCGAAATGTACCTGATGGCGCAGCAGCTGCCGACCAACCCGGCGGCCGCTGCGGGCTTATTCGGCGGGAGCAGCCCGCAGAATGTGTCGGGTTATGACAGCGATGGCTTGGAGCGGTTCTTCATGTGGGCCGCGCTGGAGTCCACGCCGGAGCGCCAGACGATGGTCTACGAGGGACTGTACCAGCAATTCTACCTGGAGCTGCCGATGATACCGCTGTACCGGCGCAAGGATTACCTGATGGTGTCCGCGCGTGTGCGGAATCTCTACGTCTCGACAGGCCACGACATTACGGCTGAGGCTTATAGGATGATCATTATTACACAGTTGGAATGAGGGAATTGGGGACTGGGGTTACGGTTCAATCAAGGGTTTGTTGTAACCGACGTCAATGCTTCACAAGGGAAACATGATAATCCTCCATAAGGGAATCTGGTTCGCTAGTGGGCTGTAAAATTGATTAAATGGCTATGCACTTGACGGAACCTAATTGGATAATATACAATCTGATGCATGAAGGAGTATCCGAAGACGTTGATAGAACTTGAAAAAGAGTTCGCAACCGAAGAGCAATGTCGCGCATACCTGT
>BNUH01000125.1 GCA_025997215.1 Clostridia bacterium
TACGACGAGCCGGGGGAATTCACCTTACGCGCGCCGCTTAGGGTTATCAATGGCGGGTCTACGCCGCTGGTTCCCGGGATGTGGCTGTGGGTTCGCGGCCGCCGGGAGATATTCCTGGTGGAGACGGTGACTATGGTAGACGTGGACGGCGAGGAGCGCATGGAGGCTAGCGGGCGCACGGCCAGCGCATTATTCGCGCGGCGCAGCTTTCCTGATAACGACATGTACACGGGCACACACGGCGCGATACTTAATGCTATATGCGGCAGCGTGTTCCTCACCCCGGCGCGGTGTTTTCCGGGGCTAGTGGGTAACATAGACAGCGCGCTCGGGTCGATGGTGGATTACCAGCCACCTCCGGTGCAGGTGCTGGAAGCCATAGAGGATTTGTGCCAGGCGGCAGGGTTGGGGTTTGAGACTGTATTCGATTCGCAGGGCAGGGGTTTGACGTTTCATGTGTACCAGGGCGTCGATCGTTCTGGCGAGGCGTCCACGATGGTTATATTCGATCCTGAATTGGACAACCTGACGGACATCGATTATACGGACAGCCTGTCGGACGTAGCGAACGTGGCGTATGTACGCGGCCAGACAGAGGATACCGGATCGGGTGAAAAGGTTAGCAAAACGCTGGCGGTGATCATGGATCCGTCTACTGGATCGGAGCCTGCCGGGTACAACCGATTCGAAACGATCGTTTCGTACACTCAAAACGACACGCCGGATACGGCGGCAACATCGCTGGGGAATAGTTCAGCGTGGGTGTCTGGCAGCGGCGGCAGCTGGATATCAGGCGGCTGGGTCAATAATTCAGGCACGCCGATTACCATCCCGGTGACACGTGTGCTGAATCCGTTGACAGGCACGCAGTACGATCAGACCATGTACGATTATGCGATAGACGAGCTGGCCAAGAAAAAGCGCAAGACGGAATTGACGGGCGAGATTGACGTAACAAGCAGGATCTACCGCTATGGGATTGATTATAGCGTCGGAGATATCGTGCTGCTGCGGTCAAAACGCTGGGGCGTGGAGTATGCCGGGCGCATCCGTGAGGTCGAGGAAAACTGGGACGATGGTATTTATACCGTTAACATAACAGTCGGGGAGTCGTTACCGACCGTGTCCGACAGGATCAAGGAAGTCAAGCGTCAAAGGGCGTAAAGGAGCGTGCAACATGGCTGAAGCCAGCGGATTCTTTAATTCTATACAGGATGATCGGGTGTACCAGGCGGAGGATTTCGCCGCGTTTTACGGTGATCTGTTTACGAACGGGGTTTTCTACAACGAACCGGATACGCTGCAGGTTACGCCGGGTTCGGCGATGAGCGTGTATGTCGCGGCGGGTTCGGCGATGATCAACGGGTATCGCTATTACAACCGTGGGGTAACGGAGCTGACGGTTGTGCCGTCGGACGCAAACTTCACGCGGATCGACCGGATCGTGGTGCGATGGGATTTGGTAGCGCGCGCGTGTTATCTGGCCGTGTTGACGGGCGGCTTAACCAACGCACCGTCCGCGCCTGAATTGACGCGCAATACACAGGTTTGGGAATTGGGGATCGCGGAGGTTATGGTTCCACGCGCGAGTGGGCTGGTCGAGGCGGGGAACATCATCGACACGCGGCTGAATCCGTCGGTATGCGGCGCGGCACGTACTCACACGTACTTGACGTATGGCGAGGCGGATACCGAGGCGCTGGTTAATAGCATGCAATCCGTTCTCTCGCGTGTTTCACGGTTGGAGAATATGAATATATTCACAACACGTCAGACGATAAATGTAATTATTGAAAATTTCATCACCGACGGCTCGAACTACCCTAACAAAACAACGCCCGGGATGGCGCGCGGCACGCTAACGGATGAACGGTTCCACCCAGGGCAACTCCTGGTCTTTTTGTCCGCCAAAAACGTTAGTACAGGAGATTCGACCAAACGCGTTGGCGGAGGCGTGTTTTCCGCGCAATCAGTAAGTGAGGGGAAATGCACCATTATCGGGTACGTCGATTACGGAACTGCGATAGGGACATACGCGGGTACATTCAATATTACTTATGACATAACGATACTGGCGATTGACAACGGCTAATAGGAGGATAAACATATGCTAAACAAAGAAAAGCTCATATCAGACTGCCTGGCCACCGTGGGGTGGCCTTATTCGTCGCCGGGGTCGAACGACGAGCGCGGCATCGACTGTTCCGGGATGTTTTGCCGGGCGTACAAACTGCAGGGTGCGAGCATTTACCATGGTTCGAATAGGATTATACGCACGCATTGCCGGGGTTGGCAATTTATCAAGGATGCGGCGAATCTGGAACCGGGTATGGCTGTATTCAAGCGGCGCGACGACGGCCAGGAGGGTAACGAATACAAACCCGGCGGCCAGTATTACAATCCTCAATTGGTTGGAAACTTCTACCACGTGGGGCTGGTCGTCAGCGTGAACCCGCTGAAGATCGTGCATTGCACCGATCCGATCGCGAAGGTCGATACCAAGCTCGGCGCGTGGACTTACGCTGGGTATCTAAAGGATGTGGCGTACGCTGCGGCTATGATCAAACCCATTCCCGTCGAATCAAGCCCCGTCGAACAACTTCCAGTCGAATCAAACCCAGTCACGGATGCAGCGTGGCATTACGCGGTCGTATCCACGCCGGGCGGCGGCAGGCTGAACCTACGCCGCGCTCCTACCACCGCTGTGGACAATCGCGTCGGCTACGCACCAAACGGCGCGCAGTTGGCCATTCTCGAGACGCGCGCTGACGGCTGGGCGAGGGTGCAATACCTGGGCGTCACGGCGTTTGCGCAGACGATGTACCTTCGCGCGCTGCCGGACGAATCGAAAGGGTGATGAGATTATGATTAAGAAAAATAGGCCGGAACCGTCGGCTATTCGGCTGCTCGAGCGGCCTCAATCGGACAGCGCTTTAGTCTGCAAGTTGGATCCATCCCTGCCATTGGAAACGCTCAAACACCACGGTGAATGGCGGTGTGTCCGCGCCATGGTTGACGGCAGGGAATACTTCGGCTGGATCGAGGTGGGTGAGGATGCGTAAACCATTCCAGGTACCGCGCGGGACGTTGATCCTGGCCGGGCTGGTCGTGCTGGTCGCGTTCTCGATCAGCCTGTACAACGTCGTGGATAAGGTCGACAAGGCGTTATTCACGGCGCAGTGGCGTGAGAAAGTCAGCATGGTCAACCTGTTTTGCGATGAGGTCGATCGTTACGTCGTCGAGGACGGTGACTGGGGTGATTACGATTACACGGCGCTCATGCGCGCCCAGGTTCACGACATGCGCATGGACGCCTGGCCCAGCCTATTCGCCTCGCTGTACGACGACGAATTCAACCTGCTCACCGACCGAATGGATAACCCGGTCGAGCCGCTGATAGTCCCGCTGTCCGACAATGCTGTTTACGCCGCCGTGCTTGATGGCGATCGCGGTGAACTATCGACGGTATACCACGGCGAGAACAGCGAGGGCGAAGTGATACGCGTGTATTACCGTTGGGTGCCGTCCGGCGATGGGTACGATCATAAGATTCTGTTCATAATCACCATGCGGGAAAAGCCTTACGACAACGCGCCCAGCGCGATGCTGGTACGCTGGTGCGTGCTGCTAATCGCGGTGACTGGGGTGATCAACCTGGCCGCGGGCATCTCGTACGCGTCCGGGGGCAAGGGTAAGGTGGTTCGTAATGCGTGATAGGGATTACCTCGCGCTGGTCATCCAGGTATTGATGGCCGCAGCCGGGGGGCTGGCCCGGGTGTTCAACCTTAAACAGCCGACGGAACTGAAGAGCATACTCGCGCAGTTATTCGTCGCAGGGTTCACTGGCGCGTGTCTGTACTGGATTTCCGGGGTGTTCAACGTCGAGCAGGGGTTGATGTTCGCGCTGGCCGGGATCGCCGGATGGATTGGGCCGCGCGCGCTCGATGGGCTTAGCGACACGCTGGCCCGCCAGACCGGGATCAAGCTGGACGATAAGTCTGCCGACAAAGAGAAAGATGATTAACGTATAATCAACAACCAGTGAAGTCGATGGACTGCTGCTCGACGCGGCGGCTGGTTGTGATTTTGTCGCGCATGTCACGCCGCCAGCAGCCTTCGCCCTCCACGCAATGGCGGACGTAGTACTCGTCACGGTCGGCTGGCGTTGGGAAGTAGCCGCCCGTCGGCGATAGCCATGGTTTGTCCACGCGTTTGCACTCGATGGCGAAGCGATCCGTGTGATCAGTGCGCGCGTGGAAGTATGGGCATGTGGGTCTACGCATGGGCACGCCTCCCCAGGTTCGTGTTGAGATACAGTGAAATATTGAGATAAAATATAACAATTATCCAGTATCATATTCATAGCCGTTCGAGAATTCTATCGTGTCTCTCACGAAATCGGCGTTGGTTTTCAGGCCTCGCGCCTTTGATTTATTAATAACGCCAGTAAGATAATTAAGCGGATTAGTTATAATTTCCCCTCTCATGGCCGAGTTTTTGGCACGGTGGCGTACGATTTCGACGATGTTCACCGCCTGATCGTCCGTGTCGGCGGCGTCCAGCAGCATGTCGGCGGCGGGTTCAGCGTTGGCTGCGCCTAAGGGTTCGACTAGTGCTGCCGCAATGTTATCACGGAATATTTTGCGGACGGGATCGACCGTCACCACCAATTCTTCATTGGTTTCGCGCGCGGGCGCAGGCGCGTTAATTACTACCGGATCCTCTAAAGCAGCAGCAGCAGGGGTTACGGGGGGAACAACGTTGGCTGGAGTTACGGGGTTACGGGGAGATACGGTCTCTATCTTACTCTTATTCTCTATCTTATTCTTATGTGTCGCGACACGCGTGTCGTCACGCGTGACTTTTCGTGTCGCGCGTTCAGCCTGTGGCGTTCCTTCCGGGTAGACTAATGGGTCTCCTGGCACTATCGGCGGCAAGCCTAAGCTGCGCCGCACTATATTAATACGCTTGCGCAAAGAGCGCTCAGCGCCGTTATCATCCTTAGCTTTCAGTTTAATAATGTCGCCGCCGACATGGTCGTCCCAATCATGGATATAGCCATTTTCATCAACCAAACCAACGCTTTTCAGGGCGCGGATCAGATCGTTCGGATCGCCGTCATAGTCGCAGTTGCGCGCTATAACATACGGCGGGAACGCGTTCAGGTTCCCATCCTGGCAGCATTCAGCAGCCCACGACCATAGCTGGGACATGCACCCGAACGCGGCCATCGCGCTTACGCCCAGCGCGTCCGCTAGCGCGTACTTCTTGCGGTGCCGATACGCCGACGTTTCGAGTTTGATCCATGGCATTGCTCTCATATTCATTGCTCCTGTGTCGCGACACATACGCGACACGCATTCCGTCACGTGTCGCGACACGTGTCGTTAATCAATCCAAACGCGTCGCGTGTGTATGCGTAACATAACGCCACGTGTCGCGGAGAACCATGACAGCATCCCTGACACCATCTCATTCGGAATCTTGCGGCCAACGGTTTTCCGTGATACAATCATGGCGATTCTCCCTTCGCTTTACGGCCCGTCCCCTCGGCGGGCCGATTTTCTTGCCCGTATTTCGACACGGCCTGTCGAATTATCTTGCATTTGAGCACCGCGCGTGGTATTATATTGGTGAATCCTTCCACGGCCTGTAGTTTGCTGTAGTTTGCATTTGCATTTGCATTTGCGTAAGCATCGTCGCGCGGGTTGTGGTTGTTGGGGGGAAAATCCGGCTGTGCTGGCGAGCAACTGGGCCGGATTTTCTTTTTGGTTACGCGGGGGTATCAGTCACGGCGTGAGCCATATCCATCAAGGATATATCGGGCACGGATTTGGCCAGCTCGAACGCCGCTTCCGAGCTGATCGGTAGCAGCCAACATCTGGGAAGGCCTTGGCAATTTATGTCAAGGGCATCCATGACCGCCTTGACCGCGCGCTCTATCGCCTCCGGATTCGCGGGGTAGCGCGTTAGGACTTGAATCCCGTTCATGTCGTTGGCCATGCGCAGGATATTGCTGTAGTGGCGGTACTTCATCGCGGGTCATCCTTTCCATGCCGGGATTCGAGCACAAACCATATTATCGCAGCCGCGACGATGGGAACCAGCTGCCAGCTGATATAACTGACGTGGCTGTTGATCGATTTCAGGAGATCCAGCAATCGATCGGCTTGTTCGAAGGTCATGCGCAGCCTCCGGTTCTTTCTCGATGTACGTTGGTATCAGGCATGGGCGCTCCCTTCACTTTCCGGGACGGGGATTCGGGTGTATAAGGACGCATCCGGCGGGATCACGATAGCCTCGAACACATTCTGCAGTTTCCATTTAAGCACTTTGAAGCAGTTTATCGCTGTGATTAGCAGCATCTCTTCCGTTGTGCCGTTCAGCCCACGCCAAAAGATCGTTATCTCACCTGCGTATCCGGGTAAAGCGCAATCGGCGTTAAAACGGTAGGTACTCAGCTGATCATCGTCATCGGCCGCCGCGTTATCAAGGTGCATGCGCGCGATATGGTTTACATCGAGTATCGCCTTGATGCGTTCCGGCCAATCCTTAGGCGCACGTTTCCAGCCGGTTTCCACCAGCTCCAAGTCTATGGGCTTGACGCCTAACGCTTCCGCGAGCTTGTACTGGCTTACGCCGTACTGTTCGCGCAGGGCTTTGAGTTCCTTACCATATTTTGACATGGCTGTCTCCTTTTGT
>BNUH01000126.1 GCA_025997215.1 Clostridia bacterium
TCAAGGTTTTACACGTTTAGGCTGTATAGGTTGTCCTATGGCAAGTTCAACTGAACGCGCGAGGCAGTTTGAACGCTATCCGACTTATAAAACGGCGTATATCCACGCATTTGATCGAATGATTGCGACAGGTAAAGCGCGTGCGTGGAAAGATGGCGAGGATTGTATGTGTTGGTGGTTGCGAGACGCGCGGGTAAAGGGTAGGCCGCTTATAGGTCAAGTGGCGATCGAATTTGGAGATGAGGGGGATTTAGGTGATGAGTGAAGCATTATCACAGGAAACCATCAACCGCGCAACGTCTATGCCAATTGTACTTGATCCGTGTTGTGGCGGGCGCATGTTCTACTTTGACAAGCAGAATCCAAACGTTTTGTACGCTGACTGTCGGACGCTGGATGAAGAAATCTACCCGAATCGGTATTTCAAAGTTGCGCCGAATGTAATCCACGATGTTAAGCAAATGCTGTTCGATGATGAAACATTCTGGCACGTCGTATTCGACCCGCCGCACATAACCCATGGCGGTGATAATGCCTGGATGGTTAAAAAATATGGGAAGTTACCTCCCGATTGGGAATCGCTTATACGTGATGGGTTTACGGAGTGCTGGCGGGTTTTGAAGATAAACGGGACGCTGGTATTTAAGTGGAGTGCGGTTGATATTCCGTTAGCAAAGGTACTAAAGATAATAGGTCGAAAACCGCTGTACGGGCAAAGAGTACACAGCACGCCGCAAGGGAGAGAATCGCATTGGTTGTGTTATGTGAAGGGAGTTTAACAAATGCCTGAAATCACGAAGGAAACCATCAACCGCGCGCTGCTGGGCGATCCGGAGGCGGCGAAGGAATGCACGGAGAATGACATTATACTACAATGCCCCGTTTGTTGCGCCGATGATATCGGTATCGCCAATGAGTACGGTTCTTATTGTATCCATTGCCCGTATTGTGGGGAAGCAACTCAATGGTACGACACGCCGTATAAAGCATTACTTCATTGGAATTCACGCCCCGACCTTCGCACCGCCGCCAAGGAGCTTTACGCACCGAAATGGATAGCGTGCAACGAAAAACTGCCTGAGGCAAACGGTAAATATCTTACTCGATGCCTACCGATAGGTGGAAAAGATGAATATGGATACGGAATTCTGGACTTTGACTACGGTGTTTGGCACGCAACATGGCTTGAATTTAAGGAAGGCGCAATTACCCACTGGATGCCGCTTCTAGAACTGCCCGGGGGTGCAAAATGAGCGAATGGATTAAGTGCAGTGATAGATTACCACAATATGATGAGCCTGTGTTGATGCATGTTACGCACAATGACCAGCAGGATATTTGTTTTGGTTGTCTGAAACGTGGAAGAGCTAGATGGGGTGATATTTGGGAAATAACCTCGTTTAAGTGTAGGCGTCACAATTTAGTGGTTGATCGTCTTGAAGATGTAAGCCACTGGCAGCCGCTTCCACAACCGCCTAAGGAGGATAAACAAGATGCCTGATTGACTTCTATGATAAAAACCCTTAAGGGCTGCTGAAAAGTGCTTGACACCATCGGCGGCACCATGTATAATGTATACATGAGGTGTTGAAAGTGTCGCAATGGGATAAACTACTTGACCGAATCGTGAAACTGTCAAAAGACATGCGCTTTGACGAACTAAGGAAAGTGCTGGCAGCATACGGATATAGTATGTCAGGGCCGAGTTCAGGCTCGAGTCACGTTACGTTTCGTAAACCGGGTCGATCACCCATTACGATACCAAGAAGCGAACCGATAAAGAAAATATATGTTAGCATGGTACGCGATGTGGTAGAAAGAGAGGCGGATTATGATGAAAACCATTGACGAATATATGCGCTTACCCTACCGCATGGAGATCGTGACCGACCCGGATGAAGGCGGGTATGTCGTCTCGTTTCCTGACCTTCCTGGGTGTATCACCAGCGGCGAGACGGTTGAATCCGCCGTGATGAACGCTCATGACGCAAAGAATACCTGGTTAGCCGCCGCACTGGAAGATAGGATTGCCATACCAGAGCCTAACACCACAGGACGTTACTCCGGACAATTCAAGCTGCGTCTGCCGCGCGCGCTGCACCGAAGTCTGGCGGAACAGTCCCGCCGGGAAGGTGTCAGCATGAATCAATACTGCCTGTATTTGCTGTCACGCAGCGCCTCGCGTATTGGTTGACGCATCACACCGCATTCGCTAGTCGCAACGATCAGTATGCACAAACCCGCGAGGCTAACCCCACGCGGGTTACTTGCGCATCCATTCAACTATTCTTGCCGATGTCAACAGGTTTCTGTAAGAGAATTACCGGAGGATAATATATGACATACTATCAAGTAAAATTCATCGATGCGCTTGACGTAGAACGGCTTCAAGGTGAGATCAACCGTTTCTTGAAAACCATTGACTGGAATGATTTTGCCGAGATCACATACGACTGGGGCAACACGATCCAGCGTGCGATTATCCGGTATACCAAGCGTGACAATACAACTTTTCAGCCGGAGGTAGAAAAATGAGCAAATGGATCAAGTGCTCGGACAGGATGCCGAAAGCAGGCGAGGTTGTTCTTATTGTTTTCAAGTATGAGCCTAATGATGTACAAACAGCCAAATGGTCTAACCGTTACAAAGACTGGCGCGGGGCATATGGGGGTACATTTACCGATAAACGCGACGATGCGCTCTACTGGATGGAACTGCCGGAGCCACCTGAACCGCCAACCGTTGAGCCTAACTGCTTTACATGCAGGTATGATCAATGTGATGCAAGCGATCGACCATGCCTTAACTGCTACAGACAAACCTCGCTAATGGACATGTGGGAGGCAAAACAAGACGCCTGAAATCCTAACTATACTGATTTTTTAAGGAGGCTATATGCAAGTCAAAGTAAACGTTGGGCTGCTTAAATCGACACTGTCAACCGTTGTGAAAGTCATTGCCGCTAAACCCATGATACCATTGCTGGAGTGCGTGCTGATCGAGACGACTGATATTGGTTTGGTTATAACAGGCATTGACGAAATGGTATGCGTCCAGGCCAGCATACCCACGCCTGTCGTTGATCCAGGCCGCGTGCTCGTCCCGGGCAAGCTGTTTGCGGATATCATAAACAAACTGCCGGATGAGGGCTTGGCATTAATAGCGGATAAAACCAACAATCGATTGACTGTCACATGTGGCGGATCAAAGACCACACTGGCGACGCTTCCGCCGGACGACTATCCCAAACCTCCGGTTATCGACGAAGCGTCTGATATGAACATCCAGACAGCAAACCTAGCGCGGATGATAAACGCGGTTGCGTTTTGCACGGCGCAAGACCAAAGCCGCCCGGCGTTAACAGGCGTCCTGTTTGAGATGAATGCCAATACGCTGACTTTAGTCGCGCTGGACGGTTTTCGGTTAGGATTGACGCGGACACCGGCCGCTTACTTGTCCGCTAACAGACAGGCCATTATCCCGCGTGCCGCGTTATCCATTGTCGCGGAATTATTAAAGAAAACAGACTGTGAAAGCGCGTCTATGGCGTTTTCAGACAAGCATGCGCAATTCACCATAGACCGCACAACAGTTACGGCGCGATTGCTTGAAGGAAGTTTCATCGAATACAGCAAAGTTATCCCGGACGGGTATACGACATGCGTAACCATATCAAACCGCGCGCTGTTGTCGGCCATTGAGCGCCTCAGCATAATCGCACGCATTAAGACCACGCAGCAGGGTGTCAACCCGTTCAAAATGCATGTTGAACCAGGCATGATAACAATGTCAGCCAATTCTGGTCAAAGCGACGCATCGGAGGAAATGTCCGCTGATGTAACCGGCAGCAGTCTTGACATAGCGTTCAACAGCGAGTATTGGATCAGCATGCTCCGCGCGATTGACAGCAAAGAAGTGACGCTTAACTTCAATTCATCGATAAGCCCGTGCATTGTGAAGCCTGTCAATGATAGTGACGATTATCTGTATCTAGTGCTGCCTGTCAAGGTTGCGCCATAGGGAGGTTAGAGGAAAATGATACTATCGGGTAAGGAAATACAGCGGCAGATCGGATTGGGGAATATCGTCATTGATCCGTTCAGCCCAAAACAATTGAACCCGAATAGCTACAACCTAAGGCTGAATGATACGATTTGCACGTACGAAAAATGCAACCCAGGCTATGAAATGCCAAAAAATTATGCGGACGAATATCATCTTGACCCTAAAAAGGAAAACCCTACGCAAGAATATCGAATTCCATCGCGGAATGGGGTACTATTACCCGGAAAACTCTACCTGGCACGGACAATGGAATACACAGAAACCCATAACTTCATACCGCAGATTGAGGCACGATCGTCCATCGCGCGATTGGGAATCAGCATTCACCAGACGGCCGGTTTTGGCGACGTCGGATTCAAGGGCTGCTGGACGCTGGAAATATCCTGCATCCATCCAGTGGCCGTCTATCCCGGGATGGAGATATGCCAGATCATCTATCACACCATCCAGGGCGAATACGAGCCATACAACGGCAAATACCAGAACAATCGCGCCGCACAGGCGTCGATGATGCACAAGGAGTATGCTTAATGCAGCCGCCGGAACTGGAGCCGCCCTACTCACTAGACCATTTCACAAGCTATGCGGAAGTGCGGCGAATCTGGTGGGCAGTGGCGTTCCTTGAACACACCCGACTTACATACATTCATAGACGCCGTATTACAAAAGCGGCAGATAATGAATGGCATGTGGAATACAGCCGTCTGCCCGTGAAAATAGCAGGCAAACCCCGGCATTATGCCACTATAGAGAGCGCTGTTAAGCATGCGACTGTGACCAAGCATGGCGATCCACCGCACTATACGGCGCAACCGCCGTGACGTATCCATCGTCAGAACCCGCCTAGAACGCCCCAGGACGCGCCGTATCTGTTGGACATGTAA
This sequence comes from Clostridia bacterium, assembly GCA_025997215.1. Next base: position 4,950 of record BNUH01000126.1, read on the forward strand.
ATATTCGGTAACGCGGCTAAAATCGTTCCTAGGGCATTCTAGCGCGAATTAGAGGTACTTGAAGATGAGCGCAGCCAAACGACAGCAAATGACAGACGATCAACGCCGATTGGCCGAGGATAACCTGCGGCTAGTCGGCTTAACGATTCACAAGTATTTCTCAAACGCTATACGATCATGCACGATCGAACTTGCCGATGCTAGAGCCGGCGGCTATTTTGCGTTGTGCAAGGCGGCCCTGACTTTTGATGCAGATAAAGAGACTACATTTTCATCCTATGCGTGCAAGTGCATCTATAACGAAATATTGGTACTCATTCGCACACAGAAAAGGCATCCTACCGTGTCACTGGACACGCCGTTGTCGCTCGATGATGAAACAAGTACATTCATGGACCTTATCGAATCGCCTGATCCACTGCCGGAAGATATATACGCACAGCTAACGCCAGACGATATTATCGACATATGCATGCGGGCTAACGTGCATCCCGGAGACATAAACGCGATGGAATTGAGGCTTCAGGGGTATAATCACACTGAAGTAGGACGCATTTTAGGTATGTCCCAACCCGGCGCAACCAGACGAATCCAGCGCGCCGCAAGGTGTATCAAAGAGCGGCTGTTTACATAGACGGAAAACGTTTTCGAAGGGGGAAGGAAAAAAGAATGGCAGCGATAGAGCGCTTCTGGATACCAAATAAGCCGCAACTGACTAAGCCCGAACACGGCGAAATGGTAGACATAGTATACGATTGCGTAATGGTTCGCGATGGATACTTAACCGAACATGGTTGGTACAGCGGCCTCGGATACCCAGCAGAACTGATCGGCACCGTTACCCACTGGGCGCCTAAGCGCAAGGCGCCCACCTGCAGTTGACCGCTGTGGGATTGATGCATATAATACTCGTAGGGGGGGAACGATATGCCACGATTGATTATTGACGCGGGGTTTTTCGACTTAACCGAAGGCATTCCGGCAAAAGACGTTAAGCTCATAAACAAAGAGCTTAAGAAATTTGCACGCAATCCAAGCGAGTGCGATTTCAAAAAGCTAAGCGGCAGAAAAGACGAATACCGCTTAAGACAAGGAAATTACCGGATAATCATGGTTAAAGAAGGCGAACTATACTTTATCAAGAATATCGATACGCGTGGAAACGTGTATGAAGGGATGTGAAACGATGCCTGAACTGATGGATGAATTAACCTCTTACGCCTCCGTTATTGACGCGTCCAGATTGGCAGTATTAGTTACTGTAGCCAAGGCGCTCGCGGAAGAATACACCACCCGCGAAAAAGCGCGCGAACACTGGGATGAGTATTTCGCCAGCCATTCCCCTGATGGCAAGCGTATGGTCATCGAAACGCCGGAGCAGCTCGATGAAGTTTTCGATATTATCAACAAGGGGCTAAAATAAAGAATGCCGAGCAGTGTCGGTTAATATGCATTCTAATCAACCTCGACCGTAAGGCCGAGGTTTCTGTATTTATCAATTACCCTCAATAGGGAAAGTTGTTGCGCTAGCACGTGTATTATGGTAAACTGAAGATTATACAATTGTACATATACGACCAACGCAATGGAGGTATGCTGTGCAAGCGAGTGTCGAACAGGTACGCCGCATTCTGTATAAATGGGGGCACGCAAAGGAGATAGTCCGCAACCTTAACGAGATGAAGATGCAGATGCGAGAATTGCTTG
>BNUH01000127.1 GCA_025997215.1 Clostridia bacterium
TAGAAGGTATCACATCTCGTAGTTGAGGAGTAACGTTTGTTAATCGTATACGACAGTTCGTCGCTCTTATTAATGTACGAGACCGGTATTATTCAATTTGGAAACTCCCCATTTAAGTAGTTCACGACGGGCTATGCCTCAAAACAAGCAAACGATGGTCAGACTGATTCTTGGCACAGATGGATTATAATCACTAGAACAGATGATTGCAATATATATTCAACTGAAAATGCCGTTGAGATTGTACCCCCGGGTGTCAAAAAGTGGGCGGCATATTCGACTGCTTGTGATGTTTCGATAGATGGATTACGAACGACAGAGCATATATTGAAGAATGCTCGGTTTCTGGCAAATGGTTATGTTTCTGTTAAATTTCGATTGTTATCGTCTTGATACCTTCTAATAGGAGTATATCATGCACAAAATACTCTTTGTTACTAAGTCTTTTTATCCACATGGAAACGGAACGTCGGATTGTGTAAGCAACATAATCGATATTCTAAGAAGCATAGACATAGAATGTGACATTTTAGCATTGACAACTTATCGCAGTGATTTAAAAGTGAATAAATGGAAAGATTCAAATATTCATTTCTCATATATTCAAGGAGGTAATAGTGTTAAGGAATTGATGAGAATGCTTTCGAGAGGCGAATTTAAGGATGCTATAATTGGAACGTCCCAAAAAATATATAGTATTGTTCTTAACCTAATTCACAGGGAAAGTAGACACCTACATCTTAATTATATATACTTGCGAGCTTATCGAAGATCACTATACTGTCTATCCACCGAAAATTACGATGCTATAATTACAACATTACTACCTATTGAAGCGTGTTGTGCTGTTATAGAATCGGATTTGAAATGTAAAAAGTATATATACCAACTGGATCCCTACTGGAATAATCAAACTTTCATTAGTAAATATTCAAGTGACCGTTTAAGTTACGAAAAAAGAATGATTGGTATGTATGATTCGATATTTACGCTACCCCTGTTAATCAATAGTCCTATAAATGGAGATAGATATTGTAGCAAATACATTGAGTTAGAGTTCCCGATGATAAAGAAAATAGCAGCTGAAACAGATGATAAATGGCGAGTTCGAAATACGATTGCATGTGTTTTTCTCGGGAAATTGTATCCAGATATTCGGCCACCTGACTTATTGGTAGAAATCATATCTAAGTTAGTATATGATGATATAGAATTCTACTTTTACGGTTCAGGGCTTGATACTATAGTTAAATCTCGATATTATAGCACAGCAAAAGAAATAATTACGCTCGGAAATCAAGTATCATCGTCCAAAGCAAAAGAAATAATGATTAGTGCTGACTTTCTAGTAAATATTGACAATAGAGCAGAAAATCAAGTTCCAAGTAAGATATTCGAATATATGTCTACAGGCTTACCAATACTAAATTTCTATTTCAACAAACAAAGTGAGACGTCAAGATATCTATCAAAATATCCTCTATCAATCAGCTTAAAACTAGATAGTGTAAATCTAGTCCAAAATGCAAATTCGTTAGTTCAGTATATCCATCAAAATCTTAACAAACGTGTTCCATTCACAACTGTTCAGAATATGTACCATGAATGCACACCTGAGTACGTAGCGCGGAAAATGATTAGTGCAATTTATTCGGATGAGCTAAAAGGAGTTGCATATGTCTGATTATAGTGGTAAAGTGATTTTAGTGACAGGAGGAACAGGATCATTTGGAAGTGTTGTCTTAAAGTATCTATTGTTCACAAAGATGAAGCAATTACGGATTTTTTCTCGCGATGAAAAAAAGCAAGATGATATGCGCCATGAATTACAAATACTATATCCTGATTATGCACATAAAGTGAAATTCTACATCGGCGATGTTAGAAACATCAATTCAGTGCGAGATGCCATGATTGGCGTCGATTATATATTCCATGCAGCAGCTCTTAAGCAAGTTCCAACTTGTGAGTTTTTCCCGATGGAGGCTGTGAACACAAATATCATAGGTACCGATAATGTACTTCATGCAGCAATTGATGTTGGCATCAAGCGCGTGGTTTGTCTCTCAACTGATAAGGCCGCCTATCCTATAAATGCCATGGGCACATCCAAAGCTATGATGGAGCACGTTATTAGAGCAAATGCACGTATTGCAGCCGAGCGGGGAAATACAGTTATTTGTTGCACAAGATATGGTAATGTTATGTGCAGTCGTGGTAGTGTGATACCGCTATTTATAGAGCAGATAAGAGCGGGTCACCCAATAACAATAACAGATCCAAATATGACTCGCTTTATGATGAACCTTGATGAAGCGGTTGAACTTGTAAATTTTGCCTTTGAGCATGCAAATCCAGGCGATCTATTTATACAGAAAGCTGACGCAGCAACAATCGGTAATTTGGCAAAAGCTGTACAAATATTATTTGGTGACACTGGAACAAATATAATCGGTACACGTCATGGGGAAAAACTATATGAAACTTTGATGACCTGTGAAGAAAAGCTTCGATCTGAAGATATGGGAAAATATTATCGTGTATCAGCAGATAGTCGTGATTTGAATTATGATAAATACGTTGTAACAGGTGAGGTGATTACCATGGCCAATGATGCTTATACAAGCCATAATACTAAACGTCTAGATGTTAATGGAACAAGAGATAAGCTTCTATCAACTGAATATGTCCAGGAAGCTCTGAATAAATAATTATAGTAACCTAATCAAGGATTAAGGCAGGCTCAAATATATGCGAGTATTAGTGCTTGGTTGTAATGGTATGGCTGGACACACCATATCTTTATATTTGCATGAATCGGGACATAATGTATTCGGATTTGATATTGCTAAATCACAGTTTGTACCTAGCGTTTCAGGTGATGCGAAAGATCAAAGACAATTGGACAAGCTTATAGGAAAAAACAAATATGATACAATTATTAATTGTATCGGCATACTTAACCAAAATGCTGAGAAAGACAAATCATTAGCGGTTTACTTAAATTCGTATTTACCTCACTACCTTGCTGATATAACTTTGGACACAGATACACAAATAATACATATGAGCACTGACTGTGTATTTTCAGGTAAACGAGGGCAATATGAAGAGTTTGATTATAAAGACGGGGAATCTTTTTATGATCGAACAAAAGCCATTGGTGAACTGATTGATATAAAGAATCTGACCCTAAGAAATTCGATTGTAGGTCCTGACACAAATATTAATGGAATCGGCCTACTTAATTGGTTTTTACAGCAACAAGGTGTGATACGAGGTTATTCTCGCGTTTTATGGACAGGGCAAACTACATTACAGCTAGCAAAAACGATGGAGAGAGCGGCATATGACAGGGTGCATGGATTATTTAATATGGTGCCTAATCACTCGATTGATAAATATTCGTTATTGAAATTGTTCGATAAATATTTTAGGTCTGGAACATCTAGTATTATAGAATCTGATGAGCCAGTAGTTGATAAGTCTCTAAAGAGAACATGTTACGATTTCAATTATGAAATTCCAGATTATGAAACAATGGTAAGTGAAATGGCTGATTGGATGTTTGCACACAAAGAATTATATCCTTATTATAATCTGCAAAGAAAGAAAGCTTTTCTTTATGCATAAACTTAAGATAATGACAATAGTTGGTACTCGCCCAGAGATTATTAAGTTATCGGAGATAATTAAAAAGCTTAACGACTACTTTACTCATGTTTTAGTCCACACAGGACAGAACTATGATGTCAACTTAAATGATATATTTTTTGACGATCTTTGTATACCAAAACCAAATTATTACTTAGGTGTTGTTGGTAAGGATATAGGTGAAACAATGGGCAATATAATCACAAAGTCTTATGCGATACTTTGTGATGAGAAACCAGATGCATTGCTGATACTGGGTGACACCAATTCGTGTTTATCCGTTATTTCAGCAAAGAGGTTAAAGATACCTATCTTTCATATTGAAGCCGGGAACAGGTGTTTTGATGAAAATTTACCTGAGGAGGTAATTAGGCGAATAGTCGATGTAACAAGCGATATAAATATGTGTTACTCAGAACATGCAAGACGTAACCTCAAGGAAGCCAACCTTTCAGTTGAGCATACTTACCTTATTGGATCACCTATGGCTGAAGTGTTGAGTGTATGTATTGCTCGCATTCGTAATAGTACGGTAATTAAGGACCTTGGGCTAGAATCGGGAAAGTACATTCTACTATCTGCCCATCGAGAAGAAAATATAGACAACGAATACAACTTTATTAGTCTTATGAATGCTGTTAACGCTTTAGCACAGCACTATAAAATGCCTATTTTATATTCATGTCATCCTAGGAGTCGTAAATATAAAATTCAACGCAATTTCTGCTTTGACAAGAGAGTTATGCAGCATGAACCACTCGGGTTTCTTGATTATAATTGTCTCCAGATGAATGCTTTTGCAGTTGTATCTGACAGTGGTACTCTACCAGAGGAAAGTAGTTACTATTTATCAATAGGGCAACCTTTTCCTGCTGTATCAATAAGAACATCAACAGAACGTCCAGAAGCACTAGATAAAGGCAATTTTATAATGGCAGGTATAACAACAGAAGAAGTATTGCAAGCTGTAGAAACTGCTGTGAATTTAAACAAAAACGGCGATTATGGTAATCCTGTACCAGACTATATTGACCTTAATGTATCAATTAAAGTAGTTAAGATAATTCAGAGTTATACAAGTATAGTTAATAAAATGATTTGGAAAAAGCCTTGAGCGATTTATTCATCCCTTATCGAATCTGTCCAATAGGTGCTCATTCCGATCACCAACACGGCTTAGTAAGTGGCTTTGCTATAAACCAAGGGATAAACCTAACATATAAGCAATCAGGTGACTCTGTTTGTACTGTATCCTCCCATAACTTCCCTAATACCTACGCTTTCGACCTTCACGACATTCCAGAGCGTCAGAGAGACTGGGCTGACCATCTACGTGGCGCTGCTTTATCCCTATCGAGGCATCATCACTTAACCAGGGGCATTAATGCCACCATACATGGTGAGTTGCCCATAGGCGGTCTATCTTCGTCCGCAGCTGTAAATCATAGCGTTCATCTCAGCGTTGGCCGTGGTCAATGGTATCAATCTCCAACCAGCAGAGATGATCGATCTATCATTACAAGCTGAGAATAATTATGTAGGTGTCTCCTGTGGTAAATTAGATCAATCATGTATTACTTATAGTAGAGCTAATAATCTTTTATACCTAGATACTAAAGATGATACCTATCAACTCATCCCGTGTAACCCATCCACACCTCCCTTTGAGATAGCCATCTTCTTCAGCGGGATCGAGCGGACGCTGGCTGATTCAGCCTTCAATATGCGTGTGGATGAACTGAAATCCGCCGCCTACGCACTTATGGCCTATGCAGATATCCCCTATGGTAAGTTCAGTGAAGCAAGACTTCGTTATGTACCTAAAGATGTGTTTGAATCATACAAGGATCGCCTTCCAACAAACTGGCGTAAGAGGGCTACTCATTTCTATACTGAATTTGAGCGAGTTCAGCAAGGTGCTGAGGCTTGGAAGAACGGCGATATTAGACACTTTGGTCAGCTCGTTTTTGAATCAGGTCACTCGTCTATATTCAATTATGAGACTGGATCACCACAATTGAAGAAGTTATACGATATAATGCTCGACACCTATGGTGTATACGGTGGCAGGTTCAGCGGCGCTGGGTTCAAAGGCTGCTGCATGGCGTTAATTGATCCAAAATACAAGGGTCAAATAGAGGAACGGGTTGAAAGAGAGTATTTGGATGCATTTCCTGAGCTAAGAGGTAAATACTCTACACATTTCTGCCAGACTGCAGATGGAGTTATGCATCAAAGATTCACACAGACAAAAGCTGCAGTAGTTGAGACGGAAAATGCTCTGGTTATATAACATAGTTCTCCTTAACAACCTCACTACGGTTTGATAGTATGCAGGCTATGCAGTACATGATGAATTGTTACTATAAATTAACTAATGTGCTCATTTAGCACTAAAAGTGTGGATAGCAAATTTTTTTGATAGGTCGTAACAATAATTGAACAAACTCGTTAAGTCCTCGATCTTCGTGGCCGCCGCATTTATGATCCTCCGCTTAGGCGGTCTTCTCCGTGAGATGACCTTAGCCTACGCGTTTGGTCGCTCAGAGATCACCGATGCATTCGTGAATGCATATGGAATCCCGAATATTATACTCTCATTCATAGTTGGTGCAACAGCTACAAGTTATATCCCGATATATACTGCGATAGACAGTAAGCAGAAGTTCACTGATAGTCTGATAACATTATTCGCTGTTATTGGTATTATTCTTTCAACACTTGTATTTTTAGCCCCTCAACCTTTCCTGAAGCTAGTTGCATGGACTGCTGAACCTGAAGTCTATAAGTTGTCATTATCGCTGATGAGATACATGGCATTTGCAATGATCCCAATGCTTATTGCATCCATTCTATCTGCACAATTACAGGCGAAATCTAAATTCTTTGTTGCAACAGTTTTTCAGATATTTAATAACACATTTATAAT
>BNUH01000128.1 GCA_025997215.1 Clostridia bacterium
TATTGTGTCAAGCTCATGATGTCCGGCAACGCCAAAGGCCGCTGCTCCTGGATGTGGTTCGATCCCTTCGCGGAGTTTGCCAAAATCACCGCGACCCTTGGTGACGATGGTAAGCTGCACACGAAGCTGACCTATCCCAATGGGAAAGGCGAGTTTGTCAATATTTGGTTGGGGCTGTAAGGTTCTGTGCATATCACCATTCCTTAGAACTCCCTTGATTTGTCAAGGGAGTTCTAAAGGGTAGTTCATACGTGTTGCTCCCGCAATCGCTTTATTTCGCTTATAGGAAGGTCGGTCAGATCGGCAATCAGATCATCAGGATCATTGCGTTTTATCAACTTTGTAGCCACTTTTATGGCTCTGCTGATATCGCCCTCAGTCCGGCCTCTTGCCCTGCCTCTTGCCTCGCCTATCTCCAAGCCCTCTTCAAACCGAACTTCCCCGATTTCCTCCACCGTAATATCGGCAAATAACACGCTGCGTACCTCCGTTTACGCATACAGCCCTCTTAAGCGCTTAATCTCGCTAATGGGGAGATCGGTCAGATCGGCTATCAGATCATCAGGATCGTTGCGTTTTATCAACTTTGTAGCCACTTTTATGGCTCTGCTGATATCGCCTTCAGTCCGGCCCCTTGCCTCACCTCTTGCCTCGCCTCTTGCCTCGCCCCTTGCCTCGCCCCTTGCCTCGCCTCTTGCCTCGCCTATCTCCAAGCCCTCTTCAAACCGAACTTCCCCGATTTCCTCCACCGTAATATCAGCAAATAGCACGCTGCGCACCTCCGTTCCATGTGTCTTTAAGAAGTCTGACATTATATTATGCCCAATGCAGTATTTTATAGCCGTCTCGACGGCTTTCGTTAAGTCTTTCCCTGTAGCTTTTGCCTCATTCACTTTGGCGGTGAATAATGTATAGTCTTGAAGAGATTTACTCTTCGCTAATATCTCCGAATTTCTGCCAGCATTAATATTATAAACTGGAATCACCAATTCCAGCTGTGTATCCAATTCAGGATCGTCGATGACATCAGCGACTTTCTTGAAAGCATCCGAAAGCCTCAGTTTGGTAACATCCGGTTTCTCTTCTGCTCCGTTATAAAGGACAAAGCACCGGATCTTATCAATTTCCTGCAGCGTCGACTTGTAAAACGGCTTCGGATCATGATATATTCTCTTCAGAATCTCCACAATATAAAGTAAAATTCTGAACGGCATGTTCGGATTCCACGTCGATTGGTGCTCGATCAGAATGATCAGCATGTTATCCAGCACAAAAGACACATCGTTGACCAGCCCATAGAACAGCGCGTTGTCGATCGTGTTAACCTCAATAGGCGTATCCGCCGGGTATGCCACATTCGAAAACGCATTGTATATCTCAATCAAGCGTTGATTCGTCTCCGAAAAATAGGAGGCGAAAACGCTGCTCTTATACTGCCGATTCGCTTTTGAGCGGCCCTTAGACTTCACAACTTTCTTGGACATAGCGTCGTCCCTCCCTTCGTTTATTAGTATAGCAGAATCGCCCGATCTTATCAACCGCACAAATTCGGCGGTAAAACTCAATGATACCTACCAACAAATTTCTCCATATCATCGCCTTTATGGGCACTACAACCCATAAAGGCATGAATCTCAACCCACTCGCTACTCTATCTCAATCCCATAATCCAGCACAACGTTCCCATGCTCATCCGGCGTGGTAAACCTAGGACAATTGTACAGTTCGAACGCCCAGCCGCCATCCTTGCGCGCCATGCCGTGTTCCTTTGCGGCGTTTACGCAGCGTTCGTGGGCGTCCATGCCATAGAGTTCGCCCGTTTTTTCGTCGCCGTACAGCCAGCAGATGGCATAGTCGGTCGCGGGGATATCGACATAAGTATAACCTTCAGGCGCTTCGGTGTCGCTCGGGAAGAACATGCCGATCCAATACTCGAACGGGTCCGCGTCGCGCATCAGTCCTACGTAGGCGTCGCCCGCTTCGGCCAGACCGCCCAGCTTCTCCAGCGGCTCGAACCAGCCGTTCTGGAAAAATTCGCCCCACTTATGCCCGAACGAACCGTTGTTCAGCCGATCGCCGTCGACATACCTCTTGCCGATGAATCGGCATTGTGGATAGGAAACCTTCTGGACGTTCGTGATCTTCATAAAGAGTCCTCCATTTCTACATTTTAATAGGCGCTTGAATGCCTAATAGGTACAGTCCCGTTTTCAACGTATCCCTCACTGTCTCGGTGAGGACTACGCGCGCGAGTTGATCGACCCGCTCACCCTCCAGTATGCGGTGTTCGTAATAATAACGGTTGTACGCCTGGGCTATCTGGGTGATGTGGCGGGTCAGGATCGACGGCTCGTACTTGTGTGCGGCATCCTCGACGGCTTCGGGGAATCGGGAGAGCAGCCGCAGCACGGCTTGGGCCTCATCGTTGGAAAGGTCGGCAGCGTTCCAGTCGTTATCCTGCCATACCAACCCCGCGTCCTTAGCCTTCTCCAGCAACGAGCAGCACCGCGCATGGGTATACTGGACGTATGGGCCCGTCTCGCCGTCGAAGTTTAGCACGCGTTCCCACCGAAAATCCACATCCTTGATGCGGCTGCTGCTTAGCATCGCGTATACCACCGCGCCCACGCCGATGACGCGCGCCGTGGCATCCTTCTCGGGCAGGTCGGGAGACTTCTCATCGATAAGAGTGCGCGCCTTTGCGATAGCCGCGTCGAGCACATCCTCCAGGTAGACGATGTGGCCTTCGCGCGTGGCCAGCGGCTGGCCTTCGTAGCTGACCATGCCGTACGACACGTGGACGAGATCCTTCGCCCAGGGGTAGCCCATCAGCTCCAGCACCTTAAAGAACTGCCTGAAGTGTAGATCCTGATGGTAAGCCACAACATATAGACATTTGTCGAAATGGAACGTATTCGCGCGATAAATGGCAGCCGCCAAGTCGCGCGTGGCATACAGCGTCGCGCCGTCGCGTTTGAGTATCAATGCGGGCGGCATGTTCGAGTCGGTGAGATCCACGATCGACGCGCCGTCGCTGACGGTCAGCAGGCCCTTCTCGCGCAGCTCGTCCACGACGGGCTGCATCTTATCATTGTAGAATGATTCACCCGTATAATAATCGAACGTCACGCCCAGCAGGCCGTATATCTTAGCCACGTCGCGCAGCGTCAGCTCTTTGAGCCATTCGAATAGGCCCAACGCCTCCGGGTCGCCTTGCTCGATCTTCAGGAACCATTCGCGGCCTTCGGCATCCAGCGCCGGATTATCCTCGGCCTCTTTATGGAATCGTACATAAAGATCGACCAGCGCCTGAACGCCGCCGTTCTCGACGTCCTCTTTCGAGCCCCAATGCTTGAAGGCGCTTAGCATCTTGCCAAACTGCGTACCCCAGTCGCCCAGGTGATTGATGCCTATAACAGTAAAACCAAGATATTCAAATAAACGTTTCAGCGAGTGGCCGATCATGGTGGTGGACAGATGGCCGATGTGGAAACGCTTGGCGATGTTGACGGAACTATAATCGATGACGATCGTCTTGCCGCTGCCCTCATCCGTCGCGCCAAACCGTCCGCCGGCTTCGCGGATGGCATCCAGCGTGAAGCGCGTGAACGCCTCGCGTTCCAACGCGAAGTTGAGGTAACCTCCGGCCACGCTTGCCGAGGCCAATCCATTCGCGGTCCAGCTTGCGGCCAACGCCGAGGCGATGGCTGGCGGGGCCTTCCTCAACGCCTTCGCGAACCGGAAACAGGGCAGCGCGTAATCCCCCAGCGCGGGGTCGGGCGGGACCTCCAGCATGGCGGGAATGTCAGCGTCGGCGGGCGGGTCGGCGTCGAACGCGGCCTGGTATGATTGGATGATGGCGGCGGCGAGTTTGGATTTCATCGAGTGCATGCACCTCTTAACAGCCAATTAGTGTACTTAGTAAAGTTCGTCAGGTGTTCTCAAATTCCTGCTACCAGTACAACTATAGTTAACTGCCCGTGCTTTGGTAATGCTTCACACCCTTATTCCATACAACCAAAGATATTAGCAGAAAACTTATCCCGGCTGGCAGCGCTAGAAAACCCGTCCATAATGGCTGCCCCCAACCGCACGCCGCCGACGCCGGGTAAAAACTTACCAACAATACAGGCATCAAAAATGTGAACATACTCCATAACCATCGTGGCATGTAGTCAATGGGTACGCGCGTGACCTGATAGCTGGCGTTGGTGAGTATGAATATCCAGTCGAGCGCCTTGATCGTGTAGAATGCAATCCCGGCGCATAGTATAAATACTCCGCTGTATAATAATATTCCACCAATAACAGATAACCCGATGACCAGCGCGATGAATGGTGTGATAGAACCATTAAGTCTTATTAACAACCATATAGATATACCCAATCCCAGTGACGCGCGCATCAGCCGATGGATGTGGAATACCGATCCCGCAACCTGGAATGGTATGCCGCGCGGCCGCAGCATCACCCGATCGAAGTCGCCCGACTGCAGCATCTTCCAGGGAAAATAGTCGAAACCTCGGCAGAAACTCTCCGCCATGCCGTATGACGCCAACGCCAGCGAGTATACCAGCAGGATGCGCTCCCAATTCCACACCCCAATCGAACCCATCCGGCTGAACATCAGCAGCGTGGGCAGCGGATCCGACAGACACACTACCAGCACCTGGATGCACATCATCCACCAGCCCTTATACTCCAGGCCGGACAGCAGATGCATATGCAGGTATGACAGGTATAGGCCGATATCCTTACGGAGACTTCGCATATGCTCAACCTCCCTGCACGATGATGCTGCGGAGTTTATGCCGCATGAGTATTCTGCCTAATGTAATAAATATGGTTATCCATATAAGCTGAACCAGAATGGTTATCCACGCCTCGGATGGCGGCGTTACCCCTACGTATAATCGCAGCGGCAGCTCGACCAGCCCGGCGAAAGGCTGCAGCGCGAGGAAGCGTTGCAACGCGTCCGGCCACATGACCAGCGGCAGGTACGATCCGGACAGTACTCCGCTGATCAGAAACATTATGTAAGTTGGACCTTCACCCCACGTGATCCCCATCCGCACCACGGTCGTCAGCATCGCGAACGCCGTGCTCAATGCAAATGCCGTCACGAGCGCGCACAGGAAAAGCGCGAATCCCGCCGCCGACGCCGGAGCATGCAACCCAAATGAGCCTGGCATGATCACACCCGCGAGCATGGTTATCAGCGCACGCCACCAGATTCGGCCTAAATTGCCCGCGGCAATCTTGAAGAACCAGTGGACGTATAGATCCAGCGGTCTTACCAATTCCACACCAATGTCGCCATTGGTAATTTTCGCCAATATTTCCGAATCCACCGACATTGGGATGACCGCCCAGATCATCTGGGTCAGCCAAATATAGGATGCCATCTGCTCGAATGACATCGTGGCGTTGTCCCTCATGCCACCATACTTGTAGAATATAGAGTATACCGTCAACTCGATCAGCGCCCAGAATATGCTTATGCTCGCGCTGGCCAGCGCCGCCACGCGGTACTGCAGCGACTCCGCCGTGCGCAGCAGGAACAGCGCGCCACAAGCCTTTATCGATCTGAATACAGTAGAATTCGCGGCATTACTGGTCATTCAGATCCAACTCCTTGTACATGGCCGCCGTGATCTCATCGATATCCTGCCCGGCATACGACGCGAACCGTTCGCGCACCGCCGCCAGTTCACCATCAAACAATAACCTTCCGTGTCCTATAACCATTACACGCTTGCACAACGCCTCCACATCATCCATGTCGTGGGTGGTCAGCATGATGGTCACGCCCGTCTGACGGTTTTCCTCCTTCAGGAATGCGCGTAAGGCCAGCTTGGACACGGCGTCCAGACCGATCGTCGGTTCATCCAGGAAGAGTATGCGCGGACTGTGCAGCAGTGACGCGGCCAATTCGCAGCGCATGCGCTGGCCCAGCGACAGTTGGCGCACGGGGGTTTTGAGCAGACTGCCGATGTCCAGCGCGTCGGTGAGCGCATTCAAGCGGCGCTCGTACTGTTCGCCGGGTATATCATATATCTTTCTTAATAATCTAAATGAATCCATAACAGGTACATCCCACCACAACTGACTGCGCTGGCCGAACACCACGCCGATTTGCTGCACATGCTCGGTCCGGTCAAGCCAAGGCGTTCGCCCCATAATCCGACACGAACCGCCATCCGGCGTGAGTATGCCGCTCATCACCTTGACCGCGGTGGATTTGCCAGCGCCGTTCAACCCCAAGCTCTGGTAAAATGCGCATCTGGTATAGCAAACGGTCTACACTGTCGCGCGTGAACCGCTTACCATCTTTGCACACCACTACCTGCGCCTTACCATTCCTCAGATCGCTGACCAT
>BNUH01000129.1 GCA_025997215.1 Clostridia bacterium
TATACCACAGTCTCGCCAAATCCGCAACTAAAATGTTCAACAATTTGACAAGAAAATCCGTCTGATTTTCCTTGTCGTTGTTGAGTTTTTGGGCTGCTTCAGGGTGTGAATATCTGCCGAATTAGGGGATTTGACAACTTCCGCGTTACGTATAGAGGAAGTCACGATGCGCAAACTCTGCCTGGCCTTGAACGCCCTGTGCGGCGAGGATATCCAGTCGCAGTTGGATTGTAACCTGGATGGTGTGGATTGCAAAAACATCTGCACGGTATCGGATCAGTAATTTATAGAAATATATTAATTCTAAAACCCCATCGCTTCGGCGGTGGGGTTTTCAAGTTTTAACATATCGGACTTGCCCGCCGTAGCCATTCGTGGTACAATCCAGGGGCTGGCAAAGTTTTGCCAGGCGGGACGGGAGGACAACCATGCCGCGATATGACGCGCTGCTGATCGACGCGGATGATACGCTGTTTGACTTTGGCGCGGCGGAAGCGGCCTCGCTGGAGGAAACCTGCGCGCAGTGCGGTGTGCCGTGGCTGGATTCGACGCTCGGCGGATATCGAGTGATTAATGAAGAGATGTGGCGGCGGTATGAGCGCAAGGAGATCGGCCACATGGAGCTTAATGCCCAGCGGTTTGCCCGATTCTTTGAGATGTGCGGGGTTGAAGGGGATTCGGCGGCGTTCGGACGGGCGTACATAAAACGGTTGGGGATGGCGGGACGTTTGCTGCCCGGCGCGTTGGAGTTTATTAGGAATGTTTCACAGGTTATGCCTGTCGCAATTGTCACAAATGGCTTTGGTCCGGTGCAGAGAGGGCGGCTTGAGGTCTCGCCGCTGGCCGCGTTGGTGCGTGGAATAGTTATATCGGAGGAACAAGGTACGGCCAAACCCGATCCACGGATGATCCGCGCGGGGATGGAACTGGCGGGCGTGACGGATGTTTCGCGAGTTATAATGGTTGGGGATTCATTGGAGAATGACGTCGGCGCGGCTAAGGCGGCGGGCGCGGCCGCGTGCTGGCTGAATCCTGGGCAGTTGAAGGCGCGAGATGGTTTGTTGCCTGATTATGAAATTGATACGCTAGAACAATTATATGGGATACTTCAATTGGATAATAACGCCTTGAATGCATGAATCTGGTGCGCTGGCACGTTTTACATAATGATAGCGGCCGTGGTTTACGGCTTCGCTTGGAGGTGTACGGTTGTGAGATCGATGTCGAAAAAGAGTAAAACCGCCCGCGCCGTGGGTTTAGCATTGATGCTGGCTGTCGCGCTGACACTGGGCGCTTGCACGGTTAAGCCCGACTCGACCGTGCAGGATCCGCTGACGGATCAGGTGGTTACGCTGCCATTCGACAGCACGGCGACGCCCGTACCGACGGCCGCGCCTACGTCCACGCCAGCAGGCGTGACGATTACGCGTTCGCCGACGGCCAGCCCTGCGCCGACAGCCACGCCCTCGCCCGTGCCCACTATCAAGCCGACGGCGGCTGGGAATTGGCAGGACTGGAGCGACGATTCCGGCATCGTGGTGCCGACGGCTACGGTAGCCGCGCCAAACCCGGCCGCTCCAACCGCGACGCCGTATGCGACGCCGTCGAGCTTTACCACTCTGAAACAGGGTATGAAGAGCACCGAAGTCGAAGATATGCAGCGCGCATTATATCAGTTAGGTTACTATAATGGTGCTATCGATGGATCGTTCGGGAACGGTACTAAGACCGCCGTCACTGCGTTCCAGAAGGCTAATGGGCTGACCTCCGACGGGATTGCCGGATCGAAAACGCTTTCACTACTGTATTCAGTCGTTGCGCCCTCGAATGGTTCTGGCGGTATAGTTACCGCCGTGCCGAATGTTACGGCTAAACCCGCTTCGCCAACGCCCAAGCCAACCGAAGCCCCGGCGACGGGCCCATCCACGTACCGAATCCTGGGCGTCGGCTCGACAGGCACTGACGTGAAGCAGCTGCAGACACGGCTAAAACAGTTGGGTTATTATACTGGTTCTATAAGTGGAACGTATGACAGCGCGACGAGTTATGCGGTGACTGCCTTCCAGCAGGATAATAAGTTGTGGGTGGATGGCAAGGCCGGAGCGGACACCCAGAAGGTTATATACGGCAGCAATGTGGCCAAGCCCAGCAACACGGCCAGCGCATACCGCACGCTGCGCTCGGGAATGACGGGCGACGATGTGTATAAGTTACAGCAGTACTTGATCGATAAAGGTTATATGGCCGGTTCTATTACTGGATATTATAACCAAGCAACCGTGGACGCGGTGAGGACGTTCCAACAACGAAACGGATTATCGGCCGATGGCATAGCCGGGGTTGCCACACAGCAGAAGTTGTTTTCTCCCAACGCTATTCCGGCGGTGAACGTCGACCAATTATTCCCAAATGGCAGTGTGCCGACGGAATCCACGGTGGCTGCGGATTCGCAGGTTCCGACGCCGACGGCTATCGCCAGCGCGGCGTCCGATATAAAATCCGACAGCAAATCTGACACTAAATCGGCGAGCGGCTCCACACCGCTGGCCACGGCCTCGCCGCCGGGCGCGGATCCAACCACGGTTTCCGACGTAACCGACCCGTCGGGCGTGATCACAACGATCACGCCCGATTTGGCTGGAAATAATCTGGATATTGGGGTAAGCCCGACGCCGGAATTCGACATTACCATCACGGCGGACGGCGGGATCAATGGCACGCTCAAGCCTGGCATGAATGGCGAGGGCGTCAAGCTCCTGCAGGCTCGGCTCAGGGAATTGGAATACTATCTAGGGCCTATCGATGGGAATTATAGTGATTCGCTGACGGCGGCGGTGCGCCGATTCCAGACGCGGAACCTGATGGCGTCGGACGGTATCGCGGGTTCGGGGACACAGCGGATGATGTTCTCGGATGACGCGCTGCCCTCGCAGGTGGATATGACGCCGAACGTCGGCTCGATGCAGTTCGGCGATCGTTCTGATGATGTAATGATGCTGCAGGAGCGGCTGATCCGCATGGGATATTTGTCGGAAGGCGCGACTGGTTATTATGGACAGGCGACGCGGGATGCCGTGTTCGCATTCCAACAGATGAACGATCTGCCCGCCGACGGGCTGGCCGGGGCGCAGACATTGTCGCTGCTATTCAGCGATGTGGCGCTGTCGGCGGCTGGCACGCAAGGGACGCTCCCGCCCGAACCGGATACGCCGCCCACGCCATCGGCCCCAACGACGCCCGCGCCGACCAGCGATGTGACGCTGCGCGAAGGCGATTCAGGCTCGGTGGTAATCGCGCTGAAGGAGGCGCTCGTCCGGCTGGGCTACATGGACGGCCCGGCGGATGGAGCATTCGACGCGGCGACGACGGCCGCGATCAAGCGATTCCAGGCGCAGAATGATCTGCAGATGGATGGCATCGCGACAGCGGCTACCCAGTCGCGATTATTCTCCAGCAGCGCGCTGCCATGGCCGACGCTGCCATCCGGCAATCCCCAACTATCCATACTGGATAACAAGGGATTAGAACAGCGCGAAACCCAGGCGACAGGCACCACCCAGACCAACCTATCCAGCGGCGGCATCGCGGCGGTCGGTTCGAATGGCGCGATATATTATGCGGATGGTTCGACGGGCGGGCAGTTGTATTCGCTGACGGGGCAGACGGGGGCTTCGGCGGTCGGGACAGATAGGGCTAGGTTCATACATGTTATAGGAAACGTATTAGTATATGCGACGGATAATGAGATTGTCCGGTACGCGCTGTCAAACGGCCGGCGCGAGGTCGTCGTGGAAACTGGATTGATCAAGAAGTTAGCGGCACTCGGGGATTCTTACTACTATCTGGAAGGCGGGACGCTCTTCCGGTACCGCGCAGGTGACGGTAAAAGGGAATTAGCGGGGAATGTCAACGATTTCTACCTGGATGTGGCGAATAATGTGCTGTATATAGCCACTAGCCAGGACATCCGGCGGCTGGATGGCGCGGGCAATCCACTATCCACGGTTGTGCAGAGCGGCGCGCAGCAGGTGCTGCTGTGCGACGGGGTGCTGTACTATCGGCGGGATGGGTCGGTATTCAGGATTGACAGCGGACGTGACGCAGTGGTCGTGTCCGGCGGTGTGAATTGGTTTGGATTCTATAGGAAAAGTATGTTTTATATAACGGGGAGTGCGCTGGCTGTGGCCGACACCAACGGCGCGAACGCGAAGCCGTTTGACATGGGTCCGGTGGCGTCGGTGTCATTCATAAATGGTGAGGCTTATATCGGGAGTGTGACGGGCGGCGGCTACGATCGTAAGTTGCCCACGCCTTGACGATGAATGGCGAATCCTGTCGCATGATTCACTGAGGAAAGTTATGAAGGCCTATTGACAACACGCAGTTGTTGTGATAAGATGATATTGTGTTACGGGTGTGCCGCTTGGCACCAATGATTATTTACTCCATGGTTATAGAGATGGCCTGATTTGATGTGGGGGGCGATACCGCCCCCCACGCCCCCACGGTAATCGATGATAAATCATCGATTACCTTTTGAAATCGGCAGTGTTAGCTGCCGATTTTTTGTTATGCATTTATGCTGTTCTTATTTTATTGCGAAAGGAGGTGCTGTGGTGGCGAGATCGAAGCGCGCGTCGGAAAAGGGTTTGGCGGGACCGGATATTCGACCGCTAATTGGGGAGGGTTTCTATAATGTGTATGATGACATAATCAACGACGGACATAGGCACTATTGGCTGTTGGGTGGGAGGGGCAGCGGGAAGTCGTCCTTTGTTTCGCTGATGATCGCGGCTGAATTGGCTCGGCGGCCGCGCGCGAACGCGATCATATTCAGAAAAGTTGCGCAGACGCTGCGGGAGAGCGTCGTCCAGCAGATGGCATGGGCGCTTGATAAGCTGGGCCTGATCGAGCAGTGGGAGTACGCGGCCACACGAGGCGCGTTCATGGAAAAGGAGACAGGGCGCGTGATACTGCTGCGCGGACTGGACGATCCCATGCGCACGAAGGGCATCAAGGCTAAGAGCGGCGCGTTCGAGCTGGTTTGGTTTGAGGAGCTGGCTGAATTCTTGGGGATGGATGAGATTCGGACGGCGCTGGCCAGCGTGGTGCGCGGCTGTGATAAGCCGCTGTGCTTCTGCACGTTTAACCCGCCGGGACCGCCGGGGCATTGGCTGAACCGGGAAACGGCGCGCGGCCGAACGGATCGGCTGATCCACCGCAGCGATTATCGCAGTCTCCCGAAGGATTGGCTGGGCGAGGGGTTCATCGCGGAGGCGGAGGCGATCCGCGAACGGGATGAACCGCTGTGGCGGCGGATGTACCTAGGCGAGGCCAGCCAAGCGGACGGGGCGGTATTCACGAATGTTAAACTGCAAGGCATTAACGACGATGAGCGCATGGGAGTGGATAGGGTGTGGAACGGGCTGGACTTTGGATTCGGGGCTTCGCCGGACGCGTTGGTGCGAGTGGGTTATGACGCCAAACGCAAACGGGTGCTGGTGTTGGAGGAATTCTGGGGCATCCGCACACCGTCGGACGCGCTGGCCGATATCATTCGCCAGCGCTGCGGACGCGACACCATAACCTGCGACAGCGCGGAGCCGAGGATGATCGACACGCTGCGCAGCCGAGGCGTCAACGCTCGCGCGGCAATAAAGGGTCCGGGCAGCGTGATGCATGGCGTCCGCTGGCTGGCGGATCGGGTGGAGATTATCATCGATCCGATGGCGTGCCCGAATGCCGCGCGGGAATTCACGGCGTACCAATACCATCAGGATCGGTTCGGCAACTGGGGCGCGGAACCGTCGGGTGAGGATCATCACCTGATCGACGCGTGCCGTTACGCGTTGGAGGAGGTTATGGCGGAACGGGCTGGGAGAATCTTTTCGAAAGAATAAGTAATATTTTCTTAAAGAATAAAGAGAGGTGAGTTGTAATGATTACTATTCCATATGGAACATTCCTTGATGCAGAAGCGGTGCGGTACTGTGTCGGTCGGTTCACGCGGGAGAGGCTGCCCGATATGAAGCGGTTGAACGCGTATTACGAGGGTGAAGGGGCGATTTCTTATCGGGTTAAGCCTTACGGTGCGCCGAATAATCGGCTGGCGCATCCGTTTGCCCGGTACATCGTCACAATGGCGTCGGGTTATCTGGTCGGCGCGCCCGTCGCTTATGCGGATAACGCGCAGCCCGCGGGCCTGGCCGCGCTGATGGAATCCTACCGCGCGGCTAACGCCGACAGCGTGGATTCGTAGCTGGCCGAACAGGCGTGCTTATACGGCGTCGGCGTGGAACTGCTGTACCTGGATGAATCCGCGCGGGTGAGGATGGCGGCGCTGGATCCCCGTCAAGCGTTCGTGG
>BNUH01000130.1 GCA_025997215.1 Clostridia bacterium
CAGTGGGGCGGCGAACCGTATTGGTTTCGCATATCAACCGAGATGATGAATGCGGATTATGCGTTAGTCGCCAAGGTTGTCGAAGCTGTTTGGAGTGTCAAGAATACACGTTCATGGTTGGATTCGATAAACTTCCTCACCAAGGTCACGGCTAATTGGTATTTCGGAGCAGGGGTTGCAATCGACAGTTATGTTGATATTGGCTTGCGTTCGCCTAACGCGGACGACGTGCCGTCGCGGGTATATGTCGCGGCATAGAAATCAACATGAAAGCCCCACGCCATCAGGTCAATTATGGCGGAATCCGTTATCTCGCGTATGCGCGGGACGAGTGATACACCCGGTATTAACGCTGTTGCCTTAGCTAATTCCGCATCGATTGCATCTGCCGCCGCCAGTATATCCGGATCGGACGCTATCGACGGCGGCAACAATTCCCGCAGTGTGATCGTCTGTAGGTCACGCATTATCGTAACCCCCATAGATAACCTGGACGGATGTTTCTTGTGCTATCTGCCCCTTGGTCAGTTTGACATAAGGAAAATCAGGCGATACACGCGCCGCGCCAGCATTTTTTATACGCGCGACAAGCTCCGACGGAATGATGTTGCGGCCTAGTTTAGTCCGCTCCCACATCCTGAACCCTTCTACAGCCTCGTTTATAGCCGTCTGTATCGCTGTTGCGCGCGAAGCATCTTCCTGGTTCAGCCAATATTCCGCCTTAATTTCGTAAGGCACAACCTCGGGTTCTACGACATGCACAAAATCGGTCAAAGGGCGCACTGTACGATCATTCAGAATGTCGTACACCGCGTCTACAACTTCAGTGGACGGAAGGTTGCCGCCTGTCACCAGCGGGACAACGTTCACCTCGCCAGGCACGGGAGACCAAACCCCAACATCGATTATCGACGCGTGCGCGGTCTTTGCCCAAAACTCGTACGCGCCATCCGGCCCCGCAACACTGAAGGATTCCGGCGCATTACGCACGCGCAAACGGTAGGATTCAAGGTCCTCCAGATTTGCGCCGCCAGTGCTTTCGGTCACATTAACCGCCGACGAGACAAATGGGTTTCGATCGACCAGTGCGTTTATCTGCCCGGGAAGGAACCCATTGCCCTGCGGCCCCGGCGTCGTGCATTCCGCAATGACTTGCCCAGTCAATGTCGCGATAGGTATATCGAGGTTTTCCACCGTTGCGAAAAATAGGTTTCCTATAGCTATTCGCGTGCCTTTGGGTATGATCGTGACCGTCGGACGGTATGTTGACAACGTGAATTCAACCGTCGTAAGCGCGACGGATGGTTGTAAACGATCGGCACGCGCTCCATACAGCCAGCCTATATCCTCGATAGTATCTTCGCCCGCGTAGCGCAGCATGTTGCCCTTTCCCGTCTTATCAATCAGCGCATTTTGCTGAACGATCATCAACGCCACGGCTTGCAGAAACAACCGTCTTGGATCGCCGGGATACAGCTTGAAATCTGCTTGCCCGGCGTTTTGGGCAGCCTTCTCAAACCCCGCTATTACAGCCGCTTCAACGGCGCGGGCATCGGTTGGCGCGAAACTCACATCGATCAAGCGGCATTCACCCCCACTCGCACGCTAGGAATCATGTGCCCGTCCAGCGATTGCGCGGTCGACTGGACAAAGTCTATCTGCAGAATATCAACGCGCGGCTCGTACTTGCGCAATGATTTGAATATTTCCTCCGATAACCTGGCCTGCGCCATTGGCATCGGTTGATCCAGCATAGAGAAATCCAAACCAAACAGCCTGTCTAGAGGTACACTAAATATAGGAGTTGTCAGTATCATGCGTACATTCTGTAGAATTTCCTCCACTCCCGCCGCCCCGAAGTTAATCTTGAACGGTTCGCCTCTAACTACGTATTCCATTAGAAATACTCCTTTAAGACAACGGCTACATCCGCATACATTATCTCACTGTTATGGCCAATGTGCAGGTCTGTTTCTTCAATGCTTTCCGCATACCAATCCCCTTGGCCTTCAGGCTTGCCGTTTCGGATAAAAGGCCCATATTCGCCTTTATCAACCTTATCGCGCAGCTTCTGTATCTCCACTGCCGGATTGACGCCCAAATCCTTCGACAAATGCATGGTGAAGTTTATCTCATCCTGACCTTGGCCGCCGAACTGCGGGCGAGGTTTGGCATTGAATACATCATGCACACCCCAACGCGCTTCAGTTGACCGGGTGTATTCATCGTACGTGCGGACGACATCGCCGCTAACCTGGAATACCATCCCACACCATGATCCAATAGCCATCTATACACCCCCCGGTTTAATGCGTGTGGTGGTTGCTGTTTGCGCCAGCAGCCAGAATACTTCCGCTAGCGTTAATCGATCCGGATACGCTCAAGTCGCCATTTATTGTGACCGCGCCAGTTATAGACACGGTTGAAGCCGTGATCGTTGCGGTATCCGCTGTAAGTTCAGCAGTTTGAGCAGTGACCTTTGCTGTTTCAGCGGTTACTTCGATATCCTTAGCCTTAACCTTCGCGAATTCGTCCAATGTAACATCGGCATCTTTGACCTTTATGATAATATGACAGCTTGTGCCTATTATGGTATACTCGCTGGAATTGGAATCATACTCTATGATCGTACCATCGGGATAGATAGCCTTTTCAACGCCAGGATCTGCCACATCCTGCATGTTTTCAGCTGTAAAAAGGGAACCCAAGATAAACCCTTCCTGCGGACCATTGGGCAGTTGAAGCGTTACAACGTGCTCGCCGACAGCGGATTGCGAGTTGTGTTTGACCAATCCGGTATTACGTTGTAGTATCTGCATCTCTCCGGATACATACGGCTCGTCGGTACCGTCCGTCATGTCGTCATATGCGATACGGACAGCCCCGTTTTTATCATTAATGCTGGATACTTGCCCTATACGGAATAACCGTTCGACTTCATTCATGCTAATATCCTTCGAGAATTCTATGGGCTTCTATGGCGCATGTGTAAGAATCCGGCGACAGCGAGTGTTTTATGCTATCCGCAATATAAGTACCATCAAAAATACTCCAACCCTCTAAATCAAACGTCATTCCCGCATAGAAATCAGGATCACCCATGCAGGTAATAGAAACAGTCCATTCGGTCTTATTCTGATTCCTTAGCGCAGACTTGGCTTTCTGCTTAGCTGTACCGCGTGCATCGGCGCGTATATCCTTAAAATCATCAACCGTAGTCGACGTCTTTTCACCTGCCATAACTACCCCCTACATCGCCGCTTCACGGAATTTATCGCCCTTTAGGTTGGACGGCCGCGCATTGACTATCAGCTTTTTACCAACTGCGGGCGGACTAGGCGGCGTGAATTCCTCTTTAACCAACTTGCCCGACTTAGGGTCTTTGTATTGCGCCGTTGCGCTGCTGGCCGCCTGGGACGCGTCGTGCTTGGGTTTGATAGATAACAACCGCCCATCACCGCGTTTGAACACCAACCGCGGCGGCTTCTGCTCGTATGATTCTTCATCGAATATAATTATCTGATTGTCGGAGACCTTCAGCCTTGCGCCGTGCTCCTCTACAACGCGCTGAAGGAATGCCAAATCGCCTTCCTGACGTTGGTCTACTCTATCCAATTCAGGATCATCGTCTAATTCATATATTAGGCTTAGATTCCCGCGCTCCGCTATGTCAGACGCTATTGCCTGTAGAGTAGTTTCCTCCCAGCCCTGCGAATGCAATTCGTTACGAATCGACGTATCCAGCGGAACCGACGTCGCTTTAATGGACGCGGTTGCCGAACCCGGCGATTCCTGATAGTCAAACCCGTCTATCTCAAACGAACCACAATTGAGTGTACGCGTGTCACCGGCGTTATTCCATGATTCCGCAACGATCTTTACACGCAGAACCGTACCAACTACTGCGTTACTGCCGCCACCCTTTTTCTTCTTACTGCTTGGATCGGCAAGAATATCTGAAAAATCATCGGCCATTACAATTATCCCTTCTTAGACGCAACCTGCGGGAACCAGCTCCCAATCCAGTTGCCTTCACGATCTTCAACGGTTATCGATATATCGTCGGCCTTGTCGATGTTGTCCGTGTAAGTGATTGACAGTAAGCCGCTGCTCACTTCGTCCGAAATATCCATGCCGTCATATTCGATCACTGGGTATGCGCGCCGCCCCTTTGCCATGCTACACCGCCTTTCGCCACGGCGGTAGGTTGGTAACGGGTGATGCCTCGACGAATTCAGGGACGTTAAGCGACACGCCGCCGCTGAATACCACGGTGCTAACATGCTTAGGATTAGCCTTTATCAGCTCGCCCATGTACCCTTCATCGCCATATACGCGATACGACGCGATATCCCATGTATCGTTTTGAACGGTTGTATATACTTTCATTAGAATGCCAGCCTCACTTGCTGCCGCTCAATGTACTTTACTTCGTCCGCTACAATAGCGCGTAGCTTTGCCTCGATGTCGCTACCTGCGCTCTCAAGCCGTTCAACGGTGCGGCTGTCAGCATTGCCCGCGACGTTAATACTCACCGGCACCGATATGGAGTAATTGCCTTCACCGCTGCCACGATCGAACCCGGCCATTCTCCCAGCCTTTTCCCATATTCCGCGCGACGCAGGTTTATTGTTGATAGGCACAACCGCTTCGGGATCGCCGCCTCTATCAAAGCCCGCCATACGTCCTGCAGTCTCCCATATATTGCGCGATGCCGGGCGATTATTAAGCGGCACGACAGCCTCGGGTGAACCGCCCTCAGCGATTTGCGCAATGTGCGGTCTGTTGAATATGCCGCCCGCTGCGTGACCTTCCATGCCGCCAATATCAATGTTGTCGCCTCCTTCGCCCACCCCATTGGTGTTCACTTCAACATCAAGCGTGTGTTTCCCGCCGAATATGCCGGATAACCACTTGCCTACGCCCTCGAAAAAGTCGGTAATCGGCTTGAAAAAGCCAAGGATATTATCAACAAGGCCTTTTACTTTACCCTTGATGACACCCCATGCGTTCTTGAAAAAGTCGCCAATGCCATTAATGCCAGCCTGCAAGGTGGCCCAAATTTCGTTAAATATTTCACCTATCGCGGCGAATTTTTCCGAGAACCAATTCCCTATAGCCTCTAAAGCGGCATGGAATGCATCGGAGAATCCTGGTATCCAACCCAACAGGAAGTCAAAGACGCCGGATACAATGCCTTTAATGCCTTCCCATATTTGGGCGACGGCCTCTCCCAACGCCTCCCAATTACCAGAAAACAATGCGCAGAAGAAGTCGAATATACCAGTGATATAGTCTATTACACCCTGGAATATATCTTGGACAGCCTGAATCTTTGTCTGGAAAAAGTTGGCTATGAACTCCACAGCCGCGTTGAAGGCATCCTTAAACCCACTGAATTTGGCATCTATAGCATCTACAACGCCTGTGAAGAAGTCGCGGATAGCACCTACTCTATCGCTGAAGAATCCCTTGATAGCATCCAGAATCGTGCCTACCATGGATTTGAAGTTGGTAAACAAGTTGGAGATATATGTTATGAACGCGCTGAAGGTTGCGCGGATACCGTTCACAATCTTATTCCAGCTTGCCTTGATCCCGTCCAAATTACCCGTGAACAGGTTGTAGAAAAAGTCTAATACACCTTCAATAGTATCAAACACACCCGCGAACACGGCCTTTATGTCCTCAAATGTATTCGTGAAGAACGTCCTGACCGCGTCCACAATCGTATAAAACGCGTCTTTGAACCCGCTGAACCGCTCGTCTATCGCGTCGATGATACCGGTAAAGAATTCTTTTATTGGACCTATCTTGTCAAGGAAGAACCCTTTTACAGCCTCTAACGCGCTGCCAAAATTATCTCTAAACCCAGTTATCAGCCCTTTAAGGAACGCAATAGCGCCAGCGAATATCCCTTTGATGCCACTCATAACTTTTATGAAGCTAGAGCGTGCGCCCTCCCAATTACCTGTGAATAAGTTTACAAAAAACTCGATAATCCCGCGCATGACATCGAACGCGCTAGTAAAAACCAACTTGATACCCTCTATCGCAACGCTGAATCTAGAGTAAATCTGATCCCATACGCCGCGTATCTTTTCGCCCATGCTTATAAAGAATCCCTGTCAATAACAAGTGATTATGTCACCCCTCAAGCGAGTTAATTCACACGTGAAAATGTCAGCCCTGGGAAGGTGCGAAAAGAGCAGCTGTGGATATATGGACAACGTCCATGCGAATAGGACGTTG
>BNUH01000131.1 GCA_025997215.1 Clostridia bacterium
ACTGCCGCAAGATTAACAGTATGTGTCGGCATTATATTGTGAACCAAACTCATAATACTGTCAGCGTCCAATATATCACCATATTGAAAATCCACATAAGGGGGCACTCTTTCTGTACAAACTTGATATAATTCGGGACAGTGAGAAATACCGAAGAGACGATGTTGAAATTATACAATGTGATAACACACTTCTAAAGACAC
Source organism: Clostridia bacterium (assembly GCA_025997215.1). The sequence goes on from BNUH01000131.1 coordinate 204, forward strand.
GATTAGGACGGGCACCTTTTTCGTTATTCCCATCCGGCCTTTATTCCGATCGTTGGAAATTCTTGGCGGGATGGAGTATAGCTCCTTAACTATTTCTAAAGCATATCGTTGAACCCCTGTTATTCTTTGTGATAAAAATCGACCGTTTATTAGATATTTTTCCCTACTATCCACACATTACCTCAAACGTATATCTTGATAGATTGAAAGAATGATTTTATCGATTGCTTGAAAATTAGGTCACTGTACGATGCAGCATGTATTCTACTAACCTCAATACTGAATTTCTTTTTATGAAAAATCTCAATTATATTGACTAAACTTTCAGCAGTCTGTTCCTGAAAAAAAAGACCAGTTTCTTTATCGATGACAGTTTCCAGTGAGCCACCCTTGCCGTAAGCAATAACAGACCTGCCGCAAGCTTGCATTTCTACTGGAGTTATACCAAAATCTTCTTCTCCTGGGAAAATCATTGCCTTGCACTTGCGCATATAATCTCTGACAACTTCATCAGATTGTCTTCCAAGAAATAGAACATTACTCTTAGCAAGCGATTTTAGCTTTGTCTGTTCCGGCCCTTCACCAATTATAATTAAAGGAAGATTAAGTTTATTAAATGCTTCTACAGCAATATCTATTCTTTTGTAACCAACAAGCCTAGAAACGACTAAAAAGAAATCGCCATCTTTATCACCGGGTGTAAAATACTCTGTCTTTACTGGAGGGTATATCACTTCAGCATCACGCCGATAATATTTTTTAATTCTTGAAGCAACATGGTTTGATATAGCTATAAAATGATCAACTCGTTGTGCAGCACTATAGTCCCATATCCTGAGATAATTCATGTAATATAGTAAAATATGTTTTTTGATTGGATTCATGTCTTTAGTATATTCGTAAAAATGTTGCCACAAATATCTAGTCGGCGTATAACAATAACAAACATGAACAGTGTGTGGTGCTGTGATAACGCCTTTTGCGCAGCAACTACTTGAGCTTATTACAAGATCATATTCATTAAGGTCAAAGCTTTCAAATGCCGCTGGCATCCATGGTAAGTACTTTTGATGATTAACTTTATGCCCTTTAACCTTTTTTTGTAGAAATGATGCGCGTATATCAGCAGTTTGGAGCTTAAGTGAAATATTCTCCTTTATACACATACTGGTGTATATTGGCGCGTCCGGAAACATGTCGTGTAGAACTTCAACGACATTCTCAGCGCCTCCCATATTGGTGAGCCAGTCATGAACAATTGCTATTTTTTTACTACTTATATCCATTCAGTTTTACACCGTTTTGTAATAGTAATTATAGATATCTGTTATTTGCTCAGTAATATCCTTAGAAGGTGCCCATCCTAATCGTGTCTTTAGAAGTGTGTTATCACATTGTATAATTTCAACATCGTCTCTTCGGTATTTCTCACTGTCCCGAATTATATCTATTTTTGTGTTACTTAAGACTACCAAATCGTGAATTATTTTTTTTAACTCTATTGCTTTTCCTGATCCAATATTGTAAACGACTTCACAATCGTCACTCTCAATAACTAAACGATAAGCGTGGATAACTTCTTCAACGCATGAAAAGTCGCGTCTCACATCTGTGTTCCCTACATAGACAATGCCTGGTTTTTTACTCTTTGCAATCATAGCAACTTGTCTACACCAATTTGGTATAACAAAAGTTTCCGATTGTCCAATTCCCGTATGATTGAATGATCGTACATAATATATCTTCAATCCATATCTTTCCCGATATAGTGCTGCTATACGTTCTTGAGCTACTTTCGATATGCCATATGGGTTTGAGGCATCAAGCGTACTATCCTCTGATAATGGCATATTGCTCGGAGCATATTCTTCGCTTGATCCAACCAAAAGTACCCGCGTCTCAGGTGATTTTTGCCTAACAGCATCAAGTATGTTAATAGCACCATTTACATTAACAGTAAAAGTCTTCTGAGGGAAAAGCCATGATTGGCTCACACTACTAACTGCCGCAAGATTAACAGTATGTGTCGGCATTATATTGTGAACCAAACTCATAATACTGTCAGCGTCCAATATATCACCATATTGAAAATCCACATAAGGGGGCACTCTTTCTGTACAAACTTGATCAATTCCATATACTTCGTAACCCTGCTTATAGAACTCATCAGCTAGATAAGGACCTACAAAACCGCTGACACCGAATATTAGTAGACGCTTAAGCATGAGTGAGTAAACCCGCTTCATGTTTTGCTAAATTGAGATCATATTCTGCCATGATTGAGCAGAGCGTATTATAAGTAGTCTTCTGTGGATTCCAGCCCAAAACGGTTTTTGCTTTAGTTGGATCTCCCCATAGGTTCACCACATCCGTAGGACGGAACCATTTTGGATTAACACTTATAAGCATCTTCCCAGTACGCTTATCATATCCCTTTTCGTTTATATCGTTGCCTTGCCATTCAATTTCTATACCATTATTTTGAAAAGCTAAAGTTGTAAACTCGCGAACAGTATGCTGTTCTCCAGTGGCAATTACATAATCATCGGATTTGTCAGCTTGTAACATGAGCCACATACATTCCACAAAGTCTTTCGCGTATCCCCAATCGCGTAATGAATCAAGGTTGCCTAATTCAAGATGATCTTGTAATCCGCATGCTATACGACCTGCAGCTAGCGTTATCTTCCTTGTAACAAATTGCTCGCCACGGCGTTCAGATTCATGATTAAATAGTATTCCATTACATGCAAACATCCCATATGCTTCCCGATACTCTTTTATCATCCAGTATGCATACTGTTTTGCTACAGCGTATGGACTATATGGGTGAAATGGAGTATTTTCATTCTGAGGTGCTTCTTCTACCTTTCCAAATAACTCCGACGTCGATGCTTGATATATTCGACATGTCTTTGCTAGTCCTACCAATCGCACTGCCTCAAGTATACGTAAAACGCCAAGAGCATCAACGTCTCCTGTATACTCAGCACTGTCAAAGCTGACTCCCACATGACTTTGGGCGGCTAGATTGTATACCTCATCAGGTTGTACCTTACCAACAATTCGTACAATACTTGATGAATCAGTTAAATCTCCATCATGGAGTGTAATAAGACTCAATATATGATCTATACGGCTTGTATTTGACACTGAAGCACGGCGAATTAGACCGTGAACTTCATAACCCGTTTCCAGTAACAGTTCCGCTAAATAGGAACCGTCTTGACCTGTTATTCCCGTTATTAATGCTCTTTTCATCGTCACCCCACCTTGTCCACATATGTTTTTAATCCACTGCTATTTTCGCGGGTGGTAAGCAAAATGCCATCCTTACTAGCGACAACAACCAGATTCTTCACACCTAGAGCTACAATAGGTATGCCAAGTTCATTGATTATTTGCGTATTCTCATTACCATCATCTGTCATTACATTACCTATAGTTGGTGAACTAATACGTTCTGACAATGCGCCCCATGTACCTAAGTCTTCCCAAAAACCTGAATACTTGATTACTTGAACTCTTGCAGCCTTTTCAACCACTGCATAGTCGAAACTGGTCTTCTCAAACTTATCATATTTATCTAACGCATCTTGGAAACTACTGATCTTTACAGTCTTATGTATTAGGTCGAGCATATAACCCAACTTAAAAACAAATACTCCACCATTCCAAAGAGCACCTTCTTTGATCAAACTATCTGCTAAATCTTTATTAGGTTTCTCTACAAATCGATCTACAGGGGCTGATGAGTTAGCTTTAACTTCATACTGAGGAACTATATACCCATACTTCTCAGATGGCTCTTTAGGAGCGATTCCCATAAGTACTATTTCCGTACTACTCCGTCGCGCCGCTTGTTCCATCTGTTTAATAGTTAGAAAATAGTATAGCTCACAATAGGGATCAATAGGTTGGACAGCGATTATCTCTTCTCTAGATATTCCCTTTTCATAGAATAGATATAAGCACGATAATGCTATGGCTGGATATGTATCACGCCGTGAAGGTTCCTGAACAACCTCAACGACTAACCCTAATTGCTCTCGGATAAGCGGAACCTGGGAGGCTCCTGTAGCTATTGCTATTGGATCGTCTATACCAGCCTCTCGAATTTGGCGGTATACACGCTGAACCATTGATTCATACGATCCATCCGGTGCTGGCAGGATTTTGATAAATTGCTTAGGCCGTTCATTGCTAGAAAGCGGCCAGAGACGCTTACCTGAACCGCCAGATAACAGAACTATCTGCACTATGCAGCTCCTTTCCCGCTAAATACAGCTGGAACCGTCTTAACTACTATTCCCATATCCACCGCAAACGACTGATCTCGTACATATCTTAAATCGTTTTGGACCCTACTTGGTGCTATCCCGTCACTACGTTCATCAATTTGCCAGAAACATGAAAGTCCGCATTTCCTGGAAATTGCAAGAGCAAATTTTCGGATTATCATGGATTATCATGGACTAAATGAATAGAAAATGCAGAATTTATGGGATGATCTTGCAGTGCCGACAAATTCTGCAGGTACGAAGGTTGGTTGTAACCCTTGCTGGAAGCCGAATCCTCGATAATCCCCGTTAATCCCTTGCAATCCATGGCCTGGTTAGGTGCAAATTAGGTGCAGCTTGAGTAAAGATTAATGTCGAATGGATTTGACAAATATCGCATGAGGATTATCAAGGATTATCGTGGACTATTGAGGATTAATTATTGGTTGAATTGTACTGGTTAAAGTGCTGAAATAATGGTCATCGTAACGGTCGTTTTCATGTATTTTTGCATAAAAAAATAACCCAGCCAGAAATGGCTGGGTTGATGAGGGAGCGTATCTGGTAGTTTAGCCGCTGAAGGATGAGGCTGACCCATAGGCAGCTGCGTATGACGCGCTGCTCAATTTGGGGACGGTTTATAGGTCGGAGATCGCTTTGCCACAGTATTGATGGTGGAAAAAGTGGCGGCAGGCCACTGCGTGGATTGAACGCGCGGTGCCTTTTGCTGTCTTCAATAACCTTTTCACGCGGATCGGAACGTATGCGTATCATGCGCATATAACAATATAGTGAGATTATCTGATCGCTAGTCTATTCCTATTATAAATCATTTTATATAAAAGGGTGATTGTAATGCCTGTTACAAAGTATGGTCTATTGTCTTATAAAGGATGGAATATCGGCGATGATATACAATCACTTGCGGCTAAACGCTTTTTACCGCGCGTAGATTACAGCATTATGCGAGATACGAGCGTTATCCAGCTTGGCAACGACGAGAGTGTATCGATGATCCTAAACGCGTTTTGGGGCAGTAGTACCGGTCTGTTTGTATCCACGCCATCGATAAAGCCGTTGTTGGTCTCCATGCATTGGGACAACAGCGCTTTTCGATCCCTGTCAAAGTACAATGCTCTCAACTTTTTGCAGAAACTTGGCTCGGTCGGCTGCCGCGACAAGGTCACGCTGTAATACATTTTACTATGCGTTCTTATGCCGCTTATCGCAGCTGAACAATTTGTGGTGCGACGCGGAAGTGATCCCAATTTTGCGCTCGAGCTGCTTGTCCCATCCTCCGTCGAACTCGTGCCGCGTATACATTATACCTCAGTTTCATTCTTAGTGGTGCTGGTTATGCATGATCATTTTGCGCTTTGGTTTTCCAGAAAGCGCGACTCTCCCGTCACAATCAATGGAGCGCGGCACCGGCTGGCGTCGCCCTTTCCGCCAAACCTTCGCCGCCGCTCTGGGCGCTCTCCAGCGTTGCCGTATCCTGCTGACGAAGTAAAAGCACATTCATTATATCATGGCGCTGCGTCCGGTCAATGTATCATTCCGCGCTGTTGCTGTTCACAAGTGATAATGTCACCCTGTAGAGTCACAAGTGATTCTGTCACCCCCCCTTCGTCAAAATGGGAGTGAAGAAGCAGGGAGAGATACGCTTGCAAGCACAACAACTCAAGCGGTACGAGATCATCAGCCGCACTGTAGACGGACTGCTCACCGTCAAAGAAGCGGCACAG
>BNUH01000132.1 GCA_025997215.1 Clostridia bacterium
ACAGCCTCCTGCGACCGTTCGCCGCGTTCACCTCGGCGCGCATGTCCATCTCGGCATCGGTTTCCGCATCTTCCAGCTCCGTTATCCGCTCCTCGACCTCGTCCAGGCTGTCCTCCGAAAGCTCCAAACCCCACGCCTCGGCCAGCTCCAGCGCCGCGCTGAACGCGTCGCGGATTTCTTCCAGCACGTCGATGTCGTCCCAGCCAAGATCGTATATTGTTTTCTTCTTCATACGTAATTTTATGCTTGCGGGTACGGCTGCATCTCTGGTATAATAGGCGCGATTCATAACGATTACCTCTTTCAGCGAATCCGCCGTTAGCCCGGCGGTTTCGCCGTTTTGGGGCAGCGATAGGATTTTGTGTTCCATGTTCATACCTCCGTTTTTGTTGTGTCGGCTCGTTTTCTGAACCATGTACAGTATAACTCGTTCTTCAGGGATAATCAATGCATTGTCGCAACTGTTATCCCTTTATTCTCTTTTATTCGCACTTTTGCGACAACTGCTGCACACTTTGTGTCCTATGGGACACACCTTCAATAGGCTTTCTTTTCCGTGGATATTGTGTATAATTTAGGCTATCTCGACGAAGGAGCGGAATAATGTTATCTATACACCCGATCAGTGCGGCAGCGGAACCATCAGCGGAGCGCGCTGAAAATGCTAAGGAATACCTCACCACCGCCGACGTTGCCAATATCCTGGGCATTAGTCGGCGTCACGCTATAAAGCTGATCCAGGCCGATATACCGCACCTGAATTTGAGTATGGGCAGGCAGGCTTTTCTGCGCGTGCCCGCGAAGGCGTTTGAGGAATGGTGCGCAAAGCGCACTCGCGTAATCGGCTGATCATATCTCAATTAATCAAAACGCGGGAACTGATAATATTTCCCGTGCGTCCATTGTATAAAACTCCATACATGGGTACATAATTTAAGTACTTCAACAAAGGGGGTTGCGTTATGAACGCTGCTTCATCGAATGTACTCGCTTTTCCCTCGTCTCAATCCGTAAGGCCCGCGCCGAAAAAGCGCAAGTCTGGCGCAACACGGCGCAAGGATGGCCGCTATCAGAAATCCTTGAGCTATACCTTGCCCGACGGCAAGCATATGCGCAAGTGTTTCTATGGCAAGACACAGGCTGAAGCCAAGGAAAAGAAAGAGCGGTTTCGGCGGGATATCGCTTCGGGCATGGACATCCAGTCGCTTAATATAACCTACAAGGAATATATCGAACGCTGGCTGGGTATCCGGAAAAACCGCGCTGATAAAGCGATTAAGGAGGCCATCGGCGTCGAGGATGAACCTAAGGCTGTTAAACAGTACCGTAACTATGCGAAGCTGCCCCTTGCTATCGTTGGGAACAAGCGGCTTATCGATGTGGGCCGATCCGACATGGAGCTATGCGTCAGCCGCCTGGCCGGGAAGTCTGAATCCTATATTTCAAAGGTTTCGTTTGTCCTTAACAGTATATTCGAGTGCGCTCAAGGCGACAAGATTTTATTGTTTAATCCTATGGTTAACGTTATCTTCCCCCAGGGTACAAGCGGCACGCATCGCATGCTTGAAGCCGATGAAGTTAGCCGCGCGCGTACAAAGCACACGGATCATCCGATGTGGCTGGCTGTTATGATCATGCTTTACGCCGGACTGCGTCGGGGTGAGGTTATCGCGCTGCACACTGACGATATTGACCTTGATAACAAGGTAATCCATGTCCGCCACGCGGTGCGTTATGAGACGAACCAGCCCATTATCGGCCCGCCTAAGACTAAGGCCAGCTTACGCAACATACCGATATCACCTATCCTGCTGGATGCCATTCAGCGTGTCAAGCCTAATCCTGGATTTATCGTCGGCGGCGGTTCGACGCCTGTGGCTCTGGAAAAGTTTCGGCGGCTTTGGGATAGCTACATATTCGCCCATGAAAAAGAGATGAACGGTCTCTCAACCAACCGCGCGACTAACGCGCAATTGGCCGTTTGGCGTTCGTTCGGCATGCGCACGCATGATCTGCGGCATACGTTTTGCACGTTCCTCTATGATGCTGGCGTCGATGTTAAGACAGCTCAGCTACTCATGGGACATACTGATGTCAAAACTACTATGAGTATATATACTCATCTGTCTGAGCAGCGAAAGGCGACTTCACTGGATGCCTTCAACCGCTTTTTCGCAGTGTGATGCTGTCAGATTTTTCGTCACTTCGTGCCTCTGACTGTCAATGAATAAGCCATTTTCTAACGATCGCGGCCCCCTGGCCCCTTGAATGGGGTTCAAGAGGCCGCGAGTTCGAATCTCGCCACCCAGACCACTAGATGCAGTAGACCCCCACATGCTGGATACAGTATGTGTGGGTTTTACGTCCCCTATGACGACGTTTTTTCCAGTTGATGGGAAATTGGCAACAAAACGGGCAACATTTTAGCCAATAAACCGCACGCTTCCTCAATGTCCGCGCCGTCTATGTGGGTATAGGTGTTAGCCGTCGTTTCATAATCCGCGTGTCCCATCAAATATTGTTGCGTCGCTGGATCGACCCCGGCGCGGCGCAAAAGCATTAAAAAAGTGTGACGTAGGCGATGCGGGCAAGCCTCATGCAGGGCGGGTATATCCTCTTTCAACGCTTCCCAATGATCCGTAAAGGTAGAAAAACAGATTGGTATGTCCTTGCGCCTACCATGAAACACATACCCGGTGTCGGGCGCGCCCAACTTCACCGCAATTTCGGGCAAGATTGAAATATCGCGTTCACTAGAATCATTTTTCAGATCCTTTATGATAGGCGCGCTATTACCTCTATATACTACAGCTTGACGAATGTGCAGATAGTCGTCGTAAATATCACACCAACGTAAACCTACAGCCTCTTCACGACGCAAACCCGAATATATCAGCAGTATTGGCAGCAGTCCCCATTTATGCCCGCGCGCCGCGCTTGTAGCGGCGGCAACTTCACTCATAGACAACGGGATACGTTCGCCTATCGTGCCTTCAGGTTTGATAAGACGCTTTGTAACACTGCGCGGGATTAACTCATCGTCAAGCGCGGCGTTAAACACTAGTCTTATAGTCATTAGGATTTTGCTGATAAGCGAATCCGACCTGCCTTCATAACGATTCAAAAACGCTTGCAATTGATCGGCGGATATGGCGTTGATTGGCATATCGCCGAATTCAGGGTAAAGATGCGTTTCAAAAACGTTATTGTACATATCTATCGTGAGTACCTCTATCTTAGGTTTTTTGTACAACTCAAACCAATTTGACGCGTATTCGCGGAATGTAGGCATGGATTGCGCTGGCGGCGGCGGTGCCACAGGTTCCGGCGGCGCGGGTATCGCCGGAGGCGGCAGCGCGAGCGGCGCGGGTGCAGCGGCGGATTCCGCCTCTATGCGTTTCATTTCTTCCTTCAGTGCCTTTTTAGTGGGCGCGGATGCCCATTTGTATACGGCCTTGCCTTGTTCGTCTGTTCCGATGCGCACGCGGGCGCGCTTGTGTTTGGTCGGCATATCGGCAACTCCTTCCATTTCGTCGAAAAGGTAGGTGTTGCCATTGTCGCCGATTGCGGTCTGTTGCCATAGACCGATGGGAGTGATGACATTATTTGTCACTACGAGGAACGTTTGCTTCTAAACTGTCGTTCCGCCGGGTGTTCCATACCCATCGATCGGCAAATGACAACTTTTTGGTCGACAGTCATCGTTCGAAAAGCTTCTAGTAGTTGCCTTTCAAATGGAGTAACATCCATATAGGGTGTATCAGTTTTTATGACAGACAGCGGATTGTCGGTTTTCCCAACAAGGAAATCCATAGGTACTGCGAGTACTTCAGATAGCTTTGTTAAGTTTTCAACAGAAGGGCGACCGTCCCCATGCTCCCATTCGCTTATATTTGATTGCGAAATACCGAGACGCTGGGACAGCATCTTTTGAGATATACCTTTACGTTTGCGCTCACTGCGGATGCGTTCACCCAAGTTAGCCAAATGAAAACCTCCTTCTAGCAAAAAGAATCCCTGCAGGGGATATTTCGTGCGAGGATGTCGAAAAAATATGGGAATTACCGATTGACATTCCCTGCAAGGGATGGTATAATATCGGTGTTGCCGATACTGTGAATGGAGGGCGCGGGATGAAGCTACTTGAACTTCGAAAGGCACGAAGCCTATCGCAAAGGTATGTATCGGAGATTGCTGGTATTTCTCCGAACTATTATTGCCAACTGGAGGCGGGAAGTAAACAAAATCCGTCGGTTAATGTATTGGTTGGTCTTGCAAGGCATGGCTTCACCACGCGGGAAGCGGATATTCCTTATGTTTGAGTTAGGAATATATCTGTCACGCCGTATATCTGATATTCTACCATTGCGTGTAAAAGACTTGCGCGGAAAAGATACGATAACCATAAAAGAAAAGAAAACCAATAAGTATATAGAACTATCTATACCCACGCATCTACAGCGCACGCTCAAACGCCAGTTTGAGGGTATGGAGGATAATACTTATATCTTAGAAAGCAGATGCAGGAAGGGCGACGGCGCGCGTAAACCCATAACGCGCAAGACTGCTTATAACGACATGAAATACCTAGCGAAAGAATTAGGCGTGACATATAACGTTGGGACGCATACTCTGCGCAAGACGTTTGGCTATCACTATTATCAAAGGACACATGATATAGGAATGCTTATGGTACTATTCAATCATGCTAACGAAGGCATAACAAAGCGGTATATCGGGTTAGAACAGGACGAGATCAGGAAGGCATTACGGGAATTCAAATTCTAGAGGGTTGATTTTTGAATGACTTTCCTGTAGAATTGCATGTAGGAGGGATGATTATGCAAAATAACGGTTCACAGATTATTCTTTATCAATCCGAGGATGGACGTGTAAAAATTGATGTTCGCATGGATAGCGAGACCGTTTGGCTATCACAGGCGCAGATAGCTGACTTGTTTCAAACAACCAAACAAAATATCAGCATGCATATAATTAATATTCTGGATGAAGGCGAGCTTGCACGGCGTTCAGTTGTAAAGGATTACTTTACAACTGCTTCCGATGGCAAAAGATACAACATAAAAAGTTATAATCTAGATATGATAATAGCAATAGGATACCGCGTGAAGTCTATTCGCGGTACGCAGTTTAGACAGTGGGCAACAACCATTTTGCATGAGTACATGCAAAAAGGTTTTGCCATGAATGATGAAAAACTGAAAGAGTTTGGCGGTGGTGATTACTGGTATGAGTTGCTGGAACGTATTCGCGATATACGCTCAAGTGAGAAAGCCATGTATAGGCAGGTACTAGACCTGTATGCTACAAGCATTGATTATGATCCCAAACAGCCGGAAACACATAATTTTTTCAAGATAGTACAAAACAAAATGCACTATGCTTCGTCAAAACAGACGGCACCGGAGCTAATATATCATCGTGCAGACAGCGAACAACCGTTTATGGGTTTGACCTCTTTCAAAGGTAAACAGCCACGCAAGACGGATATAGATATAGCAAAGAACTACATGACAAAAGATGAGCTATACATACTAAACCGGGTTGTATCGGCCTTCTTTGATGTAGCAGAGCTAAAAGCGCATAGGCACGAACATATGTATATGCGTGATTGGTTGGCTGAAATAGATAAGTTTACAAATGAGTATGGGGAAGGCATGCTCGTTGGCGCAGGTAGTATTAGTCACGATGTGGCAATCTCTAAAGCCAATGAAGAGTATGAAAAGTATAGGAAAAAAACTATCGACGAGTTATCACCGATTGAGGCTGAGTATCTAGCCAATATTAAAGACGCGCAAAAGCAGATAGAGCGCGCCAGTAAGCGCAAACCGTCACGCGCAGAATAGCGATGCAAATGTAAAATTTTCTGAATCATGGAAAAAGTATGATACCTGACTTCGGCAGCAAAAAGGCAGAAAACAGCCGAAAACCCTAAGCGCAGCAAGGGTTTTGAGACTGCCGCGCAGAATGTGTAAACCTCCAATAACAGAACCAAACTAGAGTTAAAGTCCATCGGTGAAATGTCAAGAGGGAAAAACGAGAGAAAACGGCAGTGAAGGCGGTGAAAAAGCGCAGAAAATACTCCTCAATAAACCCTGGCTAAGAAGGTCAAAGATTCATGGAAATCTTT
>BNUH01000133.1 GCA_025997215.1 Clostridia bacterium
CTCTTTATTATTCTAATTGTATATATGGATCTTGCGCATTGTGTTTGTATAGTATATTATGTTGGGTAGTTGGATTGGTGCGTGGTGGAATGGGTCGAGCGCACCAGTTTAGAGGTGAAGTATATCTGCCATTTTTTGTTGCTTTTGCCGGAGATACCGCCATCGGCTTAGCATCCCAAATTGATTAGAGCATAGCAAGACAGGAAAAGCGGCGGTAGTTTCTTCATGGGTGCTGCAGGCGTATGACGCAAAAAAGGATTTGTATGCCGCGACCGCCAGCCAAATGTTCAATGTGCCTATCGAATCCGTGACTAAAGGCAGTGAACTCCGGCAGCGCGGTAAGGTGGGAGGTTTAGCCTGTATCGCACAAGCCTTTTTGTTTGGTTCCAGCATAATAACCCGCACAACAACACTCCTTACTTATATTAATAGTATAACTATAACATATAGCCTTGCTAAGTCAACCAAAGATTTCCTGGTAAAACAAAACTCCCGCAGGATGTTCAATACATACCTACGGGAGTTGTTTTCATTTTCTGTCATGTCTGCGCTATTTTACTTTCATATTCGCGAAGTATTATGCGCTTTAGGATATCTTCCAACTTTTCCTTACCTGCGAAATACGAGTGTACTATGAATGTTGAGCCATTGACATGGTATTCTGTCACTACTGGAGATTCATTCTTTTGTTCTGGCGCGGTATTATACATGCGCTCCTCCTTTTCAAATATAAATGGCGGCTTATTATGCCGCCACTGGTTCAGATATTTTGTGTTTCTTCTATATATATGGGTGTAATCTACAGCGACGTTATAACGCTGATCAACTGTTCCATCACATCAGCTCGCGGGCGATTATGACCCAGCGGCAGCCATGTCGGAATTGGATTGTCGAACGTGCCGCTCGCCTCAAACGCGTTTACATAAATGATTATCGCATCCACCGCCCTCCGCAGTTCCTCAACGTGAAACGGCCAATCTCGTACCTGCGTCTGCCCCGATATAATAGGGGTTGACCATACGACAGTGGACATGCCATAATAATGACGGATCGCATTGATCATACTGCGGAGCGTCAGAATATGCGTCGCTTTCACATGCGTTTGATTCGCGACAATATCCTCCAGCGGGTTATCAAGGATCATTATGTTTCGCGTTATGCTTGAACTGCTGCCAGCGTCATTATCTGCCCTGATGAGTGCAGTCGTAATGCCGATTGACTGCGATTCAGATTGGAACACAACCGCCTCGCCATTTCCGATGCTTCCATTCGGATGGAATAGTGTCGGATTGTTCGCGCAGTCCTGCCAATCACCTGAGCCAATCTTCACGGAAACACGCTGCACACGTGAATCAGGCATACCGCCGGTTGTGATGAGAAAGCGCGGGTTCCGGTTATAGATCGTACCACCTTGCGCAGGAGCCGTCACAACTGGAGTATTCGGGCTGCTCATCCGCTGGATGATGTTCGAGACTGTATAGCCGGACATTGCCTCAAGAATATCGACTGCGGCAATGCGATACCGTGTTCGCAATCCATCCGTGTTTGACGGAGTAACACTATATAAGCCGCTTAGTTCGGAAGTCGTTACCGTAGTGAGCGAGGTATAAGCCGTCCAAGACGTATTCGGCGCGGTACTTTGTAGACGAAATGCAAATGCAAGGGTTTACAATGGTTAGGGCGATACAAGGCGCGAAAACTCTGTCTTTGCCTATGCAAATGTTAGGGCAAGACCTAAAAGCGCACAAGGTTATATACAACAATAACCCTATTTTGAAATGGTGCTTGACGAATACGGGCGTGCAGACCGACCGCAACGGTAATATTGTACCCGTGAAAAACCAATCGCCGCGACAGCGGATTGACGGCACGGCGGCATTGCTTGATTGTTATGTGGGGCTTTATGAACACTATACAGAATTTACGGGGGCGATTTAATGAAACTCAAAGACAAGAAAATCGAGATTTTGCAACCGACTTACACCAAAGACGCAAGCGGTTTTCAGACCGAGCATTTAACGCCTATCGCGCCGCCCGTGTGGGCGTACTACCGCCAATTATCTGGTAAAGAGATTTTCACAAACGCCGCGACCACGGCGACCGAGGACGTGTTATTTGTCGTGAACTACCGCAAGGGCTTGACGACGCGGCACGTTTTACGTTTTCGTGGGGTACTCTATAACATTACCCGCGTTGACGATTTTCAAGGGTATAAACAGGATTTGACGCTGTATGCGCGGGGGAGGGGGGTAACTATTTTCTTAATGCGGGACTTTTTTCACTTATTTTGTAAACGTGATTAAGCGACGCAGGATTATTAGGAATATGTCCTGCTACAATCATTGCCCCTTTATATTGCCCGTTTGTCACATATATGCCTGAATCAGAAGAAAATATATGCTTCAAGCCATAGCTTGTGTGTTTATTGTTCACGGAGTTAATGCGTATAATTTTTTCTTCTATCCAATCAAGTAACTTGCATTGAATATCCGCAGGTAAATCCAAAAATCTTACTGGACATTCTTCTTCAATTCCGGTTGCGTCTACATTCATCGACTTTGCCCACGATAAAGCCTCATGCGAATTTCTCCAAGCGGTTGAATATTGTTCTAAAATATCAGACATTATTATTCTCCTTTTTTAATCATTATACGGCAATAGTCGCCCTTTCCATAAAGCAATCAAGAAATTCCTCTGTCACGCTCTGGCGGTTAAGGTTGCGTTTTTCGCAGATATAATACAATTCCTCAACGGCAGAATACGGAAAATATAAAGCATTTAAGGATTTGAAAATATCCTTGCTTGCTTCTTTGACAACGTGTTGTCTATCATCGTCGAGGGCAACTATGACATAACGCGTTTGAAACATCGGCAACTTTTCCTTGAAATTCAACATACGGGTTAATCCGCTTGTTACCCCGGTACTATGTTCAACTTCCATAATAGCGGGCATAAGCCGCCCATTTTGAAACCAAATACAATCAATGAACGCGCCCGCTTGCGCCGCGCCGTCAAAAGACCGTACCATATTTTCATCTTGTAGGCTTTTAACAATGCCGTCGTGCTCAATTAAAGGCCTGTCGTTATAAATAATGCCTTTATCATTTTGGGCTATCCAAGTACGAAAGCCCAAATGCAAGCCTATCAAATACAGGGCAATTTGAATTTGTGTATGCCGACGCGCTACATTAACATCTATTCCCGCTCCTACTAATTCGGGCGGCAAAACCAAGTCATAAGAAACCGTTTGTAATGGTATCTCACTTATAGCGACATTTGTTTCTTTTTCAGCTAAAACGCCGTTTCTATGTGGCTCTGACGGTATCCACATTAAATGTTTGTGTCCGTGCTTTATTTCCACGTTTCCGGCTATATCCTCAATACGTCCCGGATAACAGAAATAGAATTGCGGCGTGTGGGCAATAAGACTTTCAAAAACCGAACGTGTGTTATAGCTTGCGCCAAGAACTCTATCAATATTGACAGGTTGATTTTCTGAAAAGGCGTTTGCAACACGCCAAATTAACTGGCTTGAAATACTTTCAGTCCTTGCGCCGTTTTCTGTTTCGCCTTTTGCGGGCGACCATCGTTTAATAGCTATGGGACCTTCAGGCAAAGTCACATCGACAACGCGAATAAGCCCCTTTGTTCGCGGGTTAATATATTGATAATTTTGATTTTTCGGCAACTGACGAATAGCCGACACCAAGTTAGCCGCCGTTATTTTTTGCATACATTATCCTCCAAAAATACCCGGATTGTTTTTGCTATGCCGTCCGATAATAGAAAAGGCACGCCGTTACCAATAGTCTTAAACATATCAGAAAGCGTCATATCCGGCGGCAACTCAAAGTCTTTCGGTAATGACTGTATCGCCATAGCTTCCGCAGCCGAGATACGCCGCGCCTTATACGGGTGTAAATGTACTTCGTTGTTGCCGTATGCCGCCGTGGGAGAATAGCGGTAACGGTGAAGCCTTTTATATGACTTGCGACTAACATCGCCCTCCGGAACAGTACGCATTTTTTCAATGCCGCCGCGCGGTGTAAAATGCGCCGCCCCGTTCGGGTGATTTTCAACATCGTTTTTATCGAACCAGTATTGAACCGTTAGCAACTCTTTTGTTTCGTCAAATGACGGGGTTATATCGTCACCGAAATCGTTTGTGCCACTCCACGGCAACCGCTTTATTTCTTCCGCGTTATACTTCGTGAACTGTTCCCACGGAAAAGCGGTTATTGTTTCAGACACCGCCGCCCCTACCGTTAGCAACTCACTCTTAACACCAAAAAATAAAACACGTTCTCTATCTTGTGGTACGCCAAATTCAAGCGCATTACAAAGACGCTCACTTGTGGAATAGCCGACTTTGTGCAACTTACTTTTCAATTCATCAAAATAAGCCCTATGTCTTGCCGTACTCCAAAGCCCTTTGACGTTTTCAAACAAGAAAAAGTCCGGCATAATGTCCGCGATTAGGGTTACATACGCAAGCGACAATTTGCCATTTAGCCCGTTTGAACCTTTATTTTTACCCGCGATTGAAAAATCCGGAGAAGGGGGACCGCCTATAAACCCAACAAGACGACCGCTATTTCTTGTTTCCTCAACCAACCGTCGCAATTCCTCTTTGCGTCCGTTTAGAAAGTCATTTATATCTAAATTGTAGTAGCCGTATTTAGGTGTTGGCATACCCATTTTAGCGCGTGAATATTTATATGCACTTAAAAACGAGAGCGAAATCTCGTTGACAAAAGCAACGTCGAACCCCTCGCTTTCAAAGCCCAAGTCCAAGAACCCACTACCCGAAAAGAACGAAAATATAACGGGGCTATTTTGCGTTGCGCCATATTCCGTTGACACGCCTTTGTTCGTTCGTGCCGCAGACGGCACGTTATTAGTCTTGTTTGCTTTACTCATATCCGGCACGCCCCTTTCGTTTATAGACAATCTTATACATATTACATTATAACACATCACGACCGAAAAAGCAACCCCCTATTTTCGATTTTCAGCAAGTTTCGCGGGCTATCGTTTTTTAGCGTTTAGTAAATTCAAACGACAAATAAGCGACAAAACGAGCAGGCGTCAACAGATAAACCCAGTAATACAGCGGTTTTATTGCGTTAGTATATCATTCTCACCGAATGATTCAGAAGCGTTCGCCAAAGCAGCTTTTAGGATTTCAATCTTGCTCTTCTGACCGTCAATCTGTTTGGCTAAGACTTCCTGCGTTTTGGCATACTTAGAAACAGACGTGTCGCTCTTATCGAACTCGGAAGCGACTAAAGCCATCTCGCTGCCAAGCACCTTCATGGATTGATTAATGTCGGATAGGGCTTTCCGAAAATCAGCTTCACCTTCGACACCAATCTTGATCCCAATATCTGCCATATAGCCGCCTCCTTCCCTAATTCAATCCTAGTGGCATAATATCATCCAGGAATATATCTGCCTTCGGTTTTGCAAGCCCGTTATATTGTTGATGACATGCCAATAAATCAAGGAACAAACCAAGCCGTGTCAGCCAGAATTGCGTCGGCTGCATATTAAGCTGGGCTGTTCCTTGATAGTAAAGCCGGATGAATATTTCATCCGTACTCATCCGGCTTCCGCGTTTTTTGGATCAGGTTCGTTCTCCACCGCCCGCTTCACGCCGCGCGACATGCACTCCATAATTGCGTCCTTGAAGTCGATGATGTCTGATGGCGTGGTCAGTAGCTCGACTTTCTCGTCAGTCAGAAGCGGACGCTGGCTCTCTGGGTGGTGCAGATTGTTGATCATGATGCCCTGATTGCACAGCATCGTAATGAGCCAGACAACCTCCTCGATAACCTGCTCGAAGTTGCCTGAATTCTGGAGTTTATCCGCGACAGCTTCCAGCCCGCCATACCGCTTGCCGATCTCGCGGGTAGCGCGCATAGTCATGATAAGCTCATATTGCTCGGCGTCGATTGTTATAGTTGCATTATTATCCATTTGTTATATCCTCCTCATGATCCGCTTGTTTCGTTTGTCTAGTCAGCCGTTCCGGTTGATTCAGTGCTTGACGTATCAGGTGTGGATGGTGTAGTATCGGTTGGGGTTGAACCAGTCGTAT
>BNUH01000134.1 GCA_025997215.1 Clostridia bacterium
GAGCAAACAAACCGGAAACTGCCGCTCAATCCTAACAGGTTTCTTCAGTTGGTCAAAGGCCGAAAACCCTTGCTGCGCTTAGGGTTTTCGGCTGTTTTCTGCCTTTTTGCTGCCGAAGTCAGGTTATACCCTCGGTTTATAACATAAATATTTTATCTCACATACTGATTTATAGTATGTGCACTAAAGAGTATTCGATTGGTTGAACATAACATCTATAATTATTACTCAAATGTAGCGTACTGTTGCTTGTGCAAGACATAAATTACGATATTATCACGCTGCTATTTATGACAAAATATGCAAGGTCGAATCATGGTGCAAAATATGGCATATATAGAATTGATTGCCAGTTGTTAATAAACAGTTGCTAATATTTTTGATATATTGCTCGATTATTACGCTGCTGAGGGATAAAAAAGGATGGCTGCCGAAGCAGCCACAGTATGCTATCCTATACAGCATTTTCAGCCAGCGGTATATCCCCGACTATAACCGCATCACCTATCAATCCAACATGCTTGAAGTGTATCTCAATCAACTGTGTCCGACCCTTACGCTGATGCCAACCACTTGTTTCGTGGACAACAACCCGATCAACCAGCACCAGCGCGTCTTTTACCAGCACAGGCATATGCTTGAATCGTTTCAACATATCGGCGAATAACACAGCGTTGGCCCTTGGATCAGACGCTAGCTCAGCGCGAGTGGTAATTATCCCACTCTCAACTGCTTGCCGTTCCACCTGATACTCATGCATCATTTCCTCAAACATATCGTCGCCCAGTATACCTTTCGCGTTCTTTTCTATTAGTCGTTTCATTATATCCTTCAGTTCACCCTCTCGCTTTTCATACTGGTCAAGTGCGTAATTCAACCGTTTGATTGCATTAGCGTCACGCTTATAGTCGCTGGCATGGAACTCATCGATCTGTCGGTTAATCTCACGACACAGAACCTTTATACGCTATACTCTTTTTTACTGACCGACACTTCTTGCTTATGTCTCTGGCGTAGTATTCGTTTATTACACTGCGGAATGGCATAACCACGTCGTCGCCCTTACCACCAGCCGCCATCTCGAATATCTCGCGGACTACCGGCGCGTGAACCGGATCAACAATCAGATGTTTACCATCTTTCAGATACCCATACGGCGCGGTATTACCTAAAAACTCTCCTTTGTGCGCCTGATTCACCTTTGACGAGTGTATTTTCCGGCTAATATCCCAGGAATAGTATTCATTCATTATCGAACGAAGCGGCATAGTAACATCGTCCAAGTTATTGCTATCGATACCATCATTGACTGCAATAAACCGGATATTCCGTTCGGGGAAATAAATTTCGGTATAGTGGCTTACTAAGGCGTTATTCCGGCCTAATCTGGACATATCCTTGCATACGACCATACTGATACGCTTCGCTTCGATAGCGGCTATCATACTTTTGAAGCCAACGCGCTCAAATGTCGTGCCCGATATGCCGTCGTCAACGAACTCTTCGATCTGGCCGAGATCATTTTCCAACACAAACTTTCTAAGCAACCCGCGCTGGCTAACGATGCTGTTGGATTCGGAATCATTGCCGTCATCACGGCTTAGTCTTAAGTAAATAGCTGTTTTCATATAGTTATCCTTTCTTCCTGTACATAACTTCAATACGACCGTTATTGTGAATGCTGACCTTATCCACCAGCGCCCGCGCAGCTTCCGGCGTGGTCGGGGCGGGCAAATTCGCCGCTTGGCGAGCAACCTCCAACGAGTCCTCGGCATCCCGTATCTGATGGTCTATCTCTGCGCGCCGCTGCTGTAATGCAATTATCGAATCATCGGATTCATCGTTCATAACAGCGCGTTTGACCTGTGTACGCAGGGCGCTTTCGTCTTTCCTTAATTGAGCGAGTTTCGCTGGTATAGTTTTTAGTATACTGGTTTGTCTATCAATGTCAGATGTTATCCCCGATAACAATGTGCTATCATCAGTTGTAAGCTGGAAGCATATTTGACACCTGTAGCTGCCACCAGCCTGCGATAACAAAGTGCTCCCACATACCGCGCATATTAGCACGCCGTCAAATATGCCACCCCCTATCGGAGCGGCAGTATTGTGTCCGTGTCTTTTATCTTTCAATTTTAGCTTCTCTTGCACAGCAATAAACAACGCTTCATTAACCAGTGCTTCATGCGTTCCATACTTGGTAACCCACTCGGATTCAGGTATCTTTGTTTGTACTTTAAGCGATACAGTGCCATACTTGAAATTCACTGTATTGCCTAAATACGATGGGTTTTTAAGTATATGCTTAATGCGCTCATATGACATGTTGAATCTTTTAGCGATTTCATGGATAGGGTTCATGTCATTCGCCATATGAAACATGGCCGGTACATTCGGCGCAGTTTCGGGATCGACTACCAATCGTTTGTTCTGTTTGACATAACCATAAGGCGGTTTCGCCATGAATTCCCCACGCTCGGCTATTTGCCTATGCACGCTACGGATTTTCTTCGACGCTTCCTTGACATACATTTCATTCAAAATAGACTTGATGTTCACCACCAGCCCGTCAGGGTTCGCGTGGGTGTCGATGTGATCGTCCACCGCAATCAGCCTGGTATTATGGTCAGGGAAAACCATCTCCAGATAGTACGAAACGAGCGTGTTGTTCCGACCAAACCGCGATAGGTCTTTGACCAGGATCGTACCGATTTTACCCATTTCAACATCAGAAATCATCCGTTGAAACGCTGGCCTGGCAAACAGAACGCCGCTGTAGCCGTCGTCTGCATACTCGGTTATCTCGCCCAAACCATTCTCACTGGCATACCGCGTCAGTATATCGCGCTGGTTACCGATACTGTTGGATTCTCGATTCGGGCCATCATCATTTGAGAGTCTCAGGTAAATAGCAGTCATCTTCTCCTCCGTATTAGTAGTAGAATTGAAAAGAGCGGCCATTCAGCCGCTCTCATCACTTGGTTCCTCACCTGTTAGTATGAACCTCGTATATTCAGTTTTATGTTCTGCCAGCCAGTTTACTAATCTGTAATATTTGCGCCTGTATGCGATCCTCTGAACTCTCACCAGATCGAACATGCTTGTTTGTCCACTGGAACGTATCTTTTCAAGCTGGGCTTTCAATTCAGCATCCATCGGAATACCTCTTTTCCCAGTCCGCAGGAAGGATACCGTATTTATCATCAATATAGTACATGAAGCGGAACACATTGAATATCGCTGTACATACTACTCCGTTGTATCTCGCAATATACTGTTTCTCATCAAGTATTCCTAATATCTCCGCTCTAGCTATCTTTCCATCAAGCGAGTGGATAACACATTCGTGAGTTTCCGGTGTCGGAAATAGTCTCATACTTAACAACCTCCTTATATATGAAAAAGGGAGGCATTACGCCCCCTTCGCCAACGCTCGTTTCGCTTTCTTTTTCTTATACGTCAGGTTCTTCCATGCGGATCCGTCGAGGTTTCGCATCAGTATCGCCCTCGTTTTGCGGCTGCTCCCGTCAATCCCCAACCGATACAGGAACCTGCTGAACACATACTTTTCTTCGCCTTTTACTGGATCATATACTATCTTACTTGTTTTCGCCTTTTCTACCAGGTGGTTAACCAGGGCGTAATATGCAGTCTGTTCTTCATTATCAGCTGGATACCTGAACCATGGAAACTGCAATTCATCTCCTACCTTATACGTACTCAAATCATCTGCCCCAAGCGCTTTTTGCATTAGCCAATAATGCGAAACCACAAGTTGTGTTAATACCGTTATTATATCATCGGTTAGACCCTCAATGGGTATTGATATTGTCATTGATACCGGATTAGCCGGTTCTTCCACAGGTAAACTATCGTACTCTGCCTTGCTCTCCTGATCAGTAAACTCCCAATCCTTCAGTACTTCAGTTAATTCATCAACCTGTTTCCTCGTCCTCAACCCTTCAACCATCCCATGTTTGAGGAATCTTACTTTACCTACTACATAGCATTTGCTGCTTTTTTCATACTTCGCCTCGGTGTCCATCCTAACAGCGTATTCCTCGGCCACCGCCTGGCGTTCATTGATAACATCGTTATATTTGATCTTCATCATTATCGTCTTGCTCCTTCCGTCAATGGGTTGCATTGAAATTCTCGATCGCCCACTTATTACCTGTGGCATATACCGCCGCCTTCGTCCTCTCATAAGGCGTTGGCCGCCTTACATTAACAGGATGGCATTCCTTCAATGCCTCGGCATTATGTGCCTCGTGCCTTTCCTCATTGGCACCATTATCTATCGTGAATATCCCGTGCTTGTTCATTTCAAGCTTCATAACAGTCACTTCCTTTCTTGATGGTAGCGAGATGGTACAAGATCCCAAGTGGAAAGTCAACAGGTAATGTTTTCCTCTTCCTTATCAAATGGCTCACCGTAGATATCCTCATATGCCGCTAGTAGTAGTTTTTGTGTTACACCGCACAATTCATCCCATTCGTTTGTTTCTACTAATCCTTCCAACAATTCGTCAATACTGTCTTCCTGCCAATATCCACAAAACCATTTACCCTCGTTATCCTGCCACATGGATAGGATTATCTGGTCATTAAAGTGGTTCACAATATCCACACAACGAACCTTTGTGCTTATTTCTTTAGTAAATTCACTATCCTCAAAATCAGTTCGGGTATAATATAACAGGTCAATCTTCATCTTATACCATCCTTTCAAACTACTGGTTGTCAACCAGGGGGAGGGTAGGAGCAGATGTATCCCGCTCCTGTATTGCTCATATATTAATAAGCCATTACTAGGAAACTATCATCATTTACTGCAATCACAGTAGTTTCTTTCTGCAAGGCCTCAATTATCGCATCCAACCTTGCTTCAGGTGTGTCATAACAATCATCATCGTCCACTAAATCACTGTATTCCTCGGTCAGTTCATCTGCGGTATATTCTGTGAATGTACAGCAAATTCCAATACAATCGAACTCAATTTCTTCACCGGTGCTTTTCTCATACTCCGTATAGTAGTCGAATATAGCATCCATTGCTGCATCGGTGTATTTACTATCGCGGCACAAGTCCTCAAACATTTGCCTGAACCGGTAGTGGTCAAACGTTATCTTCATATTCTCATGCCCCTTTCAGTCAACTACCTGACATTGTTCACAAGATGGATGCTACAAGATCATGCCATGGATGTCAACCAGTAAAATCATGGCAATGTTTACCTTCTGGGAGCAGATGTTACCCTGCTCCCGTAAGCCTCATATGCTAAAAAGCCATTACAAGGTAGCTATCAATATCTACTTTTATAACTGTAGTTTCGTCTTCCAGTGCCTCTACTATTGCCTCCATTCGATCCTCCTGCGATTCATATTCCTCATCCTCATCCTCATCCAGCAGGTGGCTGTACTCATCGGCAAGCTCCTCGGCGTCATACTCAGTCCATTCACATGCGACGGCCACTACGTCAAGCTCCATATCAGGATCAATCTCCTCGTACCAGTCAAACAGCACATCCAGCGCATCATCGGTGAATTTGTCATCTCGCCCGTTGTCCTCAAATTCCTTCTTGAACCTGTAATTATCAACCGTTATCTTCATGCTCCCATACCCCTTTCAATTAACTATCTGGCGTTGTTTATGGATGGATGGTACAAGATCATACAGTGGATTGCAACCAGTTCTGAAAATATAAGCAGCAGGTATTTGCTACCTGCTGCCTTGTATATTCGTTATATTAGCTTCAACAGTAATCCGTTCCTCGGCTTTTGTTTCCTGTTCGGGAACTCATCATCGACAGGTTGTATAGTCACCATCCCGTTAATGACATAACCTTCATCCTGGAAAATTTTTAATGTATCCCAGGCATTGCTGCCTTCATAAATATACACTATCTCCTCAAACCCATTCTCTTTGAACTCAATAGCCGTTGCCTGTGCATCGCTCTCCCAAATGGTATAGCCCCTTGACATATCGCAGTCCAAGTGATAAACTAAAAGACAGGAGGGGTGATAGAGATGGCGAAGCCGATAAACAACGAGAAACGAGCGGACATAATAAAGCATATGCAAGCAGGGGAAT
>BNUH01000135.1 GCA_025997215.1 Clostridia bacterium
AGATTTCCATGAATCTTTGACCTTCTTAGCCAGGGTTTATTGAGGAGTATTTTCTGCGCTTTTTCACCGCCTTCACTGCCGTTTTCTCTCGTTTTTCCCTCTTGACATTTCACCGATGGACTTTATAAACAAAAGGTTATCGCTTCAATTTTTGGAGGGCCACTACATGACAACTGAACAAAAGACGCGCCTGCTGGAAATGCGGCGCGCTGGTTTATCATTTGGAGAGATTGGGACGGCGCTTGTAGTACCTGTGAATACTGTTAAGTCTTTCTGTTGACGCAACGAATCGGATATCTTACCTGTAGAAAATAGTAACAGCACGCAACTTAAGAAACTGTCAGTCCTTAATAACGTTTGCCGCAATTGTGGAACAGTGATCAACCAATATCCCGGTCAAAAACCGAAACGGTTCTGTAATGAAACTTGTAAATCAGCCTATTGGTATAAGCACCGAGAGTTACACCATTCGAGCGTGCTTCGCAAACAACTCTGTGCGTTCTGCTCAAATCCATTTACCTGCTATGGCAGCAGAGCTAGAAAATTCTGCTCGGTTGCTTGTAGCCTTAACGCACGGATGAAGACCCAAATAACAAAAGATACGGAGGTTCAGGTATGACACAAGAGCGTTTTGATCATGAGATTAGCTATGCTTTGGTCATGGTATCCGCGCGTGAGATGCTGCGCATGGAGATCGTGACAGAGAGTGATATTCGTAAAATTGAAACAATTATCCGCAAGAAATATTATCCGATTTCTAGCAACAAAAGGGCTGGATAACGCTTGACTGTTCGGGTACTAAGAGGGAAACTACGACCAATGAATCGGTTATATAGTAGTAGCGATCTTTACGATTCAACGAAAGGAGTAGGCCATGCGGGTGATACAGAAACTTGAGTCGACATTTCACAAGCCGATCACAAAAAAACGTGTGACGGCTTACGCGCGTGTGTCCACCGGCAAGGACTCAATGCAACACTCCTTATCGGCGCAGGTCAGTTATTTCAGTGAGTATATCCAAAGCCATGCTGGTTGGGAATATATGGGTGTGTTCGCTGACAACGCGTTCACGGGAACGAAAGACTCCCGCCCTGAGTTTCAGCGGATGCTGGCTGAGTGTCGCGCAGGTAATATCGATATGATAATTACTAAATCAATTTCTCGGTTTGCGCGGAATACTGTTACGCTTCTGGTGACGGTGCGCGAATTGAAGACATTGGACATCGACGTATTCTTTCAAGAACAGAATATTCATTCGATTAGTGGGGATGGTGAGTTCATGCTAACCATCCTCGCCGCGTTCGCGCAGGAAGAGAGCCGTTCGGTTTCCGAAAATTGTAAATGGCGGATTCAAAATGATTTCAAGAAAGGGCTTGCTACTCCACACCGGATAATGGGTTTCGAATATAAGAAGGGTAAATTGATCCCAAAACCAGATGAAGTGAATACTGTGAGAATGATCTTTAATGATTACTTATCAGGTATGGGAAGTTTATTGATCTCAAGGAAACTGAAAAACATGGGTATAAATATCAATCGAAATAGTGTTATGAAACTTCTTAAGAATGAGAAATATATCGGCGATATGCTGCTTCAAAAAAGTTACAAAACCGACAGCATTACTAAAATTAAAAAGATAAATCATGGTGAAATGCCCATGTACCATGTGAAGGATAGTCATCCGGCAATTATTGATAGGGAAACGCACTCACAAGTGCAAGAAGAATTGCAGAAACGCATCAACCACTTCGGGCTAACTTCCCAGATTCCGACGGTTTATGCTTTTACAAAGATGATTCGGTGTGGTTTATGTCAAGCTCCGTATCATCGAAAAATCGTAGGCGCAGCTGCGAACTCCAAGAAACCTGTGTGGATATGTTCAACCTTCAATACCGAAGGCAAGGCAGCCTGCGCTGCCCAGCAAGTTCCGGAATCAATACTGGAGGCAATAACCGCCGAAGCATTGGGTATACCCGTTTTCGACGAAGCAGCCATGAAACAGCAAATACGAGAAATCCAAGTGCCGTCCCACAACCATCTAATGTTTGTGTTTAATGATGGATCAACAAGAACACTGGGCTGGGAAAACCCATCTCGTCGCGATAGTTGGACTCCTGAGATGAAGGAAAAAGCTAGGCGGACGACGAAAGAAAGGAATGAGACGATATGAGTCAGGTCACCTTTATACCTGCGCGTATCCAACGCTACAACGCGCAGCCGCTGGACAGCATAAGCAAGAAACGCACCGCCGCGTACGCCCGTGTAAGCACGGAGAAGCTTTTATTACTGCGTTGAGTGAAGTGTGAAAAGTGAAGGTAATGACAGGAAGGGAGTTAGGAAGTGTAAAGTGATTATTATGATATAAGGATATGAGGTAAAATAACAACGAAAGACAGGGGGCGTGATAACATCCACACCTACGAGTAGTTTTCGTGTCTCAATGTTGCCAAGCCTCCCTCCTCATCAAATTAGTATAGCAGAATGAACAGTAATGATCAAAGGCGTTAGCATTGACTAACCTATGCGTGATAAAAAACTCAGGAACCTAACACTCTAACCTCTCTCCTTCAACTTCATCGCTTCTTTGCTTACCATTTGATAGCCCACTTTCATACAACTACAACGCTTACCTGCAGCTTTTCGTAATGGGGCTTCAGCTGTTAATTGGGACGAATTCATGCCATGGGATCCAGCCATTGCTGCCGCGTGCGCTATAAAGTGACAACGGGGTGGCTACATCTCCTCGAAGCTCAGAAGCTGGTTTTGGCAGGTTGAACAACCACAGCGAAAAAAAATATTTGTGGCGACTGGTCTGTAAGTTCCTATTCCAGCCTAAAACGCCAGGCTATGGGGTGGGTACGTTATTTGATGCTTACGACAAAACACCAAAAAATAAACATTAGTATATAGTGGTGTACTTACTGATGCTTTATATCATAATAGGCAAAGTAGAAGGTTCATAGATAAAATCTTTATTACGTACTTCCGCAAACAGAGTCTCTGCAAACTTTATATCATTTTCACTAGTTAATATCAAATCGAATGTCATCTTATAATATGTACTTAACCCACTTTCAACTGGTAGATTGATCGTACTCCCATTATCGGTTTTGGAGTATTTTTCGCTCCATTTTTCTTTCATCAATTTAAGAGTACTAAGTGAGTATATATCATTATTTGATCGAAATGATACATAAAGGTGGATCGGATTATCTCCTAGCGGGTTCAACATATTTTGTGAATCTGTTGTGTTAGCTTCTAAATGAAGCGTTGAACCATCATGAAAATAGATATCTGACCCGGTTATTTCAATCAACTTAATTGGTGCTTTTATACTTGACAGAATAATGTAGCAATAATTATCGAGGCATTCATCAGGTTCGGAATTGTCAGCAGTATTCACAACAAGAGTGAAATATGCTTTACTATCAACTCCATTTAGACGTTCAAGTTTCGCTCTTGCCATCCCAACACTGCGTCTCTCATTATGGAACTGAATAGGGTCAGTGACGAAATTTAGTGGATCACGATCCCACTTCTCATCGAGGATCTGATCTTTAATGATTAAACATGGAGTCTCATCTTTTATTTTTTTATCATATGCGAGTCTATAATTCTCTTTCGACGTTCTATGCGCAAGAAATGCAAATATCCCAGTTATAAGAATTGCAACCCATTGGGCAGCATTACCCCAATCTATGCTCAAAGCTGTAAGAGTAGACAAATATATCGCTCCTTTGTTTCAAATTCCCGGAATAATCTGTTGGTACTAATATCTTGTACTTACTCAACTTTACATCGGTATTTGCTTTACCCTTAGCAAATGAATCTTTCAAAAGATTTCAATTTTAAGAATAATGATCATTTATCGTTCATAAATAATCACTATGTCTTTCACTACTCCAGCTATTCACTCAACCAACCTTCACCGCCTCACAACCAACACCCTGCACTCCACACCCATCAGCAGTCTGGCAGAAATGAGCAGAGAATTTTCCAACCATATCTGGGAAACTCGTAAGATACTCTCTGGTTATCTTCTCTTCAATACTATTACGTTTACTAGGATCAATCAACGCCATACAACAGCCCTTGAATCCTGCGCCGCTGAACCTACCACCGTAGATTCCTTCCGTATCCCTCATTATATCATATAACTTAATCAACTGGGGACTGCCCGTATCATAGTTGAAGATACTGCTCCACCCGGATTCAAAGACTAACTGGCCAAAGGTCACGAGATCGCCATTTTTCCAAGCCTCCGCACCTTGCTGGACTCTATCGAATTCAGTATAGAAATGCGTAGCACGCTTACGCCAGTTGGTTGGTAGCCTACCCTTATAAAATTCAAACACATCTCTAGGGACGTATCGGAGGCGGGCTTCCGAAAATTTACCATGAGTTGTCATATTATTACCTCAACAAGTAATTATTTATGTCTTATTGGGTATCATCGTCGCATCCTGCCAGAGGTTCGCATAACATCCGGCCAAGGATTCTCACGACATCCGGCTAAGGATTCGCATGTCATCCAGCCAAGCAAGGCACCCAAACCCACAATTAGCCTGTACAACGAGTACACCTTGTTGTATAGGACACATGAAAATGAGGTGCACCCAGACCATGAGTATTTTGGAAATCATGAGATTAAGTGAGCAGGGACTCACATCACGGGAGGTGTCAGCAGGGGCCAGATTGTTGTCGGTATCATAATAGGCTGTCCTAATCGGCTTATTCCTACCGTTTAGCTTCACGATATAGTAGCAAAAACCATCATCGTTTATGATTTGTGAACCAGCATCATTTACCTATGTTTCCTGGGTGGTAACTTTGTTTTTGGCAATTTTTATAGTCTCAGTAGCATATGCCGTTGATATGAAAAGCATCGATAGAACAACCAAAAAGAAAAACAGCTTCATTTTTTGCCCTCTAGTTATATAGTTGTGATCTTACTGTAGTATATCATTCATTCACCATATGTCAAACATTTATAGTAAACTGTGTATCTTTTATGCCGTTGCCATTACTTGAGGCTTTAGGTATTGGTGTCATTCCTATTGACGCATTCACTTCTAACTAAACTTCGACCAATTTTATCACTGCGAGCTTATTAGTTTACCGCATTTATTATCCCTCCATTGGATAATTTTTTCAGTTAATCACCATAAGGCAGCCTTTTATTAGACACCGGATTATGAGAGGCTTACCGTCCTACCGCCACTCTGAGCAGCTGAAGTTATGGCAGGTTGCTGAGAGGTTTTTAGGCGGTTACAGGGCTACATTCAGTGGGATAAGAAAAACAGGAATATTATTTCACCGTTCAATCAATCTTGTTTTCGATACCTAATATACTCTGCAAACAATTTCTTATTTTGTACAGGACTATCCTTCGGCCTACTAAGATCATTACGGCTGCCAATGGCGCATTTTATTTCTATACTCCATCCCGCCAAGAATTTCCAACGATCGGAATAAAGGCCGGATGGGAATAACGAAAAAGGTGCCCGAGACTGAACTCTGTGATATCCTTGTGTTGCAACACTCAAGGAAAGAGGGCAATGCCAGGCAAGGTAATGATATACCTACCGCGCACGAAAATCAATCATGGAAACAACAGTGGATCCAAAGGAAGCGCTCCTACAGGCACTGTCAGTAGTATTTTGCATGACTGTGGCCAGGCGAATCC
>BNUH01000136.1 GCA_025997215.1 Clostridia bacterium
GCGGAATTGGAGTATCTGCAAACCAGCAGCAGCATACAACAGTATTTTGACGATGAAACGAAGGAGTATGTGGTAAAGCTGATGCGCCGTCAACCTCGATACAAGGAAAGGTATAATATATCATGGATATTACCCGAAGCATGTGAATTATGACTGCATTTTTCTCCTATCCCGATACTGAGCATAGTAAGGCACCCAACCAGCGTCTCGCGCCTTCCTCATGCTCGCATAGGCATAGGTTCCGCTCAACCCTTTAAGAATCACATGACGGTTCTTCCAGCCCATGCCCAATGATATGAGGAAGGTCGTTCCTTGGTACTTTTCGTTATACAGCTTGCACTCCAGCTGAGTTACAAACCTCGTGGTCAGCGCGTGGCGGCACAGGCGGTTGATAAAGTCTATGTATGCGAGTATGTCGTTTGGAATTGAGCTGTCAGGGAACCATGGAAACTTCAATAAACCGTCTTCTTTAATTATCGGCAGCTCATCCAGCCCGAAGGCGCGCTTGAGCAGATTATACCTGCTGTAGACGAGCTGCTTGAGAGTCTCGAACTTCAGTGGCGTAAACTCGTCAGCCGGGTAAGTCAGCGTCATATCCATCACCCCACTCGTATATTACCCGCTCGGCGCGATATATCAAGTGGCTAATACCGACAATCATTCCGTCGATAAATCTCTAGATGGTTTGGCATCCATAACCAAAGGTCTCTCGTCAATCGAGTGACCTAATATTGTTATGGAGGAGCAAACCTATGGAGATCTACGGGTATGCACGTGTTAGCACCGAGCAGCAGCATTTAGACAGGCAGCTCATCGCGTTCAAGGAGCAGGGGATACCGGTGGAAAATGTGTATAGTGACAAGCTATCGGGAAAAGACTTCGATAGGCCGATGTACAAGGCTCTTCTGGCCAAACTAAAGAAAGATGACGTGCTGTTCGTCCTGTCACTTGATCGGCTGGGAAGGGATTACGAGGCGATCATCGAGAACTGGCGGATCATAACCAAGGAGATTCAGGCTAATATCGTGGTGATCGATATGCCGCTGCTGGATACACGCACACCGTCGAAGTCACTAACAGCCACATTCGTCAGCGATATGGTGATGTCAATCCTTTCCTATGTCGCTCAGCAAGAGCGTGAGAACAACAAAGCCCGACAACAGGCAGGAATCGAGGCGGCGCGGCTCAAAGGCGTGCAGTTTGGCCGGCCACCGAAGCACCGATCGCCTTTCTTCTACATTATGTGTGACAAATACAGGAAACGTCAGATAAACAGCCACGACGCGGCGATAAAGCTCGGTATCAGCGCGAGAACTTTCAAGCTGTGGGTGGACGAGACGGTGCTTGCGGAATAAAAAAACGCTGGTAATGTCTAGGAGGGATTCGGTCAGGAACGTGAGGTTTCTGGCCGTTTTTCGTGTCTGGGAAATGACGGAAAATTTATAAAAAAGGTACGCTTTATTTCCCTTTCCTCATGGTTTGCCTGTTCAACCACATCCTGGATGCTTACCCAAACACCTCCTGTCAGATTCCTCCA
The DNA here is from genome assembly GCA_025997215.1 of Clostridia bacterium. Next base: position 1,538 of record BNUH01000136.1, read on the forward strand.
TCGACCAGTAGAACGAACAACCTTCCGTCTGGTTTCTTGTATATCTCTTACGGAAGGTTCCGCTTATTTCGACAAGATGGAGTTTACCACCTTTGTTAAGACATGTCAATAGCTCGTTGAAATTTTGTGTACCTTTTGTACTCAAACATGCACGAAAGACAAGAGTAAACATTGTTTATTCTAGTCAAGAAACAACACCCACGTTGCGGCCGCGGATTGCGCTCAGCGCTTGAGTTGTGGACATATGGTGGTGACTGTTATTGGAGATTAACAAGCCTCCAAAAGGCGAAGCGCGGGGAAAAAACAAATGAGTAGAATGAGATAAGGTATACTTGGTCTACCACAACGAATTTAGAATAATCGGTACATGTTACGTTTCTTTGCTTTAGATTTATATTCCGACCTACTATCTAGCCTACCATTCACAGATAGGCTAGACGCTAATAAACCAATCATCCTTAACATTGTAAATAACTTCGATAACCTCTATAACATAAGTGCTGAAAAGAATGAAGCGTTTTATGAGGTATGAGGGATACGGAATAAAATAGGTATAGTCTGATCGAAAAGGATATATTGGAAGCGTAGTATAATCATATAGGAATTTGGATAGCGACTGGGCTATTTAGAAGTCGGCTTAGAGGAGGCGCAGGTTTGGCACTATTTAAGAAAAAGCCTGTAATAGAGGAACAACCAAAGGAGCCGGAAGACAAAACTCCGGCTTTTCTTCGGCCACTGTATCCATATAAGGCAGTCGGAGAGTATTTGGATTGTTCAAGACTAGAAGATGAAAGCTACATCGAGATGAACGGGGTACTCTATGAGCTTCACTGCCCTAACCCTGAATGTGTCCTTAACGTTCGGACTCAGGGAGTTAACCTTCAAAGGATGTATAACAAGTTGTTTGAGGTGGGCTGCCCTTCCTGCAAGCATAAAGATGAGCCGTTTAAGTTGAGGCGCGTTGTTTATGTTCCTGAGGAAGTTACGAAGGAACGGATGAGTACGTTTGTTGCTGACGGACTGACGGAGAATGAGGCGGCGCAGAAGGTTGCGGACGCGTATTGGGTATCGGGCGAGTATATTCCGGTTGAAAAGCAGAAGCAAGCTGAGGCTGAAGCGAAACGGGCTGAGATTGCGAAGCAGCGGCAGGAAGCTATTTTGAAGTATGAGGCGGAGAAGAAGAGTCAAAAAAATACCGATGTTTTGGATAATGCTTCTTGAACATGAATTACTTAGTTGTTGCTGCACATCCAGATGACGAAGTCCTTGGCGTCGGCGGAACGATAAAACGTTTGCAAGGAATCGGACATGTTGTTTTTGTATGTATTATGTCGGCAAATGCGCAAGCCAGAGCGTGTCGTCCTTCCGCTAGTGAGTTATCAGCCAATATAAAAGAATGCGCAAACATACTCGGAGTACGTGATATCATTTATGGCGATTTCCCAAATATTGAACTGAATAATGTTCCACACCTAAAACTGGTGCAATTCATTGAACAGGCAATTATAACAACACAGACTTCAGTGGTGATAACACATCATCCATCTGATGTGAACAATGACCATCTTCATACGGCACTTGCATGCGGTGCAGCAATTCGATTGTATCAACGGTGTGATGATGGTCTGCCAGTCGATGAGTTAATGTATATGGAGGTACCCTCTTCTACGGATTGGTGTGTTGATATGTCGAGGCACTCGTTTAGACCAAACACATTTATAGAGATTGGCGAATCAGGGGTTGCAACAAAACTGCAAGCTCTTTCAGCATATGAGGGGGTTATGCGAGAATTCCCCCATCCACGAAGCGCGGAAGCAATCACTGGTTTGGCGGCATACCGAGGTGCACAATCAGGGTGTAAATATGCGGAAGCATTTGAAAGCGCATTTCGGCGGATTGCGTTATGATAAAGACGCGTGCACTGCAACTCGGTCTGAAGCGTATATTCGATATAGGGTTTACAATTGTTACCTGTTGGGTTACAATACCTGTTTGCTTGATTATGGCTTGTGTAATTAAAGCCTGTTCGCCAGAGGATCCAGTTGTTTTCGTGCAAAAACGAATCGGTTTATATGGTGCGGTGCTAAGCATTCACAAGCTTAGGACAATGACCAACGAAAGAGACGATGCCGGCAACCTATTGCCGGACGAGCTTCGGATTAAGCGGTGGGGTCGGATCATCCGTGCGATGAATGCAGATGAAATGCCTCAGGCATGGGATATTTTGCGTGGTGCGATGTCGTGGATCGGTCCGAGACCGCTATTGCCATATGAAATGTCCGTCATGTCTGAACGTGAGCAGAAGGAGCGTCAAGTAATGCGCCCCGGCATCACCGGCTGGGAAGCCATCAATGAGGCTATGGCTCCGACTCGACGGCTGATGGCTGAGTGCGATTTGTATTATGTACGAAATTGGTCGCTGTGGTTGGATATAAAGATATTCTTTCGTACCGCTGCCATCGTTTTATTACGACTGCGTCCGAATGATGCGCTGCGTGCACCGAAGATGGATGATGTTTCTAAGACTGACGGAACGGGTTTTTCAAAATGAAGATAGCTATTCATCAACCGGACTATATCCCATATCTAGGATATTTCTATAAGATGGCTCAAGCTGATGTGTTCGTATTCTTGGATAACTGCCAGTTTTCATCAGACAATTGGCATCATTGGAACCGTGTGAAAAGCCCGCAGGGTGAAACAAGGTTGAAAATCCCGACCGATTACGAATTAGGCAAGCCGATCAATCTAGTGCAAACACGGGACTCATTGGACTGGAAACGTAAGCATCTTCGTACGCTAGAAATGAATTACGCTCGTGCTCGTTATTATAAATCAGTATATCCATTATTCCAGGAACTACTGTTAGCATCATATAAAAATCTAGCTGAACAAAATATCACGATAAATACGTGGTTAGCCAATCAATTCGGCATTCACCCCATTATCCATTATACTTCTGCTCTGAGCATCGATTCTCTGCACGAGGAACGCATCATTGACATATGCCTTGCGCTGAAAGGAACGGAGTACATTTCAGGCAGTGGAGCACGATCTTATCAGGTAGAGGCACATTTCCTTGATCGAGGCTTGCGCTTAAGCTATATTGACTACCACCCAGTGCAATATCTACAGGTTTGGCCTGGCTTCTCGCCAAATCTATCAGTGTTGGATTATGTGTTCAATTGTGGGTTTGATTGGGATCGCATAATGAAGGGTGTTTCCGCTGCGTGATAGAGATTGGAAGCTTCATAGAACTACAATTCCCGTCCGGGCAGGAATATTATACTGGCTCGAACGTTGCACGACTTAACACAGCACGTGCTGGAATTTGTCATGCCGTGAAGCGGTTAGGTTGCAAAACTGTTTATTTACCTATCTACCAGTGCGATACAGTACGATCATTTTTGCTACGTAACGATGTGGATATTCGATATTACTCAATAGATAGTTGCTTTACACCGATTCTTGATTGTGTCGATACTCATGCTGCCGTCGTCATTGTGAATTATTATGGCATCATGAGCGAGACTCGAATGCTGGAGCTTGCTTCGCGGTACACCAAAGTCATCGTTGATAACGCGCAGGCGTTTTTCTCATCGCCGATTGATGATTGCATGAACGTATATTCTGCGCGTAAATTTGTTGGTGTGCCTGACGGGGCATATGTTGTTGGTGAAGAGGCAACCGATGACGCAAATGAGTATCCGCTGGATCATTCGTCTAATACTGCTGGTTATTTGCTGGAACGAGTTGAATACGGGTGTGCTGGAAAGACATACGAGAACCGTATGTTAAACGAACGGCGTCTAGATGCCTCAAGTATGATGCAGATGTCAAAGTTGACACAAACGGTTCTCGCTGGAACGGATTATCTCTCCATCAAGAGCAAGCGGCGTGAAAATTTTAGCATCGCGCATGGGCTGTTTCAAGATATTAACAAGATTGATCCAACGACTTATTACGATGATACCTGTGTTCCTATGGTATACCCGCTTGTCGTTGAGGATGATGCGTTGTTAGGGCGTCTTCTGAACGCAGGCCACTACCAGGGGCAC
>BNUH01000137.1 GCA_025997215.1 Clostridia bacterium
CGGCCCCCCACAAGGGGCTTTCAGCCCCCTTGACCCCTGACCAGGGCAATTGCCCTGGACCCATCTTTTTACCGCGAATTAGTTAACTTCCTGTCGCAACTCGCGGTGCATCTCTCACCTCAAGCAGCTTCCGCTTCAGCTCGTTCTCCAACTGCGTCAGCTGTGCCTCCGCCGCGATCCGCTTCTGCCTGCCTTCACGCTGGATGCTCTGCACCTCCGTCAAGCTATCGATCAACGCCTTATTCGTCTCCACCAGCGTCTCTATATCCACAATCCCACGCTGGCTTTCCCTTGCCGTCTCGATAGTCCCAACCTTCAGCGCCTCCGCATTCTGCCTTAGCATCTTATTCGTCGCATCGGTCACATACCGTTGCGCCTCCAGCGCCGCCTTGCTATTGCTCAACCCCATCGCCAGCACCATCTGGCTCTTCCACAGTGGCAGCGTATTCACTAGCGTCGAGTGGATCTTATCAGCCATCAGCGCGTCGTTATTCTGCACCAACCGAATCTGCGGCGCCATCTGTATACTGATCTGCCGCGTCAGCTCCAGGTCGTATATCTTCTTCTCGAACCGATCAATCGCCTGACTAAGATCATTAGCCCTTTGCGCGTCGCTTGGTTCGCCGCTCTCCTGCGCTTTCCGCTGCGTCTCCGGCAGATCGACATCCCGCAGCGTCTGCAGCTTCTCCTGCCCCGCAATTATATAGAAGCATAACTGCTTATAGTAATCAACGTTCTCGTCGTATAATCGATCGAGCATCGCGATATCCCTAAGCATCTGCAGCCGATGATCCTCCAGCGTGTCAGCCACCTTGTTAACGCTGACCTCCACCTTGTCGTACCTGGCCTTCAAACTCTGGATCTCATTGGACGCCTTCTTGAATATCCCCAGAATCCCCTTCTGCTTATCGCCCATAGGCGAGAATCCCTGCAGCTGTCCAACCAAATCCGTCAGCGTCTGACCGACGACGCCCGTATCCTTATTCTTGACATTCGCCAGCGCCGTATCCGCGAATACTGTCAACTTCTGCTGTGCTGTAGCGCCGTACTGCAGCACCTCGGTCGTGTCGCGCACATTTATCTTCTGCGCGAAGTCCCGCACGCTCGCCTGATCCTTCGGCGACAGCTGGGTCAGTGTCAAGTCCTCGGGTGCCTTCATCTCCAGCACGTCCGTCTGGACCAGGGTCATCTTGGTGTCGCTAGCGTCCGCCATTCAGGAGGCCTCCTTAATTATTCCCCGGGTCTCAACTCCGGGGCGTTAATCGCGCGCCGGCGGCGTCCCGCTGGTGCGTATCTTCATCCGTAGTATATGACGCATTACAACCGAATCAGTTGCATCACGAGCCATCAATTACCTGGTGTCGTCAACCCATTCGACTTTAGCATGCCCTCAAGTACGTCCATTTCAACCTGGACATCGAGGTATCGATTCTTTTCCAGCGCGTCACACTGCTTTATGAACGCGGAATCAATCTGGTCGAGCATCCGTTCCGTCCGTGCCCGCGTCTGGAATGCCGCCTGGCTCGTCGAACCCTTGCCCGGCTCCAGCGACGCCCGCGCATCCAGTATCTTAACCGTCGTGGGCAGGTAGTACCGAAGGAAAGTCCTAAGCTGATTCTGCAGCTCCGGCTTCTCCTCGATCCGCAGCAGCATATCCCGCGCGCTGCCCTCGATGTGGTCTATCGTCCGGCTCAACCCCGGGTCCGCGATCGCGTCGTTGGCCTGGCGAATCCGCGTGAGCGCCTGCCGCGCCTCATTGATGAGCGAATCCGCCGCGGTATCCCCCGAATTCGGCGCGGCCTCCACCTCGACCACCCGATCCTTCCAGAATATCCGGCCCAGCCAGTACACGCCTACTGCCAGCACTACTAGCTTCACGTAATCCCAGAACGTATAGATCGGCGCGGTCAACCCGTACAGCAGCCCCGCCAGCCCCGCGAGCAGGTACGGAATCGGCGATTTTCTGCGAATCCTTTTCATGCTCCCCACCTCCGTTTGCGTCCCCAGCCACCTCTGTTATCCTACCCTAAAATCCCGCCCACGTCAATGAATCCCAGCCGATTTCATCTATGTCTGTCGTATTTTCACCGGATTCTAATCTACTGATGGGTAGAATGTGGAAAAACCCCAACGCGATGGCGCTGAGGTTTCCAACATAACTAATCTATACTTAACACATAGGATATACGTCGCACAGCGGCTTGCAAGGCAGCACCTGCGGCCTGCAGACATACGGATCATTAGCGGAACCACACGGCACCAGCTTGATCACGCACGCCACGACCTTGACCTGCAGCTTGGGGCAATGGTCGAATGATATGAACGAATCCCCCAAATCCTCCTCGCCGCACACATCCAGGTAATCGTAATCGGCATCCACGGCGGTCAAGTCCTTAACCTCTGTCTCCGAACGCGTCGGGTAGCACAGGCTCACCGTCGCCTTGGCATAGATCAACGGATGTTTCGGCAGGCATTTGACGCGCTTGGTCAGCGGAATCTTCACCTTCTCGGCAAACCAGCTCTTCAGGCAATGCGTGAACCCCGCGCAATCCCTGATGATTATCTCCACCGGAATCTTTATTCTCACATACAGATCATACAGGTCGTCGGCGTTATCCTCTTCGAGGCATTCCTCGACGACTGATGCGCCCGTATTCCTCACGCATACGATCGTGTGCGGCGGACGTCCCGGCAGGTCGCCCTGATCCAGGCAATCCGGATCCAGCGGCAGACAATAAGCCGTCTTGCACTTCTCAACTTTGCCGCAGCCGATGGCGCGCGGCATTAGGTACGGCAGGTTTCCCGTGAATTCCTGGCACCCGGCGCAGCATCCGTTGCGGCAGCAGGGGCGGTTATTCGGATCGTCGTCGCACATGTCGCCGCAGCAATCCGGTTGGGGCGGCGCAATCACGTTCGGCGGGTAGCAGCAATTGGGCGTCATACCGCACGGCGGACAGGGCTGCGGAGGCAGCGCCGGGTAATGCGGTTTATACGGATAAGCCGGGCACGGCTGATATATAGGCATGTTTGGGTAAGCCGGACAATTCGGCCTCTGATGATACGCAGGGGCATGGCCCCGATCTAGAGGATATGAACAGTTACAACTCATGATATTTCCTCCTCGCTGTATACCTTATGCATCATTACATATATAGGTGCGCGTGTTTGTAATTCTTTAGAATACGACAAAGCCGGCGCGTTCATCCGCGTCGGCCTCACCGTTATGAGAAGACATGAAGAGACTAAGCACTCTAGGAATGTTTCACCAAAACCAAGGAAGCTGAATCAGCAAATCTACTAAGAATCGTTAATTGTACTTAGGCGGCTGGCAGGAGTACGGGTCAAACCCCAGCACGCCATACGGCACGAGCTTCACGACGCAGGCCTCGACCAGCACCTCCAGGCGCATGCCGTTCGCTCCCACCGGAATTCCCTGCCCCGTTGCCGGAACCGGAGTGCAGGTGCCCACGTGGGACGCGTTCGCGCTGACATCGGCGGGCACGCTGTATGGCGAGCACAGCCTGACACGCACCTTCAGGAATAGGTAGTCGCTGGAGGCCCTTACGGGATCGGCACGCACGCATAGCGGGATGCGAATGTCCTCGTAGAAATATGACCTTAGGCAATACTGATAGCCGCAGCAGTCGCGCACGATCAATTCCAGCGGAATCTCGGCGTGCAGGACCAGGTCGTAACCGTCGACTGATATGTTGACGTCATCCGAGCACACGTTGCCCGTGCCCACGGGATGCGCCCTAGGCGTGATGCCCAGCGCGTGCACGCATGTAATGGTATGCGGCGGGCGGCCTGGCAGCGAGCATCCATCCAACTGACCCGCCAGTATGGGGTGGGATGCATCCTCGCTAAGGCGCAGATTCGGATAATTGACGTCGTCTCCGCACTTGTGGGTGCGGCCGCAGCCGATGGCTTTGGGCATCAGCCACGGAATGTCGCCAGCTATGCACTGGCATTGAGAACAGTTACCCCCGCGGCAGCACGGCAGGGATGGGTGGTCAGCAGAATTGTCAGGTGCGCTGCCCTGTTGAACGCATTCTTCACAAGTCGGGGCATCGCAGCAATCACATCCAGGACCATAGGGCCAAGGCTGGGCGGGATATAAACCGCCGGCGCAAAAAGGATTGTTGTTCATGCAATTCCCTCCTCGATTGCATGATACGCGCGCGCCGGGGTCCGGTGCTTGCCATCGCCTGTCGCTTTTTTAAGCGCGCGAATCCGCACCGTTTTGACCCCGTCTGCGCGTCACAACATCCGTCTATATTCACTATATTCAGAGAATTGATTATTCTCTAGCAATCATTCTTCGATAATGTTTGCGCGACTGGCCGCGAAATCCGCAGCCAGTTCGCGCAGTTTTAATTAGTTATTAATTCTTAAGATGTGGAATTATGGGTTATTGTTGGAAGCTTCCTTGTAGCAGACATACGGGCTCTGGCCGTCGCCGCCGGATCCGCCGGCTATGAGGCGCACGATGCAGGCTTCGACGAGGATATCCAGCTTCGGGTTGCCGTTCGCGCAGCGGTCGGCATAATTCGGAACCCGGCCGTTCTCACGCTCAACACACGGATATGTGCCGAAGGTGTACTGATAGGTGCAGCCGTTCTCTTCTTCCTCTTCGTCGAACAGGCAGCGAACCAGGTTCTCAGCCTGCTCAGCCTTCCAGTGGTTATTGGCGATAGCACCCATGCAGCGCCAACCGAATGTCGGGCCGTTGCAGAGATAGGGGTCAGCTGGGCAGTCAGTGCTGGCTGGCGGCATAGTGCCCATGTTGGCACCGGCATCGTCGACCATCGGCACGGCCTCGGCATGGTTCGGGAAGCACAGACGAACACGGACCTTGCTGTAGATGAAGGATGCACCCAAGTGCTTGATGCGAGCGGTCAGCGGGATATGAACCAGCTCGGTGATGAAGCTCTTCAGGCAATACAGGTAGCCAGAGCAATCGCGGACGATGACTTCCAGCGGGATCTTGAAGCGGACCCATAGCCCATAACTGTCGCAGTCGGGATTGAGCAGGTTAAGGTCGTTGAATTTTCTACCTGTGGAGTCTTCCAAGCACTCCTCTTGCTGAACAATGCTGGATCCGGTCGCGCGGACGCACACGATGGTGTGAGGCGGACGGCCGGGCAGATCGGCGTAGTTACCGGTTTCGCTTTCATCGAGCTGTTCTGCGCACAGCGGCAGGGTCTTGATGTATTTGCAAACATGCCGGCGGCCGCATCCTATGGCCTGGGGATACAGCGGCGGGGCATCGCCAGCGACGCTCTTGCAGGCGCAGCAGGTGCCGTTATAGCAGCAGGGTTCGCCGTCATACTCTTCACCGTTGGGGGTGTCGAAATCTGCGGAATCCTCGCACTCATCGCAGCAAGAGCAGCGGCCGCGCGGCCAAGTAGCTTCGCCGCAGCAAGGATCCTGACACATCTTAAGAATTAATAACTAATTAAAACTGCGCGAACTGGCTGCGGATTTCGCGGCCAGTCGCGCAAACATTATC
>BNUH01000138.1 GCA_025997215.1 Clostridia bacterium
CCCTCCTTGCGCGTCCCCAGCGCGCCTATCCCCGGCGAACGTTCCTCGGCCTGGAATGCTCCTGTTTCCAATCTTGCGGAGTTGGAAACGACTGGGATTTCATCCGCAAATACTATCATACGAGGAGAATCTGCATGGAAGGCACATTCAAACGTCAGGGCGGTGAAAAGATCATCGGCTGTTTAAATACTGTGTTGCTGCTGTTCATCATGCTGTGCGCTCTATACCCGTTAGTTTTTGTTGTAAGCTCATCCTTCAGCGAACCGGCTGAAGTATTAAAGGGAAACGTACTGCTCTTTCCCAAGGGGATCAATGTTGATTCCTATCGCAGAGTTTTTGCTCACGATAGCATTATGCGCGGCTATCTGAACAGTTTGATCTATACCGTGGCCGGTACGCTTGTAAATATGATCATGACTGTTTTGTGCGCATATCCGCTTTCCAGAAAGGATCTTGTCGGCAAAACCACAATCACATCGCTCATTGTTTTCACGATGTACTTCTCCGGCGGGCTGATACCCACGTATCTGGTTGTAAGCCGATGGCTGAACTTGAAGAACACAATTTTTGCGCTGGTGCTTCCGGGCGCAATCTCGGTATACAACATGATTATAATGCGCAGCTATTTCGTCAGCAGCATTCCGGACGAACTGAACGACGCCGCATTGATTGACGGTTGTTCCCACATTCGATTATTGACCCGGGTGATGCTTCCCTTATCCATGCCGGTACTGGCTGTGGTTGGTATGTATTACCTAGTCGGGCATTGGAACGCTTGGTTTGACGCGCTGATTTATATGTCCGATCGGAAACGCTACCCGTTGCAGCTGGTTCTGAAATCCGTACTGGTCGACGGAACGGAGTCCCTCGTTTCCGAAACCGACCTGGAAACGGCTGTAAATCAATTGATGCTCAGCGAGTCAATTAAGTACGCGGTCATAGTGGTGGCAAGTGTTCCGGTATTGCTTATCTATCCCTTCCTGCAGCGTTTCTTTGTGAAAGGCGTAATGGTCGGAGCGCTGAAAGGTTGACAATACGTTCCATGCGCTTCCGGTGTGAGGCGTGAAATATCGACAATAAGGAGGCACTTCCAATGAAAAGGATCCTGCTACTCACCCTTGTCTGCATGCTGGCCTTTGGATGCGCGCTTGCGGACCCGTCCGTACTGAACACAAAATCGATTATGCCCATCGTAACGGAACCCATCACACTGCGGGTTGCGGCAGCATTGTTCAACGCACATGTCGATTATGACAAGATGTACATGTATAACCTATACGAAGAAATGACAGGAATCCACATTGATTGGGATTTGACCCCGCAGGAGAACTGGAACGAGCGGAAAAACCTCATGCTGTCCAGCGACGACCTGCCGGATGTCTTCCTGCGCGGATCAATCAGCCAATCGGAAGCAGTAAATTATGGCGCGGAGCAGGGTATGTTGCTGAACATCAAGCCCCTTCTGGAAGAATACGCGCCGAACTTCTATGCTCTAGCCGAAAAGTATACGGACGTTTGGGCGACGATCACCGTGGAAGACGGCGTATACACATTGCCGCAGCTGATTCCCGCAATCGGCCCGCGTTCACGCTCGGTTTGGATTCATGAAGGCTGGCTCAGCGCGGCTGAACTAGCGATGCCGGATACCGTGGAAGACTTCTACAATTTGGCTGTGGCGTTTAAAAACTTGGATTGGAATAAAAACGGCCAAGCGGATGAATACCCCATTTCGTGGGACGCCGGTCGTCTGGGGGATGTATTCGGCAACTTCTCCAGCATGTTCGGGATGATGACACTCGGATCACAGGCGGGGAATATTGACCTGGACGAAAATGGCAGTTTGCGCTTTTATCCCGTAAACGAACGCTACAAAGAGATGCTTCGCTTTATGAACAAACTGTGGGAAGAGGATCTTGTTGATCAGGATTCACTCACCCAGTCCTCCGCGCAGGTCATCGTGAAGGCGGACGAGGGAACCGTCGGTATCTATCCGGCATTGAACGGCCCGTATTTTCTCGGAAAAGATGCTGTGCAATACGCGGCTATGCCGGCTGTCGAAAACCAATGGGGAGAGCGGATGTGGAACAATGCCAATAACATCGTGCAAATATTCGGCTCTTTCGCTATCACAAACCGGTGCGCCAATCCGGAGGCCGCGCTGCGCTGGGCGGATTACTTCTACAGCGAAGAAGGCGTCCTTCTGATTTTCTTCGGAACGGAAGGCTATACCTTTGACTATGGCGAGGACGGACGCCCGCACTACACGCCTTTGGTCATGGACGAGTCCCTGGGTCTGACCACAAACCAGCTGACAGGCCGCTTCCTGCCCATGGCTTCCTCCATGCTGCCGTTGATTCAGCTGCCGGAACTTGCGTATGATGTTACCGAACCGAATGAATTCCGCAGGCAGGAATCCGGCAGAATCCATGAAGCCGACATCCCTGAAAAATTATGGAGTCCTATCTTCTCTTCAGCTGCGCAGAGTGAGCTTTCCCCTATTGCCGCAGACATCAATACCTATATTACGGAAATGCGTATGAAGTTTATGACCGGTGCGGCAAACATTGATACCGACTGGGACGCATACGTACAACGCCTTGAAACAATGGGAATGGCACAGTACATTGATCTATACCAATCCGCTTATGATCTGGCCTATAGCAATTAAGCTCTGGCTAAAAACCCTGATTCAACAGGATCTGATTCAAGTAAAGAGCTGCCTGAGCTATTTCAGGCGGCTCTTTGCAGAAAGATGGATAATATGGAATATCAAACGAAACCCCTGCGTTCAGGAATAAAACTAGGCGGATGCATGGCAGCAACCACGAAAAACGGAACCCTTTATGTCATTTCCAACGACAAGCAGCATGAAGCACTCAATGGGCGTGGCGGTTGTCTGTGGGTGCTCTCATTGGAAAACCCAGAACTGCCCTATGTAATAGGTTGTCTTGAAGGGTTGGGAAATGTACGGCAGATTTGTATTTATCAGAAATACGCATTGATCACAGCCAGGGAAGACGGATTATGGATCGTGGATGTTTCGATTCCGGAACAGCCGCGCATCGCCGCTCATTATGATCCGATTGAACTGGCTACAGGCCTCGCTGTGGAAGGCAATTTTCTGTATATTGCCTGCCGCAGTTATGGCATTGAAATCGTTACGTTGGCTAATCCTGAAGCGCCTTGCCATATATCAACCATCCGTACAGGTGAAGCGCAGTCTGTAGCAGTGCAGGACGGTATTGTATATGCGGGCGTATGGGGCGCGCGCGAAGTCGTCGTCTGCGACAGCCGCAATCCGGAGCGTCCTACTATACTCAGCCGTATTCCGTTGGACGGACGGGGGGACGGCGTTTTCGTCCAAGGCCAACTGCTCTACGCGGCGACAGGGCACCACCGGCGTCCAGTAAACGGTAAAGAAGCGGCTGGTCCGGAGGATGCCGCTTATGGCAGCGGCTCTGGGCTGGAAATATATGACATGAGCAATCCAGCTGAACCTATGCTGTTCTCCCGCATTCATATGCCGCTGCGCTCTTATTATCCGACCTACGATATGTGGAGCGTTGCCGTATCCGATGGATATGCTTATATGGCCTTCTCATTTCTGGGCGTATTTGTGATCGATGTGCGCGATCCATATCATCCGACAATCGTTTATAATTACATAACATGCGAAGGCCGTGATTCACCGCTTTACATCGACCTGTCAGCTACAAGCGGATTGGAATTATTTAAGCCGCTGCTGCCTTTCAATGCCAAAGAACAAATGGTCAGCCCAGCAACGGGTTTCGCATTGTCAGATGGATATATGTATATCACAACCGGTCTGAGCGACTTGTATGTAACATCGGTTCAAGGGCTTGTATGCTCAAACAATCAGACGCCACCGCAATTCCCGCGTGCCATACATCCTGTAAAAGCAAACCCATGGCTATTATACAAGCCGCAAGGTCAGGTTCATGCCGCATGCAGGAACGGCAATACAATCTACACCGCCTGCGGCACTGCGGGTCTTCACGTCCTATCTCTCGAAGACTGCCTGCGTCCGCTAGAGATATTTCCCGTTCAAGGCATTGTGTTTGATGTAAAACAGCACGGACAGCATCTGTTTGTCGCCGAAAGCGGCGGAGGTTTAAGCATATGGAATAAGGAAACCATGAGAATTGCTTCACGGTGGCAGGATGAGCATGGGCTTGTTGTATTACAGGTAATGCTCTCTGCGGATGGCCGGTTCGCGATGCTGCATACCGGCTACAGCAGTTTTACTTTTCTGAATGTTGAGGATCCTTCAAATCCTTATCCCATTCTTACCGACAGCAGCGGTGAATGGGGCGGAATATACGCTAGGCAAATATGCTCGGGCATATTGCAGAAGAAATACATGGCAGGCCACTGGAACAGCCGGTATATTCAATGGTATGATGTCAGCGGGGAATTGCCAGTCATTACCCCATGGCGTCAGCCGCATATCGGTTTCGTAAACGGGTTAGCCATATATGAAGAATGCGCATTGGCTACACACAATGGCGGATATGTACTCTTTGACTTTCAGTCGGATGAAGGATTTGGTAAATTGGATCATTTTACGATTCGAGAAGGGAGGCTGTCCGGCAAACCAACCGTATATAAAAATATGCTGCTGGTTTCTGACCGCGTAGGCGGCCAGTTCTGGATGCTTGACATTCATGATATTAAGCACCCGAAGCTGCTGCTGCATGAAGAGACGGACGGAAACCCCGAACCGATGACGCCGGACGATGACTTTATACTGTGTCCCCTTGGAAACGCAGGACTGAAGCTCTTTTCGGTCGAATCAACGCGCCTTAATTGACCTCGAAGGGAAGGCGCCAACGTTCATGCTGCGTACTGCCGCAGATAGCGATGATGAGCAGCTTGAGAGGAATGTGCGCAATCGCACCGGTGAGCGCGGCGACCACAGTGCGCCGGACACTCATAAGGAATCCTACCAGCTGGATTTCCTCGGCGAGATAGAGGCCATGAAAGAGCGCGAGCGGTTAGAGGATAGCGTCTACCAGCTTCATGAGCGTTTTGGCGCTGGTTCGGTATTCCCCTGTAGCTTACTCAAACCTACACCGATCCCGACGGACGGCAGGGAGCTGGTTAGGATGCCTGGGTTATTTTACCAGTGAAGGCTGCCTGCAATCATGGTGTCGGAGTATTTACCCACATTCTTCGATGCTACCTTGCCCGAGTGCTTCGCGGCTCTTGACCGAATACATCGCGGTTCTTGCCCGAATGCGACGCGACTCCTTACGGCCGATATATCTATTTGCTTACTATATCATCAACATACGGCAGGTCGTTTTCGTCGCACCACTCGATCGCCTTCTGTTTGTAAGCGGCATCTCTGAATCTATATAGCAATTTGATTTATTATAGACCATAGCCGCAGTGTTTGACCCACCCTAAGCAGTCATCATTAGTGAGGGTTTCCAACGCCTTTCCAATTGCGCAAACAAGATCTTCGGCTGTCCTTGCTTT
>BNUH01000139.1 GCA_025997215.1 Clostridia bacterium
TCGTTGTTAAGCTGGTCAATCGACTGCTGGAGGAGTACGGCTTCGCCAACACCACCCATCTTCTTGAGCATACCCATGGCTTGAACGGCTTAACAACGATATAGCCAAGAAACGGCCCAAGGCGCCGAAAGTGGCCGTCGATCCCACCCTCATGACCGACCTGCTCAAGGCAACCAGCGAAGGTGAACGCGCGCGAGTGCGCCGCGAGATTACGAAGAATATTGCCGAGCAGCTGCCGTCCACGAGTTGGACGGATAAGGCGAACGCGCTCCGTTACCTTACCATGCTAACAAATCCCAAGACGCATATTCGCAACATCATGGGCAACGCGGTCTTTACTCCGGCGGTTCAGATCAAGAATGTCGTCGCGCAAGGCATTGAACGCGTTGCGCTGCCCCAGGAACAGCGCACCAAGTCGATGTTCGATGACAAGGCCTTGCGCGACTTTGCCGCCGCAGACTTTGAGGCGAATGAGGGATTGATTGCTAAGGACGGTTCGATCAAGAAAAAGAGTGCGTTCGCGTTTACCGAAGCGCAGAATCCCTTTGGTAAGGGTAAGGTTGCGCAAGCGTTGAACGCCGTGTCGAACCTCAATAGTAACCTGATGGACGCGGAGGACACGCTATTCCTGCGTGGGTATTACATCCAGGCTATGTCGGGATTCATGCAAGCGCGTGGGATCGATCCGACAACGGCTGGCGCGGACGTCATCCAGCAAGCACGGTCGTATGCGCTGGCCGAGGCCGAGAAAGCCACATACCATGACGCAAGCCTGGCCGCCCAGAACATTAACAAGCTAAGCAAGGACGCGCCAGCCGCAGCGCGTATGCTGATTGAAGGCGTCGTGCCGTTCAAGAAAACCCCGGTTAACGTGTTAAAGCGCGGTATCGAGTATTCACCTATCGGCTTGGTGGATACGATAACCCATCGCGCGGCCATGCTCAAGGACGGCAAGATTAACGCAGCACAATTCATCGACAGTCTATCCGCAGGGTTAACGGGAACTGGCGTGGCTGTGCTCGGCGCATTCCTCAAGCGCGCGGGCATCCTAAACGGCAGTATGGGCGACGAACCAGAGGATAAGCTGAAGAAGCTGGAAGGTTATCAGCCTTATTCAATCAACCTGCCTGGCGGCTGGAATTACACCATCGACTGGACTTCGCCTACGTCGATGGCCCTATTCGTCGGCGCGGAAGTTGGCGGCATGCTGGAGAAGGACCATCAACTGTCGCTGGGCGAGGCGATGCGCGCGTTCACCTTCGCTGGTTGCCTTGAGCAGGTCGGTCATGAGGGTGGGATCGACGGCCACTTTCGGCGCCTTGGGCCGTTTCTTGGCTATATCGTTGTTAAGCTGGTCAATCGACTGCTGGAGGAGTACGGCTTCGCCAACACCACCCATCTTCTTGAGCATACCCATGGCTTGAACGGCTTGGCCAGCGCGTTGATCGCGTAGGTCTGGGCGTCCGAATCGGTGATAGTTTTATAATTGAACGCGCCGTCTAGAATCGCCTGATTGACAGCGGGCGACAACGCCTCGTTGAGTGAGTTGCTTTCAAGGAATGTCCGCGTAAGATGCTTGCGCATAACCTGACAAAATGCTATAATTTCCCAGGAGAGATTCTGTAACTAATATGCCGTCATACGAATGGAGGCCGCATCATGAAAACCACGCTGCAGTATCGTGTCCTGTCGTTCATCGCCGGATTGTGCGCATTTGCGTTGTGCATAGCGACACCTCCGGCCAGAGCCGAGGCCAACGCGTATGCCAATCTGCTTAACGGCGGATGGGTCGCAGAGGTCGGGAGTTACATTGTTTACGCTGACATAACGACTGGCAAAGGCATCTATATCATGGATGCGGACGGGTCGAACAGGCAGCTGTTATGTGCGGTAAGGAATCCACAATACTTAAATGTCGTCGGTGATAACCTGTATTTTGTAAGCTACGGTCAATACAGCCTCGTTTATAATGCAGGCACAATATATCGCTATAACGCTTCCTCGAATGCTCTAACCAAATTAAGAGAGGATAACAATATAGACTTTATGAAAGTAGATGCGGAAGCCGGATATATCTACTTTAATAGCGGCTTCGACACATACAGGATCAACTTAGACGGAACCGGATACATAGATACTGATGCTAAACTAGATAGAGAAACGCAGGTGAACACAGATGGGCGATATATTGTCGAGAATCAATCCGGTTATAGGCTGTATGCCAATAGCGGTAGCCTGAATACTGGCGAATGGTATGGATCGTATCATCCCTACCAATTATACGAATACGTGTTTGATAGTAAGTATATATATAATTCAGCAATTGAATGGTATACCCCTGGGTCATACCATATCTCTTACCTTTCGTGGTCAGAGGCAGGTAATGATATATCATCCACGGTGTTGTACAGCCCATCGAAAGCCGCATACAACCTGCAGCTGGCTAATGGCTGGCTATTCTATTCTGACTATCGAATCGGTGACTTGTTTAGCCAACGCATGTACATGATGCGCACCGACGGCACCGACCGTCAGATAATCGAACCCATCAACTAATTATATCGGAGGTGCGACATATGTCTCGTTCATTCCGCAGCCTGCTAGGCACGGCAGCCCTGTTTGGCATATTGTTAAGTATCCTCTCATGGCCGCTCCCTTCGCTCGCGGAACAGACATTCACCGCCGTTTGCGACCTGACCGATAACTCGGATGAATCGTTAAGGTCGAAATTCACGTTTGACGAACGCATGTTCACCCACTCCAGCTACGAATACGACCACGGATTGGCATTGGCGTCGCTGGGGATGGCTGTTTCCGGATTCAGCGCGCACTCGAACGACGGCTACAGTAGGGACGCGTATGTCGGCCGCGAGGCGAATATCCGCTCGGCATATATGGATCTAGGGTTTCTTGGCGCGCGCTTCATGGACTACAGCACGACGCTGAACGATAGCTCTAGCAAGGCCGCCTTCGCAATCGCATATAAAAACATAACAGCCAACGGCGAGACGTACACGCTGGTATCCATCGTCGTCCGAGGTGGCGGTTATGGCGCGGAATGGGCGGACGACTTCCTGGTGGGCAGCGACGACGACAATTTCCGCTACCACCTGGGCTTCTACACAGCAGCCCAGCGCATATCCATCCAAGCGGCGGACTACATACGCGAGTTGAATCCCCGCAAGGTCAAGGTGTGGATCACGGGCTACAGCCGAGGCGCCGCCATAGCCAACCTGATCGCGTCCAACTTCACCCAGACCGCCGCCAGCAATGTCTGGCGCGCCGAGGACGTCTACACATATGCCTTCGCGACGCCGCGCTATGTGGTCGCGAAATCATCGCGGCATCCGTACGGCGAGGACATAGACAACCCGCTGTTCAAGAATATCTACAATATAATAAACCCTGAGGATGCCGTACCCAATGTTCCATTAAAGAAATGGGGATTCGAGCGCTATGGTGTAACCAGGGTGTTTCCCGATGATGAGAAGATAATACCGAAGGTATCCCAGCGTTATAAAACCCTGACAGGCGGCGATGTATACATCCCGTTTTCACACCTTCAACAGGACGGCATAGCCAACCTTACCTGGCTGCTGAATCGGTTAGTCGACACCAGGAATGACTATGCAAAAAACGCCTGGCAAACTGTCGTAACGGCTTACATGCAGCTGGTCTATACCAAAGACCCAGTGTACCCTGACCAATCTATCAGCGACAAATTCCGCGCGAAGTATGGCGTCGCGGTCCCCATTGTTGCTGTCTCCAACATACCAATAATCTCCGATATTAATATCCTGACAGGCATTTGTCAACAGTCAAATGTATCCGCGACCGCGTTCATAAACTCTATCCTTTCGATTGATAAGATGCTGCTTCATCCAGCGCACTTTGGTATTGGCGTGTATACATATTGGGAATTAAGCGGCACTTTTTCAGGCGTCGGCCAGGCCCATTACCCGGAGGCCTACCTATCGTGGATGCTGTCGCTGGGGCAGAATTGGACGCTCGACGATGTATGGGCCGACGCGTACATACATTCGGACATCACGCAAACCACGCCGGATATCCCGGACGATACCGCCAAATCCCCTTCAGCCAGTACAAGCTGGGACGGCGCCGGCGTCGTATCAGCCCGCGACTTCCAGCCCGTGCGATTCAACATAGGTGGACAGAGCATCGTGATACTGCAGGTGAACCTGGCCGATGCGTGGCTGAAGGGCAAGCTCAACGCCGCCCTGGTGAACAATACCCACACCGACGACGACGGCGCGTACGCTTACAGTGTGTATCAGGCGTATGCTCTGACCGACATCGGCGCTTATCTCGAATACGTCAACTACATCACATATGAATGGGGCGACGGCGAATACCCATTGACGACCGTTATATATATAGACAAACGTACCGGAGGCGTTCACAGTTACGGCGAACTGTTCAGCCGCGCGGATTATGGCAACGCGATCAAGGACGCGATCGTCGGCGTGCTGTACAATCAGGCGCAGCGGTATGGTTATAATTACTGGGGCGTCGTTGATATCGACAAGAATACCAACCAGAAATCGGTTAGTTTAACTGAAATGTACCGCACTCCCTTCCAGGATATGCTAACCGACGAACGGTACATGTATATGTGGTTTGACGCATACAACGTACGCGGTGCCGAAGGCAACCAGATCGTCGACCCTGTGTCGTTCAAGATTCCCTGGTCGGGCTTGAGCGCAGTATTGGATGGTTCCTCCGATTTGGTTCAGGCTTTGCAAGGCCACGCTGTCAACCGCGTCTGGCAGTATGTTGGCGAATACCAGGCCGGCCCGGAGTACCTGATGGAGCAGGCCTTAGAACTGCCCACAGCGGATCTTGGCAATGGGATAAACCTTACGGTAGATGAGAGTGTGTGGATCCACTAAACCAAAACAGGAACGCGAATGGCAGGATCGCCATGACGATCGCAGCATTCTGCACGCTCTTGCTCGATACACCCAGCGAACTGGCCGCGGCGAGGGCATTCTAATCCAGTATCAGCGTGCGCAGCCGCATCTGGAAGTTATGTTTCGTTGCGTCGCTGGCGGCCTTCTCCAGCGCGCCCGTCGGCGCGGGTTTGGCCTGCGGCATATCCAGCACCTTGAGGAAGTCTTGGCGCATGGCGATAGCCGCCTCAACGAATGGCCCGGACAGCCCTTGCTCGCCCATCTGCTCGGCCGTCATGTCCGACATGGCAAAGGGTAAGAACGCGTCGAGTTCGGAGTATGACCAATCCGTGCGCACGAGCATGTTGAATTGGATTTCCTTGACGAAGTCTGGCGCCGCCTGGTATCGGTCTGGCGCGGCTGCCGCGCTTGCGTCCGGATGCGCCTGCCGCCAGGCCAGCTCCTCGCGCGCAGCCTTGCCCTCA
>BNUH01000140.1 GCA_025997215.1 Clostridia bacterium
TTACCGTATCGGCTTAACTTGGTCATCGAACGCGCTGGAGGGCAATTCGCTGACCGAAACAGAAACCAAAGTCTTGATTGAAGATGGCTTGACGGTTGGTGGTAAGCCTTTGCGTGATACTTTTGAAACCCTTGGACACGCCGCGGCGTATGACTATATGTTTTCATTACTCAACAATCAGAGTATATCAGTGGACGATATAAAGCGACTGCACTACTTGTTTTACAAGGCGATTGATGAAGAGTTCGCGGGCGTCTGGCGGAACAGAAACGTGATCGTCACGGGAACGGATTTCAAGTTTCCGGTACATGGTAAAGTTGATAAACTCATATCTGACCTTGTTTTGTGGTCAGACACAGCCCGCAAAGCATTGCATCCAGTCAGATTCGCGGCATTGTTCCACCTGCGTTTTGTAACAATACACCCGTTTGTGGACGGAAACGGGCGTGTCGCACGGCTGCTAATGAATGCGGCTTTAATACAGGATGGCTACTTACTCGCCATTGTACCGCCGATTCTGCGCACGGAGTACCTGTCCGCGATACGCGCCTACCAACTGCGAGATGATGAGCAGCCGTTCTGTGATTTCATTGCCGATCGAGTTCTGGAATCGCAGAAGGAAATTATTCGTCTGCTGGATATAAGTTAACCTGTCGGATAGTTATGTTTTATATGATACTCTATACGTGAACACGTCACAGGGCCGCTGTGAGTAGCATTTAGTGTCTTGGCAAATAGAGTTGTCTGTAGCGGGGTTTGCATTAAGCGCAAGCCTCTTTTGTTGCTCTGGCTACCGGTAGGGGATTTACATCTCCACAATTTTCTATCTTATACAACGCGTCGGCGTCGCGCGGAAACGTTCGCGAATTCACTGAAATAGTTATTCAAACATACGCAGTGTATATACCTAAATAATCCCAACACACCAAACTATTTTGGCGTTTAGCTATCGCTTGAAAAGTGTTTATGAAAAACAATCAAACAGCAGGAGGTGAACAGCTATGCCGCGCGGAGGCGCACGAGCCGGAGCGGGGCGTAAGAAAAAACCGCTGTTTAATAAACTGCTCGAAGGGAATCCGGGTAAGCGGCCGCTCACTACGGTGCAGTTCGATAATCTCCCAGCCGTCAAGCAAACCACAGAATTAGCCCCGCCCTCATTCCTCGCGCTGGCAACAAAACAAGCGGACTGAACTATACTAACGCGCATGATACCGTAGTCGCGCCGCAGGATGCGGCGTGATGGGACGGGCGGTCGAAAGGCCGCCCTTTTTGTTGTCGGTAATGTTGTTGGTAATGTTGTCGGTAGGGCTGTATTTACCGATATCACACTGTGTTTCTATAGAAGAAAACCGCGATTTCTCGCGGTTTTTGGTCGAGGTGACTGGATTTGAACCAGCGGCCTTTTGGTCCCGAACCAAACGCGCTACCAAACTGCGCTACACCTCGGCCTATGGAGCCAACGAAGGGACTCGAACCCTTGACCTGCGGTTTACGAAACCGCTGCTCTACCAGCTGAGCTACGTTGGCGTGCCGCTTGAACGTGATCCAAGCCGACGCCGATTATCATAGCACGAACCGATCAAAAAATCAAGGGGTTTATCGCTGGATCGAGCAATCTTCTTTATATTATGCATTCCATATCATTCATTATTACATCAATATTTGGGGCGGACAAAGAATCCGCCCCAATGATTATACTGGCGCTACTGATTAATCGTACAGCAGCTGTGCGATGCTTGGTTCGTCCATGTTTTCGTAGGTGTAGAACTGGCATCCGGTATCGACGATCGCATCGACGGTTTCGCCATTGAGGGCTTTGACGGCCAACTCAACCGCGTAGTAGCCGATCGCGTACGGATCCTGGGTAACGGCACCAAACAACCACTGGTTGCGGATCGCGTTGAGCAACGGCGCGCCGGAGTCAAAGCCGATCACGACCAGATCCTTGTACTTGCCGTTCGCGCGGTCCAGATCGGAGCCATCCGTCGTGGCGGCGAGCACGCCGTCGACCGAGCCGGAGTTGGTGCAGAATACGCTTATCAGGTTGCTTTGAACGAAGATGCCCTGCGCTGCGGTTTGGCAATCCTGCACGCTGGTGGACGCCGCAATGGTCACCTGGATCACAACCGCGGCACTGCCGCTCTCAGAAGCCTTGACGAACTTGTCATGGCCAGTGATCGCAACTTCGCCGGGCTTCACTTCGTTTACCAACTCGTACATCTTTTCGATGTAACCGACCGTACGGCCTACGATGGAGGCGCTGGTCGCGTCCTGGGAGAAGCACGCCAGGACTATCGGGCTTTCAACTGTTGCGGCTTCAATGGCGGCCTTCACGGACTCGATCGCGAACATCTTCGCGGCGGCCAGCGCGCCGGCGGCTTCGTTGTCGGTCGAGGCAGTGGAGAGGATCGTGCCCTCGGGCGCGTTGGGTACACCGGAGTCAAAGCCGATGACGGGCATGCCCTTTTCCTTGGCGGCTAACAGCTGCTCGACTACGGATTCCGTGTCCAGCGCGGCCAGGCATATCGCAACGGGGTTCTTGGCTATGGCCGCGTTGAGCATATCCAGCTGAATCTGGATGTCGGATTCGGACGGCGGGCCTTCAAATGTGATTTCTACGCCGTACTTGGCCGCCGCGTCCTGCGAACCGGCCGCGACTGCCTGCCAGAACTTATGCTGGAAGCCTTTTGAGATTACCGCGATGTACGGAGTCTCCGCGAGCGCGGGCACGACGCACATCGTGACCAGTACCAAGGCCACCAGCAGAGCGAGAATCTTCTTCATAGAATGGGTTCCCTCCTTAAGTTTGTCCATAGGTTTATTATCTCGATGCGCCTCAGAGCGCATGGATTCATTCAGTTATCTATAAATCCAACCATCGGTTACACCCTATTCATACGGGATACGCGGTAATTATCCAGCAACACCGCGCCGACCACGACCACGCCCGTAAAGAATGTCTGCCAGTGCGGTTGCAATCCCATGAGCATCAGGCCTTGTTTTAATACGGACATAACGAATACTCCAATCAGCGTACCCATCAATGTACCCATGCCGCCCGACATGGATGTGCCGCCGATGACCACGCCCGCAATGCCCAGCAATTCGAGGCCGTTGCCCGTCGAGGGGATGATGGTCGTATACACCGCGCCGTAGAATATCGCCGCAAACCCGCAGAATAATCCGCATACCGCGTACACGAGCGTCAGGTAACGCTTCGTCTTAACGCCGGACAACCGTGTCGCTTCATAGTTGGAACCCATTGCGTATGTATAACGCCCGAACTTGGTGCGGTTGAGTACCACCCAGGCGATTACAAATGCGATGGCCAGCCACACTGCGCCAACAGGGAATCCCGGAAGCGTGGAGGTCGCGCTGGATTTGTAGAATATGTACTTGAACAATCCGTCCGGGCTGCCGTACGTGGGGTAGCGCATCGTCATAACCTTGGTCACTATCGCGCCGAAGCCCATACCCATCATCTGGGTGCCCAGCGTGGCGATGAATGGCGGCAGCTTCAGGTAAGCCACCAGGATGCCATTGATGAAGCCGATCACCAACCCGACGAATACAGCCAGGCACAGTCCCGCCCACATCGGCCAGCCCCAGGATGAGCGCGCCATCGCGCCCAGCAGCGCGGCGCAAATCATCGTGGTACCCAGCGACAGGTCGATCCCACCCGTAATAATAACGAACGTAGTGCCGATCGCCATGAATCCAATGAAGTAACTGGCGTTAAGAATATTCAACACCGCGTCCACCGTGAAGAAATTCCGACCAAATACGGCGAAAAACGCGTACAACACTACCAGCACCGCCGGAGCGAGCAGTTTCTGCCAATCGAATCGGCGTGAATTGTCAGTAATTGCGGTTGCGGTTTGCTTAATGGTGGTTGGTGTCATCCCGCGCGCACCTGCCTTTGGGTTGAATTGTTAGTGTCTGAAGATGCTGTCGCTAATTGTAAAATGCGCTCCTGAGTGGCATCCTTAATATCCAGCTCGCCCGTGACACGGCCTTCGCACATGACCAGAATCCTGTCGGCCATTCGCAGCATCTCGGGCATCTCGCTGGAGATCATGATGATTGCCTTGCCCTGTTTGGCGAGCTGGCGCATCAGTGTATAGATTTCACTCTTCGCGCCGACGTCGATGCCGCGCGTGGGTTCGTCGAATATGAGTACGGCGCAGTTCTTGATAAGCCACTTGGCCAGCACGATCTTCTGCTGGTTGCCGCCGGAAAGATTGCGCACGAGCCGATTCAAGCCGGGGGTTTTGATGGATAACGCGTCCACATATTCGCGCGTTTTGCCGTTAATTGCGCGGTCATTCACAAACATAACGCCAGAAAACGTGTCCAGCGATGGAAGCGCGGAATTCGCCGCGACGGACAATCCTATCGCCAATCCGAACGCCTTCCGATCCTCTGACAGATAACCGATGCCGTTTTCCACAGCATCGGATGGGCTGCGTATCTCTATGCGCTTGCCGTTCAGCTCGATCAGCCGCGACTTGGCCGGGTCCGCTCCAACCAGCGCGCGCATGGTCTCGGTGCGTCCCGCGCCCATCAGCCCGGCGAAGCCCAATATCTCGCCCCGGTGTAGCTCAAATGAGACGTCCTTTACGCGCGGCGCGTTCAATCCTTCTACTTTAAGCAACGTTGTTGGATTCGCTGGCACCTCGCTGACCAGCTTGCGCTCCTCGGAGATGACGCGGTTGACCATCATCGTGATCAACTGCGGGCGGGTCAGTTCGGATGTGAGAACGGTGCCGATCGTGCGCCCGTCGCGCATGACGGTTACACGGTCGGATATCTCCCATAATTCCTCTAGGCGATGGGAAATGTATATGACGCCCTTATTCTGGGCCTTCAGATTTCTAATGAAGCGGAATAATTCCGCGATCTCGCTCTCGGTGAGCGCGGCGGTCGGTTCATCCATAACGATCAAATCGCTTTGACGGCTTAACGCCTTGACGATCTCGACCATCTGCTGCTTGGCGACGGACAGCCTGTTGCAAGTCGCGGACGGGCTGATGTCCAGGCGGAATGAGGCGAGCAGCTGCGCGGCCTCTCGGTTCGCCCGCGCGGTATCCAGAAACGGCCCGCGCATGAATTCGCGGCCGATGAATATGTTCTGCGCGACGGTCAAGTGGCCCATCAGGTTCAACTCCTGATGGATCATACCGATGCCCAGCCTCTGCGCGTCCATGGGGGAATGGATATCGATCGGCTGGCCACCGTACTCGATCGTGCCGCCGTCCCGCGAGTATATGCCGTTGAGTACCTTCATCAGCGTAGATTTGCCCGCGCCGTTCTCGCCGACCAGCGCGTGAACCTCGCCACGCATCAATTC
>BNUH01000141.1 GCA_025997215.1 Clostridia bacterium
CCGGCGTGAACATCCTCGCGCAATGCTCTTCCAGCGAGCACCCCTGCATCGCCGCCGCTTCCTGTGCGCCTTCGGACGCGGGCATCCCCGTACGCGCGACCAGCCCCGCCGACATTATCCGAAACCGCCCGGCGTGCTCCGGGGCATGTTTTTGAAGCCAGGCTTTCGCCAACGCTTCCGCCATGGGACTGCGGCATGTATTGCCCGAGCACACGAACACGATCGTGTACATCGGCGGCACACCCTTGCCGACCGGTTCAACCTTATAGTAATTCATGATAATTCATAATGCATAATAATTCTAGTAACTAGGCTTCGGTGTCAGGTCGTACAACACGCGGCCTATGCACGGCAGATCATTCTTAACGCGCTCCACCACACGCTCCAGCAAATCAAAAGGCAGCCGCGCCGCGCCAGCCTTATCGCCCGTGGCCAACGCTTTGAGCACCAGCGAATGCCGAGTTGGGTCGCCTATCATGCGCCCCAGCTCGATGAAATATTGCTGCAAGCGTTTATCCTGGCCGACCGTCTCGATCTCCTCTCGGAAAATCGAGTCCGCAGCTCGCAGCGTTTCGACCAGCTCCTCGGTCACCTCGCCTTCGATCCGCGAGGCCAACCCTTCAAGGGTGAACGGCTGCATGTGTACGAATCCGGACGGCAACCCCAGCGATTCGCCCACAGCGCGCACCTCGTCCTTAAACAATTCCACCAACGGCTCGACCACGCCTTTGAACCCTTTGAATTCCATGCGCTGGTGCGACGAGTGATCCGCCACCAGCACCTCCGTATAATTCGTGCCCAGTACGAGCGTCATCTCCGACGCCTCGTCGCCTGCGGCTTCCAGCACCGACGCGCGGAATACCTGCCGTACGGTGTCCGACTTGGACGCCGAATCCAGCTTGCCCTTCAACGCTTCGAAAACCTTCTGGTGTGCGTCCACCACGATCAGCTCGATGCCTAGATTCTGGCGGCAGAATGCGTCGACTTGCTTCTCTATGTCGCTGCGATGCAGTCCGGTTCGAACCATGATGGGCTTGAGCCGATTCCCGACGGCGCGTTGGGCTAGCGCCGAGCATACGGTCGAATCCACGCCGCCGCTTAGCGCTACGACCAGCGGCTTATCCCCGGAGATGCGCGACAACTCACCCGTGGCACGCTCGATGAATGCCTCCGTGGACCACCATGGCGTACATCGGCAGATGCGCGTACAGAAATTCTTGAGCAGTGTCACGCCATCAGGATCATGCTTTTCTATAACAAATTGGAATCCATACAGCGGCCGCTCCTTGTCGCAGAACGCTACGACGCAGCTATTCGCCGACGCGATGGGCATAATCGAGCCGCTGATCTCTAACCGTTCCGCGCGCGAGAACCAACGATCGCCAGGCGTCACGCCTTCAAATATCACCTGCGGATCGTATGAAACCGCCGCGGTCATGTTGGTCAGCATCGCTCCATGGCTGGCGCCGCCCAGCATCCGCGCCAATGCGACGGACGCTGAACCGATAGCCAGCAGCGGTATGTCTAACGACAGAATCCTCTCGTCGATATATTTGCTCTCACCTTCCGCGCCGCCGACCCATATTATGCCGGATGCATCCTGCTCGACGACGTCGGCCAGGGATGCGCCGCCCGGCAGGATCTTGCAGTAGATACGCTGGGAGCGCAGTTTGCGGGCGATTGAGATACTCCCATAAGTATCCATATCGAGCACGAGGATTTTGTCGAGCATGTTATCCCTCCATTCAGCGGTAACTGATCATATGTATACGGCGTTAGCTATCTTTTCTTCCGGTTCAGGAGTATGTTCCTGCGCCTGCTGCACGGATCGGGCCGACGGGAATTGCGCTATTCGCAGCGGTGCGCTGGCGTATGGCACGAATGATACGATCTTGGCGGGGCCGCTGGGCTTGGGATCACGCGGCGGCGGCTCGGGCGCGTGACGCTTCTCATTCCAATTCTCCAATGGAACGACGGCGGCGCGCACTCGCGGCGGTTCCGACAGATGCCCCTCCTGATGCGACGGCGGTTCCTCCGACAGCGGCGTATCCGACACCAGCGCGAATTGCCAGTCGCTTAACGCCTTCAGGCCGATGGCCTCCGTACCGTCCTGGGTTGTGACCTCGTTGTAATCGGCGTCGATGGGCAGTGCGTACAGCACCGGACCGCGCTCGATCCACGCGCCGTTCATCTCCTCCATCCGCGCGCGCATGGGCAGCGTCAGATCCAGCGTATCCCCATCCGAGAATACCCGCTCCACCCTAGTAAACGTGCCCGGCACGCAGTCCGGCTTATCCCCGGCGGAAAGCACCAGACTCGCGCCCGAGGCCCAGCGCGGAATCCGCAGGAAGAGCGTCAGGCGAATCGGTTCCGTTGTATTAACGATTATATGTATATCACCGTCATATGGGTAGTTGGATTCG
Source organism: Clostridia bacterium (assembly GCA_025997215.1). The sequence continues at coordinate 2,424 of BNUH01000141.1, forward strand.
ACGGTGATCTTCACCAATTGTCCCTCGATCCGGTCGCGGACTTCGCAGGGGATGTAGGTGAGCGCCGCTAACCCGCCGCCTGGCGCGCACATCCATGCGGCCATGGCGAACATGCTGAACGCGCCCAACGCCTGCGCCGCGTCGGGGTCGCGCACGTTGGTCTTGGCGAACAGGAATGAATCCTCCGCCAGGTTATAGCTGGATATGGGTACGCGCGCGCACTCGATCTGGTTGATCCGCTGGGCCGTCTGGCGGTAATGCCAATCCGGTGTGAACGAGGCCATCAACGCGCTGAACACCAGTTTCTCCAGCGCTTCGGCGGCGAAGGCGATCGAGGAGAATTGGCTGACCATCCGCGACTGGGTAATTAGCGCGCGGATCATCTCGATCACGGCCGGGACGAATACCCCTTGAGATGGATTGCGTCCAGCCAGATACATATCGGCCGTGCACATGCCAAGGGCCGTGCCGTGATACTTCATCAACTTTTCCCAGCCGGACGTGAACGCCATCTCATCCTTCAGGCTGCCCGTCAGCGCGGCCTGCACCGCCGTAGAGCGCAGCCCTCTAGCGGCGTGATCCGCGCGCGCGGCCAGGGATAATGTTGTAAAGTAACCGAACGTTTCGCCAGCCTCCCGTTCCGCCTTGATCTGCGCGGACATCTGGGAGTATGGCAGCGTCCGGTACATGGGCTGCATTTGGGGGAATCGGTTATACCATCCGGTCCAATCCATCCCAATGTCGGCCCAGCGTTTGGCGATGGCGATCAACTGCGGCTGTCCGGTGCGATTGTAAACATCCAGCAGCAGCGCTATGAATTCTCCGGCGGCGGCGCGCGTTTCAGGCGCGATCTCGTTTGCGTTAACCTGCGAGAGCGCTTTAGCCTGCAGCGTCAGCAGCCGCAGCGTCAGCTTCAGCATGCGAATATCGCCCGTGGCCGTGTAATACAGCATCAGCGCTTGGGGCATCGCGTACGCGTCGGGCGCGAGCGCGAATGTTACCCACTGGGGCGGCGGCGGCTTAGTATCGCCGTCGGCTGGCTTGGGCGGGGCGTTCGCCTCGGCTTCAACGGCGTCCAACGTAGCGCCCAGCGTGGCGGCGCTGGATTCCATCAGCTCTGAAACCGTCTGGCGCAGGGCTTGATTGCCCGACATATACGCCATGTGGATCATCGGCTCCAGCAGACGCGGATGCGGCTGCTCGTCGGGCGGGGTCTCCAAAAATAGGGCGGCTTGAGCATCCAGCTCTCTGATAAGCCAGCCCATGGGACGCACTGCGGTCAAGGACAGCAGCGCGAGACGATTCTGTCTAAGCGGGGCGCGATTCCATACGGCCTTTGCAGGCATGTGCTACCTCATACTTATGCGATCGGAGATGAACGGCTTCACCTGTAATTCTATCGCATATTCCCCCTTTCGTAAAGTGTCGGGAGGGGTATTTGCGTTATTTTTCGTTAATTTGTCGAAAGTCACGCCTTAACGCAGGCGTCTGGGCATGATCAACGCCTGGTTTTTGATTATAAAACCATATACTCCATCCACCTGAACCAGCCAACTGTCGCCTGTTTCGCCTTCGATCATCACCCGCTGATTCTGGATGATGGATTGCTCAAGCTCCGGCGCGTACGATCCGACGCCCGCGCGCAGCGGGTTGGTCGTGAGCGGCACCGCATACATGGGAGTTTGCTCAACGATAACATTTACGTTGTCCACATCATTCGCCAGCAAGAACCACTCCGAACCCTTTATCCGTACAAAGCCATTACCCGCCGCGTCCAGCCGGACGATGGTCCAGGCATCGACGTACGAATCGCTGAAGCCACCCGCTTCCGGCGCGGCAAACAGCGGCGCATCCCGCGAGGTGATGCCGAATTCATTGACCAAACGCAGGCCAGGCGGCAACGGATCAAGCGGCTCGTCCATTACCTTTGTATAAGCGAATCCCAGTGGAACCAGCGACAGCGCGAGGCACATCAGCGCGGCGCGTATTATGTTCACCCTTCCGCGGCGCAGCAAACCGCGGCAGGATTTTTCCGAAAAACGACAGACCATTGTGACCGACATAGGTTGTCCTCCAGCGTATTACTACCTATATCGTATTCGCGATGGATTCAGAATATGTTACTAAATGTTACTATTAATAAATCATTAATGGGTTGCATGCAAGGGGTTGAAAAGTAATGGGTTCAGGGCGATGCCCTGAACCCGCATAATATCTGTGATCTGCGATTCGTCAGCCGCTCGCCCCTGGCGCGGCGTCGAAGCCCTGCATGTGCGGGCAGTTGATGTGTCTGGTGTCGCAGAATGGTTTATTCTGGGAAAGCCCGCAGCGGCACAGGGTGTATCGGTTGCGCGTTTCATAGGGCTGACCGTTAGCATCTTCGAGCGGGATGCCGCCCGTAACGCGCAGCGGGCCGCGAATGCCGCGCGGTATGTCCTGAATCGCGCCGATCTCCTTGGGCAGATCGGGCTCGATGGGGGTTCCGTCCTTTTGAACCAGCGTCAGCCGGCCGGAGGCGCAATCCCTGCACTCTTCCTTAGCCAGCTGCAGATTCGCCGGATCGTCCGACTGGATCGCTGCGTTCCACGTCCGTATCCCACGATCGCAGAAGCGCATCTGCGCGCACCGATTGTCGTCCAGAAGATCCACCGCCGCGCCCTCGAACTTTTTCGCCCGTTGAGCGTACGGCGTCTTATCCGCCGTCTCCGTGCCCTTGAATCCGGCGGCGATGTGCGCACCGTCGCAGTACGGCTTGTTATCGCTCATCCCGCAGCGGCACAAATGGTACGGCGTCAGCGTGCCCGGATACTCCGCGCCTTCGACCCATTGTGTGGAGATTCCGTTCGAATCCGCGCTGATCGACTGGATGCTTAGCTTGGTATCGGCCGACACCTCGTATGGCCCGCCA
>BNUH01000142.1 GCA_025997215.1 Clostridia bacterium
TGAGGAACGCGCTCCATGCCTTTATAATTTCGCTGTCTGTACCTTGTGTAAACCAATCGAGCTTAACGGAGTTATTCGTAAATTCAATCGGCGTTATGTTTTCGCGCGGAGCGGGACCATACCAACCGCCTGGATTTTCTGGGCTGTATTCAGGTAGTGGGTTGTACCAACACGCAGTCACGCCCAGCGCGGCGGATATCAGTGTCGCCTTGCTCAATAGGAGCGCGCGCAGGATGGCAGGATCACCGTCGTATGGAATCTCGACGGCGATTGTATCAGGCGCGTCGCTTGCGCTCACGTTGTCCTCATCCTGTGTATTTTCCGAGGGGAGTTCATCGTTCACGCACTCTATGGGAACAAACCCCATATCGATCAGGGCGTTTTTCAGATGGAGATTGTTGGGTCCTGAAAGCATCCCATCCTTATTGATTATGTAATCGCCTACCTCGTAGGCAAATGTCGGTGCGCCTACGTACCGTGTTGGAGAGTTCAATTCGGTACTGATTGCACCCACCAGAGCTTTTCGTTCCTTGCCTGTTACATGATAGTGGAGTTTCATGGCGGTTCCTCCGATTCTGCTTGAATTCAAAGGGTTTTCGTTCCCTTTGTCATGTGCATATTCGCTCTAACCCGCCACATTATCAAGTGTTTCATAAACAATATACTGCACAAACATTTAAGCAGGATTCCGGCTAAAGTGCACGATACCACTCAACACGAATGCTCCGCACTCCACACAAATACCATTGCCCCACATGCGGTACTCGGCGCTATCTGTGTGCGGGTTCCGCAGCCACTTGATTATCTGATTACGGCTCTTGGGCTTCTTTCCGTCGATGCGAGCCTTTGTCGCGAACACATCCGTCCAGAAAGCTATATCTTCATCGGTCGGATCGTACGCCTCAAGCCCCGCACACCAGTTTGGAGGAAAGCCCTGAAGCAAAGCGCACTCCTGTGGAGTTAAGCGGCGAACTGTATAATGATTATCATACTGCTCGACGATTGCCTTCCCGCCTTCGATCGCTTGATTCTGAGGGAACTTATATTCAGAGGAGCACAGCGTGCCCACTACATCGCGGTAGCACACAGCATGCCGCTCGGTTGTGTTAAGTGTAAATGATACGCCGTCCTCGCAGATCCCACTGCCTTGATGCGACGGACGCGCGCCGTTGCCTTCGATCGCTACGACAGCGATACCGCCAGCATTTTTGTTTGGATCGGGAATGGATGTATCGAGCGTCCGGGCTGTCGCAGCTTCATAAATCCCCGCGTGAGGATTAGTCGACAGCATCCCGCCGCTGTTCTTGGATCCAATCCCGAATGCTGTCATAACCATCGGGACAGAATTGCCGCCTGCTTCGCTTCTGAGTGTTGGTGATATAGCCTCGTTGTATGCGATACTTCGAGCGTTCGCGCCTTGGCCGCCCATGAACGCCGCGGCTTTCGGCGCAACCGCAAGCGCGGTGTAGTCAGTTACTCGGTTCTCATGGTCGCAGACGATTGTGTTTACGGTCGCGCCATCTCCATTTCCGCGAGCGTCATATACGACTGCCGTCTGATTATCGCCGGCATCCGCGCGAAGTGTGCCTGTGATATTTTCCCAGACATGGCCGCCCAACCGTGACGATGCGCCTGGCTCAAACGCAAACGCTATGCCGCCTGTGTCTCCAGTGCCAGTCGTAATACTTCCGGCAATTCCTTTCCACGCTCCTTCGCCCGACGCAGGATCCCTAGACAAGCGGCTTTCGTCAAATAGTATTTGCCCGGCACGTTCACCTGCAAAATCGACGACAATGTAACAGCGGCGCCTCCGCTGCGGAACTCCCCAGTATTGCGCGTCCAATGTCCGCCAGGCGAGGGAGAAATCATCTCCCACGATCTCACCTGCTGTTGACCAGCGTCCGCTTTCAGGCATAGGTATTGATAGGGTTTCGTCTTCAAGCCGAACGAGTTCATTTAGCACCTCTTGAAAGTCGAGTCCGTTGTTGCTGGAATACATGCCTGGCACATTTTCTAGCACCGCATATTTCGGATACTCATTCGCGGTCGCGGCGCGCATCTCGCGGACGATCCGAACCATCTGGAAAAACAGCTTCGACCGCTCGCCATGAAGTCCAAGACGCGGTCCGGAAACCGACAAATCCTGGCAACAGAACCCACCTGTAACAATATCAACAGGCTGAATATTTGCGCCATTGATCAGATTTATGTCACCGAGATGCTTGACTTGCTGCAGTCGTTTTGTTGTAACACATATACAGAACGGCTCAACCTCCGAGGCCCAAATCGGTTGAATACCAGATAAAATGGCGCCGAGCGGAAAACCTCCTGAGCCATCGAAGAGGGAGCCGAGAGTCAAAATACTCATTTTCCTGCTACATCCTTTACGATGTCGGCATACTTGAGCGTCTCACCGCTCCGCTCGCATGCTATATCCTCACCGCCATTTTGTTTGAACTCGGCATATCGGCGCAGGATGACGCTGGCGTATTTCTCGTCAAGTTCGAGCATGCAGCATACACGATCTGTCTGCTCGCAAGCGATGAGCGTACTACCCGATCCACCGAAGACATCAAGTACGATCCCGTTCGGCTGGCTGCTGTTCTTAATCGGATAGGCAAGCAGCTCAAGTGGTTTACTGGTTGGATGATCGCTGTTTTTCTTGGGCTTTGGGTAGTTCCAGATGGTAGCTTCGCTTCGGCCGGCATACCATTTGTGTGTGCCTGTTTTGAGCCAGCCGTACAAAATCGGTTCATGCTGCCACTGGTACGGTGAGCGACCCATTACGAAACTATCTTTAGCCCAGATGCAGGTACCGGATAGATGGAAACCTGCCTCACGAAACGCTCTGCGGAAGTTCTCGCCCTCGGTGTCAGCATGAAAGACATACGCGGAACCGCCGCTTTCTAGGCTGTCCGCCATATTACGGAAAGATGACAACAGGAAAGTGTAAAACTTATCAGCCGCCATATGATCATTCTTGATCTTCAATCCGCTCGCGCTCTCGAAGCTGACGTTGTACGGGGGATCTGTCAGTACGAGGTTCGCCTTGCGGCCCTCCATCAGCTTACGGACAGTATCGGCATCCGTCGCGTCACCGCAGATGAGTCTGTGCCGCCCGACCGTCCAGACATCCCCAGGCAAAACAAAAGCCGCCTCCTCAAGAGCGGCTGTCAGGTCGAAGTCATCTTCTTGAACATCCTTGTCGGGTGTCAGTAGTTTTCGTAACTCCTTCTCGTCAAAACCGAGTAGAGATACGTCAAAGTCCGCACCCTGTAGATCAGCCAATTCGACCGACAATAGTTCGTCGTCCCAACCAGCATTCAAAGCGAGACGGTTATCCGCGATGATGTATGCGCGTTTCTGTGCTTCGGTCAGGTGCTCAACGAACACACAAGGAATCTCAGCGACACCTTCTTCACGGGCGGCAAGCACACGGCCATGACCGGCGATGATGTTGAATTCTTTGTCGATTAATAATGGATTCAGAAAACCGAATTCCCGCAATGACGCACGCAGCTGTTGTATCTGTGCTTTGGAGTGTGTTCGAGTGTTGCGGGCACTCGGTACGAGCCGGTCTACGGATACCTTTTCAAGTCGTTCAGTTGTGGTCATACACACCTCCATAGCGCCGACATCGTTGTTTCGTCTACTCGCTCCCATGGGTAATCATGGCACGTGAAGTGTCCGTATTCAGCGGTCTTGGCGTAGTCGAATTTTCGCAGGTGAAAGTGGTCTATGACAGCCGCCGGACGCAAATCGAATACGGAAAGAATCGCCTGGCGAAGGTTATCGTCGGGAACAGTGCCTGTACCGAACGTAGTTACATCAACGGCAACAGGACATGCCTTTCCAATGGCGTATGACAACGCCACCTCACACCGATGCGCGAGCTTTGCCATCACGATAGCCTTAGTGATATGCCGTGCCATGTACGCACCGGTACGGTCTACCTTTGTCGGGTCTTTCCCGCTTAGTGCGCCGCCGCCGTGAAGGGCGAGGCCACCGTAAGTGTCGCACATCAGTTTGCGTCCGGTCAGTCCAGTATCGGCAGCGGGTCCGCCTTCGATAAAGTCGCCAGCGGGGTTAATGAGAACCACATCATCCTTCGGTGGGGGGAAGTCCTCGAAACATGGCGCGATCGCCTTGATGATGTCTTCGCGCAGCCGTTTCTGGCTGACGATGGATCCATGCTGCGCGGATATGATGACAGACTCAATTGTTACAGATTGATCATCATCACACGATACAGTGACCTGCGCTTTCCCGTCTGGCATTAGCCCATCGATGAAACGTCCGCGGCCATATACATCAAGCTGCCGCGCGATCCGTCGAGCAAGGACATAGGGCGTCGGCAGGAACAGAGTCGTCTCGTCCGTTGCGTAACCATACATCGTGCCTTGATCGCCAGCGCCGATCATGCCGAATGGATCGCCCATACCCGCCTCGCCGGTGCGCGCTTCCAGCGACAGATTAACGCCTGCAGCGATATCCGCGCTCTGCTGATGGATTGCGGACTCGATAATGAACGCATCGGAGTCATACCCATGCATCGACAGTACATACTTGACGGCAGACGGGATGTCAATATCCTTAGCGCATGTGATCTCGCCCGCGACGATGATCCGTCCCTTGGTAGCCATGACCTCGCAAGCGACACGGGAGTGGGAATCAGCGCGCAGACATTCATCCAGTATGGTATCGGCAATAATATCGCATAGTTTGTCTGGATGCCCGGCGCGGACACTCTCCGCAGTATAATATCTCATGCCATCTCCTTATCCGCGCCGAGTGCGCAAAAGCTGCTCCATCACATCGTCCTGTGGATTACCTGTAAACGCCGTGGTACAGTTTTGTTTCACTATATCGAATATTTCATACCATATGAGGTTTGCTTGCTTCTGGTAGGACTGGCTCATCTGCACGAATGGCGACGTTATCGCGCCGCCTGTGGTGGGATGTTTCCCAAGCAAGCCGTATGTGCTGATTGCATCCTCGCATTGGATGTAGCGCGCAAACGCCTGTGAGTACGCTTCAATGAGCCTGGGACTGACGAACTTTTCGCAACCGCGTTCCTTCAGCCACTGCCAAGTTTCCGCATACAATGCGTCCGCACCTAGCGGCTTGCCGTCCTTTTGGCGTGCGGACAGATATTCGCTTGGTGGTGGCATATCTGCGCCGGTAAGTTCAGCGGCGTCGGATAGATCGTCTGCTTCGAACAGTGTATCCGGCTGAAATGAGTATGGCTTGAGCGCCTTTGCGGGTTTTCCAGTTGCGATCTTGTCCACCAGAGCGGCTGGTTTCGTGCCCGCTTTTACTCGCCGACC
>BNUH01000143.1 GCA_025997215.1 Clostridia bacterium
TAACAATAGCGAGGTTCTCCTCACTTAACTGACCAATTGCCTCTTCATAGGGAACCTTGCTCATCGGTTTCTCTCTTTACATATTTTTATTAGCTCAATCATAATCACATTCCTTAGTAATGTTTCGATATCTTCCTCAATTCTCCTGCATCCTTACTATTTTTTCACCATCAGCAGATTATCACGTCAACGGCTGGTAGACTTATAAAGATGCTTACTACTCACAAGCTATTGAAGACATAAAGGTTATGGGCGCAAGACGTTATCATCCACTTATCTCTGCACTTACCTCCCTACCTCTCCGATCAATCCAGTAGAATACATGGCTGACTGCTAAGATGAATAATAGTATCGCTATAATATATATGGCAGCCTGAGCACCAATAGTATAGTAATCCAGAAAGAAGTAAGGCGCTCGGACGGTTAGTTGTGTTTCCTCATTATACCAATATACATAACCAGCAATACCAGCTATGGCAGTAAACATCACATACAACGCTGGAAATATGCAGGTATAATAAACATCTCGATACTTCAATCGTTTACGCTCTGAAAATAGCATATAGTCTATTAAGCAAAGCACTGGGGTGAAGGTATGGGCGGATAAGTTCTCAAAGGATAGTAAGAAATCAGTGCTTGATCCTGGAGTTAGGAGAATCCAGAATACTACGAAAGTTAGTAATATATCAACAGTACATATCATCTTAAATCTAACAAACCAACCATTGCTTCCATACCTACCACCACGTAGCCCTTGTGCTGTACGGACGGTAAGCATTGCAAATAGCACTATAGCCAGCAGATTACTCTGCATGGTATAGAACATTAAGCTGCCCAAATGGATAGAGCCACCGAACGCGCCTATCTGTTTCAATACTCCTGCTAAAGCAAAGAGCAGCGAACAGAGCCGGAAAACCAGAACAAACCGTCTATCGTTTCTCAAAGTCAAACCACCCTTAACCTAACAGTTCGACGCGCCAATTAATTCTCCTCCATCAACCCCATCAGTACCTTCCATCCCTCCTCCCCTATCCCATTATCCCTAGCTAATCGGATCGCCTCCCTTACCACTGGATAGGCACCGAGATAAGCGTTTATATCTACAAAACTAGTATGATGTGTAAGTCCGGCCAGGTCGTAGAGCAGGTCGATCTCTTCAATTTCATATAGTTCTATAATCTTCTCTAAGTGAGCATTTGGCGCATTACGTTTACCGTTCTCAATATCAGTTAGATAACTATGAGCGATCCCCAACTCATCAGCAGCTTCTCTAACATTATAGCCCATATCTTTTCTAACATATTTAATATATGATCCAAACGTCAATATTAGCCAACTCCTTTATGATTGCTTGTATGCGTTTTTGCGACCATCGGGCAATAGCCATTAACCAGCCACCTCAGTTTTCTTACCCCGATTTTTGATCATGCCAATTGTCATTCCAGCTATCTCTGTCTTCATAACTATTAATGACCCAGCATAAACAATAACAGATACTCCGACCAGCCCTACTAACGAAACCAGACAGGTTAAATATGATCCAGTCATCCAGAGATTGTTGCTTTGCCATTTTCAGTTTCTTGAGCTGCACTATGGAGGAGTTTTCCAAAGCCGTTATAGTAGAATATATTATCGCCTAATACCATAGCACATGAATCATTACCTATGAACTCTTCACCTAATATGAATGCCTGGGCAAAACCATCGGGAGAGGGTTGTACCTTATACGAAAGAGAGCGGCCAAATTGACGAGGTTGCTGAAAAAGTACCCTCTTTGCATTTGCTCTACACCAATATGCACAAACGGTGCTGAAGAAGCAAATGCAAAACTCTTGTCGTAACTTGCTTTTTTGACACAGTATGGCTATTCTGTCATAGCTATTCTTGTGCAAATTTTTCCATTGAGCGACTTTTTCAGCAACCTCGCAGAAATCCATGGCTTTTGCGTTTGCGAATGTATCCTTACAAATTGTACACCTCCGTGATCCTGGAGATCAGGCTTGAGGATACTTCCGCGCCATAGATATCCCGCAGGCTATCCTCAATATCACGCGTCGTCATACCCTTGGAATACATTGCCAGCACCTTATTCTCAATTTCGTCGGTGCGCGTCTGCCGCTTGGCTATTACCTGCGGCTCGAACGTTCCCTGCCGATCGCGCGGCACGGTTATCTCGTTCTCACCGTATTCCGAGGTGATTGTCTTGCTGCCATAACCGTTGCGGCTGTTCCCGCCATTGCGTCCTTCCGGGCTATGCTTGTCATACCCCAGATGCTCATCCATCTCGCCTTCCAGCATTTGCTCTAAGCTAACTAACCCGTCACTTCCTCTTACCCCTGTTTGACAACTTGTTTATTTCTATATAACCCATCATCGCGGCACACAGACCGACAATCGTCAACCATTGCCACGCGTTAGGCGCGGTCAATCCAAACACGCTGCGCAGCGCGGGAATCATAACGGTTACAAGCTGTAACACAGCAGAGCCTATCATCGCCAGCCACAGCACCTTGTGCCCGCCGCCCATCCGGAACACGCTGGTACGTTCGGATTGAAAACCCAACGCCGCAAACAACTGCGACAACGCCAGCGTCAAAAATGCCATAGTCGTGCCCGCGGCGGTGCCAACCCCGCCGATCACATATGCCGCAAGCGTAAGCAGGGCTTCCACCGCTCCGGCTGACGCGACGCGCACCCAATCCCTTGCGCTAAAGAACGGCGCGTTGGGATCGCGCGGCATTCTATCCATGATATCCCGCTCGGCAGGTTCCACGCCTAACGCCAGCGCGGGGAACGTATCCGTGACCAGGTTTATCCATAACACATGTACAGGCGCTAGTAATCGCCATCCCATCAGCGTCGCTGCAAGTATTGCCAGCACTTCACCCGCGTTTGACGAAAGCAGGAACCTTACCATTTTATGGATGTTATCATATATCCGACGGCCTTCACCAACTGCTGCAACGATTGTCGCAAAGTTATCATCGGTGAGAATCATGTCGCTTGCGCCGCGCGATACGTCCGTGCCGGTGATGCCCATGGCCACGCCGATGTCGGCGGAACGCAGCGCGGGCGCGTCGTTAACGCCGTCCCCGGTCATCGAAACCACTTTGCCTCGGCGTTTCCACGCGGCTACGATCCGCGACTTATGCTCCGGCGCGACACGGGCGTACACCCGGATATTCTCGACTTGCGATTCCAACTCCGCGTCGGTCATGCGTTCCAGCTCGGAGCCTGTGCGCGAACATTCCGCGTCGTCATCCGTCGGTTTCATGATCCCCAGGTCCCGCGCGATGGCGACGGCGGTGGTGCGGTGATCCCCCGTAATCATCACGGGTAGTATCCCAGCATGGCGGCACAACGAAATAGCGTCGCGCGCTTCAGGCCGCGCCGGGTCGATCATCCCGCATAAGCCGATCAATGTCAAACCGTGCTCCGGTTCATCGACCGACTCGAACGCCGCTGCGTTCACGTCCTTGTACGCAAACGCCAATACTCGCAAGGCTTGCCTGGCCATGCGCTCATTCTCGGCTTCGGCGTTCCCGCGCTCGTCGTCCGTGAGGTTGCATCGACCAAACATCACGTCGGGAGCGCCTTTTACGAATACGCGCAGGCCTTGCCCGTATCGAACGGCTACGGTTGATAGCTTGCGCTCGCTGTCGAATGGCAGTTCACCCGCGCGTTTTCGTTCGCGCAATTCGGTTACTGTTGTCGCATTGCGATCTAGTAGGTAAGTAATAAGTGCGGTTTCGGTTGGATCGCCCAGCGGAATGCCGTCCGCGTTTAGCGTTGAATCGTTGTCGTGCGCCATGGCTTGCTCGAGCAGATTCTCATTATGCGACCAGATATTCACGACCGTCATGCGGTTCTGGGTTAAGGTGCCCGTTTTATCCGAACAGATAACCTGCGTCGCGCCGAGCGTTTCCACAGCAGGCAATCGGCGGATGATCGCGCCGCGGCCTGCCATCCGATTCATGCCCAGCGCGAGCACGATCGTCACCGCCGCGACCATGCCTTCCGGAATCGCCGCAACCGCAAGGCTGACGGCAAGCAAGAATGATTCAACGACGCTGCCAGACCGGGCAAACAGGCTCAGCGCAAACACTATCGCCGCAACCGCCAATACGCCGATGGACAGTGTATTTGAAATCTTGTTCAGCGCCTTCTGGAGCGGAGTGCGTTCCTTCTCAACGGCGTTTAATCGGCTGGCTATGCTGCCGATCTGGGTGCGCATACCCGTCTCCACAACCAACGCGCTTGCCCGACCGTATGTAATCGTTGTGCCCATGAATACCATGTTTACGCGGTCGCCCAGCGCTGCGCCTTCATCCTCGATTATGCACGGCGATTTATCCACCGGGACGGATTCCCCGGTCAGCGCGGATTCCTCCGCTTTTAGCGCACTGCTGGTAATAAGCCGCGCGTCGGCAGGGATAGCGTCGCCCGCTTCCAACAATATGACGTCGCCTGGCACGAGCTGACTGGCGGGGATCATAGCGGATGCGCCGGCTCGCAGCGCCTTGGCTTTAGGCGCGGCGAGGCTCTGCAGCGCGTCCAGCGCGGCCTCGGCTCTGGATTCCTGGATGGACCCGAGTACAGCGTTGAGGAGCACCACGACATAAATGATAGCGGCGTCTGCCCATTCGCCCAGCAGCAGCGATACCGCGCCAGCCGCGATCAGAACCCAGATCATCAGATCGGCGAACTGGGACAGCAGTATCTTCAGAAAGGTTTTCCGTTTACCCTGCTGGATTTCATTCGCGCCATGGCTGGTCAGGCGATACGCGGCTTCCTCCGCCGACAACCCGGTGTTGACGGAATCCAGCGCGGCAAACGCCGCAGATTCGGTGATAGTATGCCAATTTCGCACCGGAATCTTTGTGAAAACGGACGATAGTTGATCGCTCATGGATCCTCCTAAAAATTTACAGCGAGTGTGTTTTACATACAAAAAAGCCACACCTGCCCGTCTATTGGGCAAAGGTCTGGCTCGTCTAACGACGTCTCCCCGCCGGGCGGAATAATCCGCCGTGCTGACGGCTGGGAAAAGGCTACTCCCCTTCGCGGAACGTATTGTAGCACATGCGGGCTGGGGATGTCAAGGTTGGAATTGCTACGGTGCTGTTCACAAGTGATAATGTCACCCTGTAGAGTCACAAGTGATTCTGTCACCCCCCCCCCCCTTCGTCAAAATGGGAGTGAAGAAGCAGGGAGAGATACGCTTGCAAGCACAACAACTCAAGCGGTACGAGATCATCAGCCGCACTGTAGACGGACTGCTCACCGTCAAAGAAGCGGCACA
>BNUH01000144.1 GCA_025997215.1 Clostridia bacterium
TTATAACTTTTACGAACTCCTTGCAATTCCCCGTCAATTGGGTATACTATGCAATATAACGACCTCGAAGGAAGGCATCCATGATAAGCGATAATGTTTATACTATCGCCCAGATCCGCACACTGTTTACGCCCGTATTCCAGCAGTACGGCGTCAAAAAGGCTATCCTATTTGGATCCTACGCCAAAGGCAGAGCTACTCGTTTGAGCGATATTGACCTGGTCGTCGATAGCAGGCTGTATGGTTTCAAGTTTTATGGGTTTGCCGATAGTTTGGAGCGGACGATTGACAAGCATGTGGATGTTTTTGATATCATCGAGATTAATCATGGCTCGAATATTGAAAAGGAAATAGCCGGAACTGGGGTGGTGCTGTATGAACAATAAATCGATAATACTCCATATATTGGAACACATAGAACTGATCCAGCAATTTGCCCACGAATATGATTCGTTTGAATCTTTTCAAATGGATGTTAAAGGTACATCCGCTTGCATATTTCATCTCATGCAAATCGGTGAACTGATGAATATGCTGGATGTGTCATTCAAGACTGACCATCCGGAAGTGATGTGGCAGGATATAATAAATATGCGTCATCGTATCGTTCACCATTATTCAGACATAAACTACAGTATTGTGTGGTTATCTATACAAAATGATCTTCCTGAACTGCTTGATCAAATGCGTAAACTAATATAGATTCTGCTTGTAATTTTCCACCCCATCGGGTATACTATATCCATAAAGGCTTTGATGGAGACAGACCTCGCAACAGCATTCGTTTCAGAGAGCGCGTCCGATGGGTTGAGTAAACCCAAGGCTGTAAGGCGCGCACGAGGGCCGCGCGGTATTCACTCCGGAGCCGCCGCTTGAAAGCGCGAGCGAACTCGGTTCGGCAAACGCAAGTAGGCGCGGTCGATTGATGCCCGTGAACGCATCCAGGATTCGCGGATATATTCGCGGTTCCGGCAGAGCCTACGCGGTTATTCGCGTGGGGAATGTGGGTGGTACCACGGAGCGTGCGCTTCGTCCCGATGAGGGATGAGGCGTTATTTGTTTATGCGGAAGGGGTAATTATCATGAGGGAACAGATCGAGGCGTTACTGCAGGAGACGCGCGGCGCATTGAGTGAGGCGGATTCACCCGCCGCGCTGGAGAATCTGCGCGTGCAATACCTAGGCCGGAAAGGCCCGCTGACCGCGCTGCTGCGCGGCCTGGGTCAGCTTTCGCCAGCCGAGCGGCCCGAGGCGGGCAAGTGGATCAACGCGGCGCGCGAGACGATCGAATCCGAGTTCGCATCGCGTGAAGCTGCGGTGAAACGCGCGGCGCGTCAACAAGCGTTGCAAACCGAGACCATCGATGTGACCGAACCGCGCGACGGTTTGCAGCTAGGCAGTTTGCATCCCATATCCATTATATTGAATGAATTGGTAGACCTGTTCACGGGCATGGGTTATGAGGTCGTCGAAGGCCCGGAGGTGGAATACGATCTATACAACTTCGAGCTGTTGAATCAGCCCAAGCACCATCCAGCCCGGGATGCGCAGGATACCTTCTACATCGAGGACAACATCGTCCTGCGCTCGCACACCTCGCCCGTTCAAGCGCGGACAATGCTATCGCGCAAGCCGCCCATCCGCATCATTAGCTCCGGGCGTTGCTACCGCGCGGACGAGATGGACGCGACCCACTCACCTGTGTTTCATCAAATCGAAGGGCTGTATATCGACAAGGGCGTCCGCATGTCCGACCTGAAGGGCACGCTGGATGCATTCGCCAAACGGATCTACGGGCCGGACATCGGCGTAAGATTCAGGCCGTCGTTCTTCCCCTTCACCGAACCGTCGGCCGAGGTGGATCTGACCTGCCCTGCGTGCCGTGGTGCCGAGGGCGGCTGCCGCGTGTGTAAAGGCACCGGCTGGATTGAAGTCCTCGGCTGCGGCATGGTGAATCCGAAAGTGCTCGAACTGTGCGGCATCGACAGCCAGGTATACTCGGGCTTCGCGTTCGGGATGGGGCTGGAGCGGCTGGCCATGCAGCGGTTTGGGATTCCCGACATGCGCTGGCTATTCGAGGGTGATGCGCGGCTGATGTCGCAGGCGCGGTGAGGAGGAGTTATAATGAAATTACCATTATCATGGATTAAGGAATACGCGGACGTCCCCGTTGCGCCGGACGTGTACCGCGACAAGATGATCATGGCAGGCAACGGCATTGAATCCGTCGAGGAGACGGGCGGCGAGGTGTCGAATGTCGCCGTCGGTCAGATTAAAACGTTCAGGATGCATCCTAATTCTAACCACCTAACCATCGTCACCGTAGATGTCGGCGACGATATACTGCAGATTGTAACGGGCGCGCCGAACATCACCGAGGCTTCCGTCGGCGCGTACGTCCCAGTGGCGCGGCACGGCGCGACCTTGCCCGGCGGGAAGGTAATCCGCAGCGGCAAACTGCGCGGCGAGGCTTCCGACGGCATGCTCTGCGGTGGCGATGAGCTGGGCGTGCCTGAATCCTTATACCCCGGCGCGGGCGTGGATGGCATCCTCATATTCAACGAGCCGCATCCGCTGGGCATGGATGTCAAGGGGATACTGGGCATCGACGACACGGTATTCGACTTCGAGGTGCTGGCGAACCGCCCGGACTGTTTGAGCGCGTGGGGCATTGCGCGCGAGACGGCGGCAGTGCTGGGCACTTCATTCGCAAAACCGGAGATAACCGTGCGTGAAACGGCGAAACCTGCCGCCGACTTCGCCACGGTGGAGGTGCTGGATACCGATCTCGCGCCGCGTTACGCCGCGTGCGCCATTGCGAATGTTCGCGTCGCACCCTCACCCATGTGGCTGCGGAAGGCTTTGCACGGCGCGGGCATGCGTTCCATCAATAATATTGTGGACATCACAAATTATGTGATGCTGGAGACAGGCCACCCGATGCACGCGTTCGACCTGGACCGCGTGAGGGATCAGCGCATCATCGTCCGCCGAGCGAAACCGGGCGAGAAGTTGACGACGCTGGACGGCAAGGAGCGCGAGTTGACCGAGAACATGCTTGTCATATCCGACGCGCAGAACGCCACGGGTTTAGCTGGCATAATGGGCGGCGAGGAGAGCGAGATCACCGAGGCGACCCGGACGCTCCTATTCGAATGCGCGGCATTCGATCGCACGAATATCCGCCTGACCAGCCGTGCGCTGGGTATGCGCACGGAGGCGTCCGCGCGGTTCGAGAAGGGCGTCAGCCCGTACACGATCGAGGAGGCCATGGGCAGAGCGTGCCAGCTGGTGAACCTGCTGGATGCTGGCGACGTGGCCGAGGGCATGATCGACCTATATCCGAATCCCAAGCCGCGTCCGGTCGTCGAGGCGAATTGCGACAGGATGCGCGTAACGATGGGCGTGGACGTCCCGGACGTGGAGATGGTGAGAATCCTCAAGACGCTGCACTTTGACGTTACGTTAGGTGATGGCGTGTTAACGGTGATTCCGCCGGAATTCAGGCAGGACGTTGAGCAGGAGGCCGACCTTACCGAGGAGGTTCTGCGGATATATGGTTACCAGGCGTTGCGAACGACGCTGCCTGTCGGTTCGAGCATGGCGGGTCAGCGCAGCGAGCGCATGCGCCTGTTGGATTCTGTTAAAGGATTGCTGCGCGCGTGGGGCGGGTTTGAGATATACAGATTCTCATTCATGCAGCCGTCGCTGCTGGGCCTGCTGAATCTGGACGCGGACGATCCGAGGCTGCAGCCGTTAAACCTGCGGAACTATCTGGGCGAGGACACATCCGTCATGCGCTCGACGCTCGTGCCGTCCATGCTCACCGCGTTAGCATTGAACCAGAGCCGCAAGCTCGAAGAGGCGCTGCTCTACGAAGCAGCCGCCGTATTCGAAACGGTGCACGATGGTGAACCGCGCAAGCCCGGCGACCTGCCCTGGGAACGCCAAACGCTGTGCATAGGCGCATACGGCGCTGGCAACGATTTCTACAGAATACGCGGGATCGTTGAGGCACTGCTGGCGAGCGTAGGCATCAAAACTCGCGTGGAATCCGGCGCGGATAACTATTATCATCCGGGCAGGGCGGCTTGCTTAATCGCGTCCGACGGAACAATTCTCGCGCGTCTGGGCGAAGTTCATCCCGACGTGTCCGAACGGTTCGAGTGCGCGGGCCGGGTATATCTGGCCGAGTTGGATTTGGACGCGGTGCGTACGCTGCAGACGTCTGTGACCAAGATCAACGAGCCGCCGCGGCATCCCGCCGTGACACGTGACATTGCGCTGGTGGTGGATGATACCGTTCAGTTGGGGGTTGTGCGCGATTCATTGGCCGAAACATCGCCGCTGGTGGAGTCCGTCAAGCTGTTCGACGTATATCGCGGCGCGCAAGTGGGTGACGGCAGGAAGAGCGCGGCTTTCGCGCTGACACTGCGAGCGTTAGACCGCACGCTCACCGACGCGGATGTGAACCCGGTGATCGATTCCATGCTGGTAATGTTAAAAGAAAAGTTCGGCGCGGAACTTAGAGCGTAACACAATCGTCGTATAGTTAAAGGAGGTGTTCATAATGACACTTCGTAAACTTATGACGGTGATACTATTTACCATTATGCTGATATCAGTGTCGGCCGCCCACGGTCTGGCCGACACTGATTCGGCCATTACCGAGCTGACCGACGCCGAGCTGGACATCGCGGCATCGCTTGAAGCCTACGCTCCTGTGTTGGAGGAATTTCGGGCGTACCTGACGTCGGGTTACGAGCTGTACGAGGCGGAACTCCTCACCGAACCGTGGAGTTCGATGCTGCCCGACCGCCCTTGGATTGGCAGTGAGTTCGGTTACGCGGTCGTTGACATCAACATGGATGGCATCAACGAGTTGCTATTAGTCACGCTGCAACAGGACGACGATTCTATCTGGGAAGGCACCGGACAGAATCCTCGGATGTTCATCAACGCGATATACACGCTTTCGACAAACGAAGACACGGGAAAGTTGGAGCCTGTCTTTGTCGATGTGTATTGGGCCCGACACAAAGCCGCCATCGCCGAGTGGGGTTCGGTTTACGTGCACGGTTCGTCGGGCGCGTCCGACAACTTTTGCGCGGAGTATAAG
>BNUH01000145.1 GCA_025997215.1 Clostridia bacterium
AGTACATATCTTTCCCTTCATAAGTCTTTTTCTTTGACCCTGGAAACAATATCCGTGAATATACCAACAGTCTCACAATGCTGTTCAGGTCATATTTGACATCTAGTTTCCGTGCTTGGTTGGTAAAAAACTGATCCAACCTCAAATCACGATACAGCATGGATAACGGAACGTATCCCAGCAGTTTATTGTATGAAACGCTCTCAGACAGTCTTTCGTTTGAGTGTATAGCAACTTTGTCCGCAGTCTGCTCGCAGGCGGCTGCAAGTTTCATTTCCTCGAGTATGCGCATCCCGAACGCGACTGGGTCGTCGTGAATCTTTGCTAACGAATCAGCGTAACCCAGCGAACGCAAGGTACGTGTTTTGACCTTCTTAGTGACAGGATCGCGGTAACCTTCGACGATGGACAGATACAACCGTCCGTTAGACAGTCCCTTGTGAAGCCGCATATGCTCACCTCCTGAGTAGATATGGGATCATTATACCACAGTCTCGCATAATCCGCAACTAAAATATTCAACAATTTGACAAGAAAATCTGGCTGTATTTCCTTGTCGTTGTTGAGTTTTGGGGGTGCTTTGGGGTGTGAATGCCTGCCGAATTAGGGAGAAAGTCCAGTCCATGCCGGACAAGGAACTTGCTGCCGCACTGTATCCAACCTCGACAGCGCAAAACCAGTACACAACGCCTGACTTCGAGGCGATGCACCGGGAACTGGCCAGACCCGGCGTTACGCTGCAGTTGGTATGGATGGAGTATTGCGAACGCTGCCGGAACGCAGGAGAATCGCCATACCAGCTGTCACAGTTCAAGAAATATTACAGGGATTTCGCCGTCCAAACCAAAGCGACTATGCATATCACGCGCAAGCCCGGCGAGATCATGGAGGTAGACTGGGCAGGACAAACGGCCAGCATAGTGGACAGTGAGACCGGCGAATACCTGCAGGCGGATGTTTTCGTGGCGGCGCTGCCATACAGCGGGTATGCTTATACGGAAGCCTTCCTGGATAGAACGCAAGAATCCTGGATCGCCGCACATGTGAATGCGTACAAATACTTCGGCGGCGTTACACGCATTCTTGTGCCGGACAATTTGAAAACAGGCGTGGAGAAAAACACTAAGGAAGGCGTGGTACTCAACAAGACCTATCAGGATCGAAAAAGAGAAACCGCGCGACTTATCGCGAGTGTATTATGATGTGACAAACTATTACTTTGAGATAGATGAGCAGGATAATCTGCGCAAGAAAGGTGTATCCAAGGAACATAGGCCAGACCCGATAATACAAATGGGACTGCTAATGGATGGCGATGGCATACCCATAACGTATTCGCTGTTTCCAGGAAATACCAAAGTCACAAAGAGTGACTTTCGGACAAGACAAGTATATGTATCGCGTGAAGATCATATACAAGCGCACTTCTTAGTATGTTTTGTTGCACTAGTAATAGCGCGATTATTAGAGCGCCGGCTCGATAATGAGTATACAATTGGGCGGATAGCAAGCAGTTTAAGGCGAGCGACATGCACGCTGATGGGCGAGAATCACTATGTGTTTCATCATGCGGACGAGGTAACCAAGGCGGTGCTGGCAAAAACTGGGATCGATTTAGAGAAGCGATATCGTTCGCTTGGCGAGATAAAAAAAGTGTTGGCGGGAGCAAACAAAACGAAAACGGCTGTTCAATCCTAACAGGTTTCTTCAGTTGGTCAAAGGCCGGAAACCCTTGCTGCGCTTAGGGTTTTCGGCTGTTTTCTGCCTTTTTGCTGCCGAAGTCAGGATACAGTGCGGCAGCAAGTTCCTTGTCCGGCATGGACTGGACTTTCTCCCAGTCGATACCGACTGCGCGCGCCCTATCCAATATCCGGTGTGCTGTCTTCCGTGATGTTTTTGCTCCCGCTGCAATCTGTGTGTAATTCAATCCCAGACTCGCCAACCGTAGAACCTCCCTGTAATCGGTCATATTCATGACCCTCCTTGACTGTGATACGCCTATAGACGTTCACACTCAATACGATTACAATAATGATTCTATTTTGCTTGGTTATTATTGCTATTCGAGGGGGGCATATCCGCCGCAAGTGGGCATTTGCTCCGCTGCCATTGGGTTATTCCTCCGACTCAAACGGGCATTTGGGCCGACGTATTCATGTGGATGGCGTGACCGAGATAGTTCTCCTGCGTAATGACCGTTGTTGCGTCGGGTTTCCGCATATCCGAACCAAGTTTGGCGAAAATTTTATTGTAGCTAACGCCTACAGAGGCTGTAACTCCCATTTCATCCTTTACTCGTTCACGGATTTCATCGGCGATTGCTTTCCCTGAGCCGTACTTGTGGATTGAGCCTGTGGCATCAGACCAGGCTTCGTCGAGCCCAAACGCCTGTACCTGATCGGAATAGTCGGATAGAATCTCCCGAAACATTCTGCTGAATCGGATATAACGGTCGTAATGCGGTGATACAATAATCAATCCCGGACATAGCGACCTCGCTTGCCAGAGAGCCTGCCCCACCTTAATGTCATAAGCTCGCGCCTCATAGTTTCGCGCAAGGATGATCCCATGACGTTCTTCGACGTCGCCGCCGACTGCCATCGGATGTCCGCGCAATTTCGGATAGTACATCATCTCTATAGAAGCGTAACAGTTATTCAGGTCCGAGTGTAGAATCGTCCTTTCCGCCACTACGCGTCCCTCCTTTCCGTCTGTATTATTTGCCCAGAGCGCGGCTGTAAATACATAATCGCAAAATTTGAGATTGGTATTGTAATCCAGCTGCCTATAGGGTATACTCATGGTGGAGGGGATTGTGTGGATATAGCAGAAACGCTTGCGCGATTGCGCAAGAAAAATGGCATGATGCAGTCTACTGTCGCAGAATACCTAACAGAACGATCGGGAAAATCCGTTACAAAGAAGTCTATTTCGCATTGGGAATGTGGAGCGACGCTTCCGAGCATCCCGCAGTTTCTGTTGCTGTGCGATCTGTTTCAGGTTGAAGATATTCGGTTCGAGTTTGCCGGGATCGAATCCAAGCATATTACCCGGCTAAATCGCATCGGAAAAGAGCGTGTGAACGAATACGCCACAATGCTGGCGCAGAACCCATTATTCTGTGAACAGAATGAAATCCGGCGATCTAGGATGATAAAGTTGTTCGACCTACCCGTATCCGCCGGAACTGGATTATTTCTGGATAGCGACGCCTAGGTGTACTATTTGTAAGGATACATTATGAAACAAAAAACCCATCACCCTGGCGCTGTCATCCGCATGACGACGGAAGCAAGCGACTCGGAGGCGTCACTGTGCATTGCGCGATAGCACAAATACCCAATCGGCGCTTGCGGCATAATCAGCTGACCATAAACAGAGTGGCGATTAATATGCTCGGCAATAAACTGTTTGTGCAGTTCTGTGGAATGCTAAAAGCAAGGTGCTATTGGTTTCTGGAACAGACAAAAAAGACCACGACACGCTGCCCGTTGAACGTACCATCACACGAAACGCAGACGGGTTACCGTATGAATACGTTTTCCAGAGGCGGGCGTTTGCTGATGCGATTGCGTTACGTATTAACCAGTGATCCAGTCTGTTGTGAGATAGATCAAATTATGGTTCCTGTCCATTATTTAATGTATTATTTCAAAAGTATTTCTGTCGCTGAAAACATTTCTGACCAGGCTCAAATCAAATTCTTTGGGGAGATGGATATATAGGTCCTCTCTTGCCCGACTACAGGCAACTGCGGAAAATAAAGGATATCCGGCAATCATGGAAAACAAAGCACACGCTGGAGGAAATTCTGGCAATAAGTATAGTGGCGATGCTGTGCGGAGCGGATAGCATCAGCAAGATAGTGCACTTTGCCAAATTGCGGGAAAGATGGTTGAGGAAATATTTACCTCTCTCCAATGGGATACCGCATCGGTTAACGATATGGAGAACGTTGAGTGCGATGAATCCGAAGGCACTGGAAGAAATATTCAACCGGATCATGCAAAAGCTCCAGCGAACAAGCGCAGGTGCAGTGGTAGCATTGGACGGGAAGAAGTATTTTACAGAAACAGGAGAAGACAATGTTACGCGGATGTTGTACATAGTAAACGCTTGGAATGAAGCGAATGGATTAGCGTTAGGACAAGTACGAACGCAAGAAAAGAGTAACGAAATCAAAGCGATACCAGAATTATTAAAGATACTAAAGATACCGGGATCGATAGTCACAATAGATGCAGCAGGATGCCAGAAAGAGATAGTAAAGATGATAGTAAAGAAGAACAAGGCAGACTATTGTATAGCATTAAAAGGGAACCAGGGAACGATGCATAAGGAAATGGTGCAATATGCACAGGATTGCCTAGGAGATCCATTGATGAAAAACAAATATGTGACATTAACTAAACGAGAAAAAGGACATGGGAGAATCGAAATACGTAAGTATTATCTATTCACGGACTTGACATGGTTTGAGAGTACAAAACAATGGGAAGGGTTGAAAAGTTTAGTAGTTGTTGGATCAACACGAATAATAAAAGGTCAATCGACCACAGAAACACGTTATTTCATATCGAGTATCACCGACATTGAACGTGCCGCCAACGCGGTTCGCTCACACTGGGGTGTTGAAAACAAACTGCATTGGCGGCTGGATGTTGTCCTGGGGGAGGATAGTTGGAAGGTTGGTTCCAAGTACCTTGCCGCGAATCTGGACATACTGCGTAAGCTTGTGCTGGCTTTCCTCCGGAAGATGGACTTCGGGGAAACGGGCAGCGACAAGCTCTCAGGACCAATGAAAATATGGTCCTGTGCACTCAATCTTGATACCCTGGATGCCGTTATTTCTGCCCGTTTCCCTGCTTTTTCATGAACAGGCCCTGAAGAAGCATTTGAGAGAACGAATTGGTCAAAAGGCAGGTCGATACCCGAGACTGCCGCACAGAATGTGTAAACCTCCAATAACAGAACCAAACTAGAGTTAAGGGAGGGAAGAAAATGGCAAAGAAAGCAAAGGGAGAAAAGAGCCTGCTGCGCCAGCTGATCGAGGAGCGCGG
>BNUH01000146.1 GCA_025997215.1 Clostridia bacterium
CTTCTCTTTTATACCCCCATGGAATTTTACCCGAACAATATTTACCTTCTTTACGCATCTGTTTAAAGGCATCTCGGATAGTCTTGCTAGTTTCGTATGAATGACGCTTGTTTATCCATGCCTCAAGCTCAAGAAACTGGCTATCCATTGTCGGGTTCGTGAAGCGCAGGTCAACTCCCATCTCAGGGAAAATACGCATCTGGTATAGCAAACGGTCTACACTGTCTCGCGTGAACCGCTTGCCATCTTTGCACACCACAACCTGCGCCTTACCATTCCTCAGATCGCTGACCATCTTTTCGAACGCAGGCCGCAGCTTAAAGCTGCTCTTTCCGTCATCCTCATACTCGCCGACTATCTTCAGCCCGTTTTCTTTGCAGTACGCGCGGAGCATTGACCGCTGATTCTCGATCGATACACTGTCCCCATCCCGCTCGTCCGGATCGGATAGTCTTGCATAAGTCACTGCCAATACCATTGTTTACACTCCTCTCATACTCGTGACGGATTATTTCGCGCAACAAATTATAGGTTTTAGTCATCCAGCCTCCTAAAAAATACGTACTACTATATACGCTCTATTTTTGTCATTAGTCAAGTGGTACAGAGCAGATTGTTTATGATTTTTATTGTTGAGTGTGTCGGGAAAAGGTCAGTAGATATAGATAAATGGTTTGCGAGAAGGTCGATTGCTTCTTGTGTGTTTTGGGTCATATTGTTCGTGCTGTAGTAACCTAATTCGAGGTTTTGGAAACCCTCTGCATATGCGGTTGCTGCATTTATATGGTCTGTCACTTTGTTTTCCTCGCTGGTTTTAATATGTTTGCTTGCGGCGACCAAGAGAAAAGGGAACTATTTTTTGGGAACACGGATAATCACACAGCCTTGATAACCATCACCACCGGCGGATGTCACGTACGTGCCAGTTGACGCTGGCCGTGTCCTCGCGCCACCGCCGCCGCCCGCGCCGTAATTCGTGCCGGACGTGCCAGGTTCAGGCGTGTTGTTTTCTCGATCCGCCCCGCCACCATGCCCGCCGCCTACCGCGCCGCCAAGCCCTCCGGCAATAAACAACGCTGGATCATTACTGTTAGATCCTCCCGTTTCACCGTCGGAACCATTCGATCCACCAGCGCCGCCATAGGTGCACGCCTTAGCGTCCGTTGTGCCCGTGGAACCGCCGCCACCCGCGCATAACGGCCCAACGACCGGATTGCCTTCGCTGAAGTTTTCAACGTCGCCAAACGGATAATAGAACGTATACTCATTTGCCGGTATCCCTGAACCTGCGCTGGCAGCAGACGTACGCGCGCCACCGCCGCCTGAACCGCCCGCTCCACCATCGTTTGTAGTAGCAGCCATCCCACCAAGAGCTGCCTTGCCGCCAAGCGACGTAGCCTGACCAGAAAATCCGCTTACGCCGCCTTCGCCAATGTGTATTGATGTAGGCAAAGCGATTGGGTAATTATCGCAATACAGGATGTAACCACCGCCGCCACCTGCGCCAGTAGTGCTGGTCGTTGAGCCCGTTCCGCTGCCACCCCCGCCGCACATCCATACATCAACAAAAACAGGCGAAGAGGATGCGATAGTGCAGGATTGGTCAATGAAATATTCGTCCCATTGGATGCCCTTAAACTCAACTTCGCGCGTGTACATCGGCGGGATGGAGAAGGTTAACTCCTTATCATCATTCGGCTCATTTCCACCGTTATCGCCACCAAACCCTGCTATGCTTTCGTCAATGTACTGTCTAACATTGCCATAGTGACGATGGAGGTTATCAAGGTTGATCGGTGCGTTACTTGACATGCCTGAAGCAATCGCGTCAATATCTTCATCCGTGGCAAACGGTGGCAGGACAGCAAGCACATTTTCATCAGTGCAGTATAAGTTGGTTGTACCCTCCGTAATCGCATCGGTTGTGAGTGATGCTATAACTTCATCTATTCTGGCTTGTGTGTAATATTTGTTATTCGAACCTTCTGGGATATTGTTTGTTGTCGTGCCAGGCGGCAGACCGCCTCCACCTCCGCCGCCAGATAGCTCTGACAGATTATGAACTTCACCATCTGAACCGATGAATGCGCCATTGAACGGCGATTGACCGTTGACCCAGCCGTCGCCATTGACAAAACCTCCATCCAGATTACGAAGCTGCCCCTCTTCATCAAAGTAATTGCCGTTAAATGCTGGCATGTGCCCTCCTAAAGATTGCTAATTAGTGTAATAACCTGCTGCATAACTGCAGCGCGCGGGCTGCCCGGACTGAACACAATCCAACTCACAAGCGGCACATCGAACGCGGCTACTGTATCAAAGCCATTGATGGTAACTATCACCGCATCCAGCGCGGTTCTCAGCTCCTTCATATGCAGCGGCCAATCGCGTACCTGCGTCCGACTGGCAATTATTACCTCTTGCCAAATCGAGGCAGATAACCCATAATATAGGCGTACTGAGTTGGCCGCATCACGAAGGGACTGCATGTGCGCCGCTTTGACCAAGGTGACGCCTGGCACAATATCTTCCACGGTCAGCGCGGCGATAGTGATCGTACGAGTTTCCTCCGCGCTGGCGCCAGCATCGTTCTCGCAACGGATTATTATGGTCTTGCTGCCGAGCGTTTGAGTAGGCGCTTTGAAGATCGTCGCAACACCGTTGGTGAGCGATCCACTCACCGAGAACATAGTAGCGTTGGTGACGCTGTTATAACTTGTTCCGTTGATGATCACAATGATCTTCTGCGTCCGACCATCAGGTGTGCCGCCAGTCTTTATGAGGAATCTGGGCGTGGTGTTATAGATTGTACTGAAGTTCCTAGGCGCGGCAACAATGGGCGTTTCTGGCCTGTTCATCCTCTGGATCGTATTCGAAGTGACATAAGCCGAAAGCGCGTCGAGCGTATCCGTGACCGCAATCCTGTAGCGAGTGCGCATACCATCCACGTTGGAGGGCATGACGGAATAGCTGCCGGATGTTGCGGACGACGTAACTGTCGCTAATGCCGACCAGCCGATCCAGTTGTTTCCATCAGACGATGTGCTGACCTGCAGCACGTAATTCTTTATGTTCGAGGTACCAAGAACCGTTCCACTCCACATTACCAGAATTTGGGTATTGAAATATGTTTCAGGCGACGCTGTAAACGTCGTAGGCGGCGTGGGTAAGATATTCCGTCTAGCTGGGTTCGACTCCGCCCACGTGCTGTACAGCGGCGATCCGGCAGAGCCACGCGTCTGAACGCGGAGTTTACGGTATGCGCCGCGTATAGCGGGAGAGTTTATGTTGGAAAACGAGCCGCTCGTGCTGGTCGAATCAACTACAGCAAAGGCTTGCCAGTCGCTCCATGTCGTGCCGTCAGTGCTTTCGCTGAGTTGGAGCGTGTACCCTGTTATGGAATTACCCGCACTGCTTCCGGCACCCGACCATGCCAAGGTCAGATTCGCCTCAACAACAGCCGGTGTAAGCGTAACATATGTAGGTGGCGTACAGGCTGTTGGCGCTACACGCTGGATGGTATTGGAAACCGTCTCTCCGCTGTAAACGTCGAGGCTGTCGATACTCCAAACGCCATACTTGATGTATGTACCGAGCGCGGGCGCGTAGGAGTATGTATAACTGCCGCTCGATTGCGCTAGAGACAATGTTGCGATGACCGTCCAGCTGGAATCGAACGTCAAACCGTCCGTGGAATTCTTGCGGGCTATCATGAATCCCTTTATCGACGATGTGGTCGAAGAAGCCCCGCTCCACTGAATGGTTATCTGCTCATCAACGAATGTCGAGGGTGACGCGACGACATTCGTTGGGCCGAGCGGGATAGTGTTTCGTCTGATTACATTCGTTTCGAGCCAGCCGCTGTAGTAGCTGGCGCCCGCCGAGCCTTGCGTCCTGATACGATACTTCCGGTAGTAGCCTCGCGTCGATGGCATCCCAACTGTTGTGCTACCCGAAGTCGCGGTAGACGATATGGTTTTGAGAGCCGTCCATGACCCGTAACTGGAACCGTTTGAGGATTCAGCGTATTGGATTTCATACCCCGTTATGGTGTTACTCGTGCCTGCTTTAGCGCCGCTGAAGCTGAGTGTTGGATCGCTTTCAACCACAGTAGGACTGACGGATGCGGCTGTGGGTGCGCCACAAGCGTCGGGAAGCTGATGCGATATAACGATGGATACCTGGTTGCTGGTCGATAACGTGCAGATGATAAGTCCCGATGCCCCACTATTGCCAGAGAACCGGAACGACTGCGTACCATCAGTAAACGCCATGGTCTGCGCAATCGCCGAGGGGATACCCAGTTCAAACGATTCGGTTCGTGTGCCCGTTGCGGAGAAGACACAGCTGGAAGCCAGAGATTCATAATAGCCACTGGACGAATTGTACAACATCGGTGAGAAACCGACCGCGCGGCTGCTGACACTGGCAGACAGCGTAAGCGTTGCGCCTGTCAGAGTGGCTCCAGCAGGTGCGAGACTGCCAGACAACGAAAGGTTCATGATATTGGTTGTCTGGCCAGAAACAACCTGCATACTGGATGTGGGGTATCCTTGGTATGTTACGGTTCCGTTCGCCACGCCAGTTGCCCTCCAGTATTATTGATAAACCGCGCTGACGAGTGAGTTAATAAGGCCACATAGCACAGGGTTCGTTCGGGTATCGGTTACATTTTCAGCTGGGATGGTAATCGCCCCAGCTGGAACGAGTACATCAGCGATGCCCAGCTCATAGGTCGAGGAATTGCGCATCAGCGAGGGAGCGGCGGGCTGAGGATTCGGCGCACCAAGTAGGATGGCGATGGTTATCAGCCTGTCGGGTAAGCTCCAGCGAACGACGACACGGTCAATACGCGGGTTCGCGCCATGTGCTGTGGCAAGGGTCAATTCCAGTGGCGACGTGTTCACTAAAAGGTAGCCGTTTATGAATGCCGATCCTGCTGCCACGTTCACTTTCATGCCGCTGCCCGGAGTAACGAGCA
>BNUH01000147.1 GCA_025997215.1 Clostridia bacterium
AGTGATCTTGTACTATAATAGTCTCATGCAATTTATCTTCATATATTTGGGAATTGAACCTTACATAGTAATCCTTGATATTTTTTGTAGCTGCTAAATCACATACTACCGATTTCACGTTTTCGTACCGCCTCACCAGTACCAGCATTGCCGCCTTGTCAAACTTCGCCATGCTCAATACCTCCCTGCATTTGATGGCTGGATTGTACAACGGTATGGCGTAATAGTCAACCAGCGGCTATGCATTACTTCGCAGGAAATAGCTGTAAAAAAAGGGGCAGGTTTCCCTGCCCGACTACTGGTGCTTCCTGATAGCTTCGATCACAGCTTGATAACTATCTATCTTGCTGGTTATCTTTGAAATATCAGACGACACTCGCTTCAGATTAGCCAAGCGCCGCTCGATTATTTCAACTAAATTATCCTCATCGAAGTCATAGTCATCCATCAATTTTACTTTCAGATCTGCTAAGTGTGCATCAAAATCACACTTAATAAGTGACCGCACATGGTATAGTTCCTTCAATTTAGCTTCCAGCTCATGGATTACCTCTACGTGATTGTTCATTGTCATTAACCCTCCCCATGCAGTCGGTCATACTCTTTATTCAACACTATCTCAAATTCCTCTGTCGTTATATCGTTATCAAAGTTAACGAATCGCTTCATCAGGTAATTCCGAACACCTTTCAGGGTGAAACCATTCTTCAAACATTCCCGAATGTCACCGGTCATCCTTGCGACGGTGAGTTGCTTCATCGAATACTTCATTTATGTTTGCCTCCCCTTTCTGTTGGTGGAGTATCCTAACACGGAGCGACTGGTTTGGTCAACCAGTCCACAGCAGGAAGTTTTTACCTAACCATGAATGGTATAGAGTGTGTTCAGCTCGCGCTCTCGCTGAACGAGTTCCTGTGCAACGCACTGTATACGGAATTGGTTATGCGCTGCTTTGCCTTGTTTGCGAAGGTAAGCGATTTCCGCTTCCCTTCGCCGATAAACCTCATTATCGGCATACTGGTCATTCTGTAATGATTCCAGGTCCTTCTCGAAACGTGTCATTGACGTTACCTCCTTCGGATTCATTGGGTGGATAGTACGGCATTCCCATGGGAAAATCAACCAGCCATACCAAAATAGTTCGCAGGAAATGATTGTAAAATGAGGGCGATTTCCCCTCCTCGACTACTGCTGTGCTTTGATTGTATCAATAACGCTTCTATAGCTTTCGATACTGTTGGTTGTTGTCGTTATTGCAAAGGAAAGCTCTTTCATCCGATTCAGGTATTCCTCAACATCATTAATTATCAACTGTCTATCCCGATCAGAATCCCTCAACTTCGATACTAATTCGTTTATGCTAATACCAAAGTTATATTGCAGCGTGGGTAAATCCCTTTCCTGTGCAGTTACCTGGTCTTCCAACCCTTGGATTACCGCTTGATAGTTATTCATTGACACAACTCCTTCATCAAAACGGATAGAGAGTACGCACATTTAGTGTGCAAGTCAACCAGTCTTGAAGAGAAAACAGGAGGTAATTTATTCCTCCTGCGCCTCCCCTGCAGCGGCCTTTATCGCCAACCATTCGTCTTTCTTGATCCTCACCAGCTTCGTAGGATCGTGCCGGAATATCTGGTTATCCGCTCGATACTCATACAGGATTCCATTGTGTCGAATCTCCGTGAAGCGGCGGTTCCGATTCATTAGAGCATGGTGCATGGCGTTTGAGACACAACCAGAGTTTTTGATGCTCCCTCACATGTTCAATACCTCCAACCATTTGATAGGAGCATGGTACAAGATATAGTAGTGGATGTCAAGCAGTCCACACCATTTAGTATGCGGTAATATTTTCCTGTTTATCGTTTAGATTTCATATAGAGCCTAAACTATAACTATAATCTTACCTTATAGCTGAGTTGTTTGTCCCAGCCCATAAACAATAGTATACCATCACTGAACACTGCACGTTGAAATACATACTCACATCCACTATGTCGTGTTATTCTCACGGCATTATCTGTTTCTTCGCGCATACCGTATAACTTAAGCGACCTTGTTGGCATACTCCATTGAAAACCAGTATAAGGCATATTCCCCAATAGATCAATAGTCGAACGACCTATGAATAGTCGTTTGTCGCGTAAACAGAATCTTATAAACGGCTTTGTGGCGGCAAGGACCAGCTTATTATTCATGCCGACACACTTTCAGTTATATCATTACTCTTGCTATCTTCTCTCACTGCTTTTTGTCTTTTCTCGTCAGCGTCTGTTAAGTAGTATTGTTTTGTTATTATATCATTTGGAGTGGGCACAATTCCTACCTCTGGAGCGTTGATTGGTTTTTCCAGGCTTGTTGACAATAAGTAATATTTATCGAGGTTGACTCGGTATGTGTCAGCATGCTCACTGTATAAAGGCCCAAAACTCTTTATCCACTCAACGTTATATATAGGCTGTTTCTTTGATTCCATTCTGTAGCATTCATCAAGATTAAATGTCATAGTCTGTTTGCCCTTGATTCGCTGGTATACTCCATTAATCTGATACGTGTAATCCTGAACCCACCGCAATACTTCGTATAGTTTTGGCGCAAACATCAGAGCGCGTAATTCGCTGGGCTGACTGTCGCCAACGCTCCATTGCAGCGCATCTTTATCATATTGTCCGCACGGAACAAGCACAATACGCTTCTGTTTTACACTGATCAGCATATGTATATAATTCAAACCAGGGAATAGTTTTACACACGGTCTATTGAATTTGATCTTATCATATTTGATAGTCATATGTGGTTTTGACCCATCGCTGTAGTCCAAGCACACAATGTTATAATCATCCAGCTCTGCTAAACTATTAATCCCGCCTCGTGAACGTTTCGTCAATTCGTGTGGGATTAGCAAACCAGGTGCGGATTGTACAGGTGTATCAGAACAGTTAATAGGTGTGAGTGGGTTATTCGCAACTAACTCGCGAAGATACATACAACTTGCCGCGGACTGTGAATGCGGTATTGTATCATCCCGATCATCTGTACTAGAAAGCAGGTGATCCGCTACTGAATCGACAATTACTTCAGCATCAAACATATCGATCTCGTCAAGCATATTGCACTCCCATTTCATTGAGATAATCTACCAGTTCAGTCTTTGTCATAATTGTTGGGTTTTCAGGATAGAAATCAATAGGCTGTGGTTGAGTGTTTATTTCGAGATTGCTGTTATAGTTTCTTTGTGGCTCTACACCTAATCTATTACGCCATCGTTCGTTCTGGAATGTCCCCTCATATGTTCTTTCGACTATGTATTGTTCCTTAACGTGCGCTCTATATATAGTTTTCAATTTAGCTATAGTATTCTTGTTAGTGCGTTCTTCTAGTTGTTTTTTGATATCCGAGCTATTCAGTTCACGTTTGTTTATTTGTTTAGCTATGTCTGCGGTTGAGTGCATTTCTTCCTTGTATATCATGTACTCGGGATCAGTCAGGTCAAATACTAATGCGCAATCTTGCCCCTGGCTGTAATATTCTCCAGTCAGCCGGTACTTCCATATTTTTACCCAACCCATTAATTCGTATATGACTTTACAGAGCTGCTTTGCATACACTTTATTTATTGGCCATGGCAATGCGTTGTGGTTATCTTTACCTGTCGGACGTATTGCTAATCGCTTGTCTAATGGATTAAGGAGTATTTCAACATAATGATGGTTTATCCGGTTCTGACATTTGCATTCTATGTGGGTACTGGATATTGTTAACTGAGCGGCGTTATCATTTCCCATATCCTGACTACGAACAATCAACAAATCATCTTCATCGTCTGCGTATGCTTCTGCATATCTCATTTGATTAACTCCACTAGTATTTGCTGCGCCTAAATAGTGAACAGCATCATACCCGCCAAATACAACATTCATTGGTATGAAACCTGTCAATAGACCTGATGGTATGATTTGCACTGAATAATAAGGGTTATAGTATTTCGATGTAGCTTTTGAAGATGCAAGCATCAATGCTCGGACATGCTCGTCGAGTGATACAATGCTCACATGGTGACCGTTCTGGATATGCTGCGGTTCTTGACCATAGTTTTTAACAGATCGATGATCGAATACGTTTGGTGTCAGCGTCTTTTGTGTGAGAACCGTACCACTGTAACGTTCATTCTTTATAATACCAAATACGCTGCCTACACCACATGTTTTGTTCACAATACCAGTCTTCCTGCTATCTTTACCAGTTGCTTTCTCAGCCGCTGTCAGCATTCGAGCTATTTCACTTGCTGGAACTCCGTTAAGGAATGCTGCATATATCGCACGTACTGTTTTAACTCCTTCAGGCTCGATCTGTAGTTCTCCGTTTTCATTTTTATAGTATGCCAGTAGATTATTGACTGGTGTCATAAATTTACCTTCTTCGCAACGCCACTTGAATGCAGAAGTAATCGCTTTACTTTTCTTCTCACTTTCACCTTGCGCCATTATTAGCATAACAGATAGTATAAATTCACTATCTTGCCGAAATGTACTTAGGTTTTCTTCTTCAAAGAATATTTCAACTGGTTTTGGTAATGCCAATAACCGACGCGCAGTCTCAATGCCATTAATTAGGTTTCTAGCGAACCTCGAAACATTTTTTGTCACAATTACATCAAGTCTCCCTGCTTCTGCATCTGCTATCATCCTGTTGAAATCATCACGATGTTTGGTAGCTGTACCGCTCTTACCTTCATCAGCATAAATATCTACTAGATGCCAACCACGCTTCTTAATGTATGACAAATAATGATCTCTCTGTGCATTTATACTTGTTAGCTGTTCGTATTTATCCGTAGTGAAGCTTTTATTACTGCGTTGTTTTGAGGGTGAAAAAATGGCTAGATTGCTGGGTTTTCTTGTACAGCCTCATCACTTTCTTGCCTATTTCGGGGCATAATTAGCTAGAAAGTGATGACT
>BNUH01000148.1 GCA_025997215.1 Clostridia bacterium
CAGTTGACGGGAAGGTGTCCAGTCTGAATTCGTTTTTAACTCCAGATTCTGAATTCTACGAAAAGAATGGGGGTAGAACGGTTACGTATCTCAACAAATGGCTAGCCGACGTAGACGGCAGCTATGGTGTAAACGACAACGGAATATTCTTTTTCACGCCGAGCGGCAACTACATCGAATGGACAGGCGAGTACCTATTCAGCGACATTCCCATGCACGTTGACAGCCCGATCGTACGGTATGAGGTGAACTTAAATGACTGATGAAACTAAGCGCGCTACAGGGATAATCGTTATTTGTGTCATACTGTTAGTCGTACTTACATTCTCGCCAACAGGAATCCGCGCGTGGCGCAACCGTGTGAATTATAATCTGCGCAAACTGGACGAATCCACGCGCTACGAATCCCTGAAAAACGTTGAGGATACAGCGCGCGGGATGATAGCGTCGTATGAAGCGGATTACCTAACATGGAAACAATATAAGGATTCCACGGATCGGGAGGAACTTTCATGGGCGGCGCAGGCGAGGATGCGCGCGAATACTACTGCCAGTACGTATAACAACTATCTGCTTCAAAACTCATTCGTGTGGGCGGATAATATACCGCGTGATATACGGCGGGAACTGGCGACTATTGAATGACGGAGGGAATATGCATTACGAAACGATGTATCAGGCGCTTGTGCGATCGCCTTTTGAGCGGTGCGCGTTATCGGCGCAGGAGTTCATGGCCGCGCAAAAGTACGGTTATGTTATCGCAATCGATTTTGACGGGACGCTGTGCAGTGATGAGTATCCTGGCATTGGCAGGGGAAAAAAGAATGTAATTAAACTTGCGAAAGAGGCACAGAGATATGGCGCCGATATTGTGCTCTGGACGTGCCGCGAAGGTGATCTGCTTAACGAGGCGCTCGCATGGTGCAGGGTTCAAGGCCTGAAGTTTGCGGCGGTCAACGATAACACACCAGCGCGCAAGGCCTTATGGGGCAACAATACGCGCAAGGTAGGCTATGACGAGCTATGGGACGATAGGGCGGTAAGAGTATAAGCATGTCGAACACGGGTGCTGCGGCGGATGCATATGAGCTCATAGTGTAGCGGTATTCTAGCGTAAACATCTTTGTTGTAGTATAATACATTTTATACTACGAGAGTGAGGTGTTATGAGTGGGTAAGCATGCATACGCGGCGGAAAAGGCGTGGCTGGATGAACTGCAGGGCGGGCGGCGGCGGTTGGATGCGCTGACAAATCAGGCGTTGAGTATTCGTGAAACGGCGGAGCGCGTGACGGCGATCATGAGCGAATCCGGGATCGTGACGCATAACCAGACCAGCCGGGTAGAAAATGGCGCGGTGAAGCTGGTTGACCTTGCACAGACGGTGGATCGTGCGGCGGCGCGGCTGGCTGATATGATCCAGGATCGGCGCGAGGTGATCGACGAAGTAACCGACGCGAAACTGTGGGAGCTGCTTACCCTGCGTTACATCGATGGTAAGCCATGGGGCCAAGTCGCGCGCGCGATGAATTATGACCGACGCTGGACATTATGCCTGCACGTGAAGGCGTTGGCGGCCTTGCATCGTGTTCGAGCGGATTCTACATAAATTACGCCACTAAAAGACACTCGCAACCGTGTTATAATGGTACTATCAAAAACTAGAGTAGCCGCCCCCGGAAACGGGTGGCGGCTAATTTATGCCCAAAAATCGGAGGTACCATGCTTGATATCATCCAGGGCGACGCGTTGGCGGTGATTCAGGACATCGCGGACGGATCATTTGACGCGCTTATAACGGATCCGCCGTACTGTTCGGGCGGTTCGGGCCGTGAGTATCAGATGACTGCAGCACAGAAATACACGAATACCAAAGCCAAGAATACGCAAATAGACTTCGCGGACGCGATGATGCCGCACGGGTGGCGCGCATGCACAAGGGAATGGATGGGCGAAGGGCTGAGGGTTTGCAAGGTTGGCGCGCCGATGCTGGTATTTTGCGATTGGCGGCAGATAGCGGACGTACAGGACATAGCCGGAGAAACGGGCTGGATCAATCGCGGGCTGCTGGTATGGGATAAGGTGAATAGTCGGCCGCAGCTGGGCCGACCGCGTCAGGATGCGGAGTTCATCGTATTCGCCAGCAAGGGCGCGATGCCGCGCGATCGTGAGAGCGGGTACGCGTCAAAAGTCGCGCCGGGCGTGTACCGTCATAACGTCGTCTACGACCGAAACCGCGCGCACATGACTGTAAAGCCGCTGGCGCTCATGCGGGAATTGGTTAGGATTACTACGCCGGGCGGCGTGATCCTCGATCCGTTCGCGGGCAGCGGGACGACGATCATTGCTGCCGCGCTGGAAGGTTATGAGGGTATGGGGATCGAGGTTGTGCCTGAAATCGCAGAGGCGGCTAGGCGACGGGTGGATACTGAGGTCAACTCTGTGGCTGTGGGTGCGTAGGCTGGGTGATACCGAGGTACGCTTTTAACCCTTCTTGCAGGATTTGGGAGAATGGCGCGTTGCGTTGTTCCGCTTGGGCGTTAAGCCACGCTGGTATAGTCAAGGTTTTCTTTATTGCGCGAGCGTCATGCTGGCGGCGGTATGCGTCCGTGTCCGCAGCGACATAGTTTACGAATGCTTGCGGTTCGTCGGCGCTCGGCTGAGCGGCCGCCGATGCACCAGGAATTGCATCACGCTTGTTTTCGGCGTCCCAAAGCCACATAGACGCGGCATCCTGGGCCATATACAGCGCGTCGGCCAGGCTATCGCCATAGGTAATTAAGCCTGGCAAGTCGGGTACACGAACGCGGTATCCCGGCGCATCCGGGGTAAATATAGCAGGATAAACGTATTTCATTCTAATGTCCCCCTACATATTATCACCCAAATAAGCGGGTTATAGCCCCGCCTGCTTGAGTATCGCTTTGGCCGTACCGATCGGCAGGTCGCCTTTATGCCTGGGGATTGTGATTTTCATACCGGGGAATTTGGGATTTATTGCCAGATCGTGATTACTGCCGTGCACTATAGTCCATCCGTTGCGCTCAAGCATTTTGCTTATGTCCCGCGTTGTCAATCGCACTCCCTCTCTCGAACATATTGTAACACGTATTCGCACGTGCTGTCAAGAGGTATCTTGATACAAGGTTTCATTGAGTGCTTAAATGAAAACAAAAAGGAGCAACAACCATGATCGACTTAACACCGGCAGTTCTGGGGCTAATCGCAATAATCACGGGGATAGTGGCGTATAAGCTGCTGCCGCTGATACGAATGAAGATCAGCGCGGAGGCGATCGGCAGGTTTACAACGACGATCGACATGTTGGTAGCGGCTGCTGAGCAGCTTTACAACAGTGACATGGGGCAGAATAAAAAGGCCTATGTGCTAGATTATCTGGCCGCGCACGGCCTCACGCTGGATATAGCGATGACCGAATCTACTATCGAGGCGGCGGTATTACGGCTGCATACGGCTATGATGGATAAGCCATTTGTAATAAACATCGACTTGTCTGATCTGTTCGAGGAGCCGGACGAGGCAGAAGTGCCTGACGAACAACCGTGACGCTCAAACAGCAGCGGTTTGTTGACGAGTACATGGTCGACATGAACGCGACACAGGCAGCGATCCGGGCGGGTTACAGCGAAAAGACGGCGTACTCTATTGGCGAACAATTATTGAGAAAACTTGAGGTTTCAGAATCTATAACAGCACGGCAAGCGGCGCTATCCCGGCGCATTGGTTACGACGTGCAGCAGATATTCGAGGGGATCACGGCGATAGCCGAGGACGCGGAGACAAGGCCCGCTGATCGGCTCAAGGCGTTTGAGTTAATGGGCAAACACCTGGGCATGTTCCGCGACAGGGTGGGCGTGTCGCTGGAGCTGCCGCAGTTTATCGACGTGTGGGCGGAGGCTGGAGACGATGATGAGTGCGAATAGACGATATAGTATCGCCCGCGTTCGAGGGCGTCCACCGGGACGTGAGGCGCGGGGATCACCTGCATTATTGGCTTAAGGGCGGGCGCGGTTCGGGGAAAAGCAGTTATATCAGCCTAGAGATTATATCCGGAATGGTGCGCGATCCGAACCGAAACGCCATTATTTATCGGAAAGTGGCGGATACACTGCGGGATTCGGTGTTCGAGCAAATGGTCTGGGCAATCCGGACGCTTGGTTGGATGGAGCTGTTCCAATTCCGTTACAGTCCGATGCAGATAATATTACGGCCTACGGGCCAACGGATATTGTTCCGAGGCGCGGATGATCCGATGAAGTCCAAGGGCGTCAAGCTGGCGCGCGGGTACTTCAAATACACATGGTTCGAGGAATTGAGCGAATTCAACGGCATGTCGGACATACGGACGATCCTGGACAGTGTGCTGCGTGGTGCCAAACGTCCGGTTGTGTTCTACAGTTACAACCCACCTAAATCGGCGCGGAACTGGGTGAACACTGCGGCGTTGGAGATTGATCCGAGGCGTTTGGTTCACGACAGCGACTACCGATCGATGCCCCCGGAATGGCTGGAAGAGGCGTTCCTGTCGGAGGCCGAGCACGTCCGCGAAACCAACGAGCGGGTTTATCGGAATGTGTACCTGGGTGAGGTGACGGGTACGGGCGGAGCGGTATTTGAGAACGTGGTTCTTGAGCCTATTTCCGTCGAACTGCTCGAAAAATTCGATAGGTTCCACAACGGCATGGACTTTGGCTTCGCGGTCGATCCAGACGTGTTAATACGCACAGTGTACGACAAACGTTCGTCGCGGTTGTATCTGCTGGACGAGTTTTACGGTGTGCGTACGCCGACCGAGACGCTGATCGGACGCGTGAACGGGTTATGCGGGCGTGAGGTTGTGACATGCGATAACGCGGATCCGAGGATGATCGACACGCTGCGTCGGGGCAATATTAACGCGCAGGCGGCGA
>BNUH01000149.1 GCA_025997215.1 Clostridia bacterium
ACGCCGCCGATAGAACGTCCGAGAGTTCAGCATAACATCGTCAAGTCACGCGAGGCATCCATTGCTTTGTATATCGGCGCGCAGATTAAGGAAGGTACGATCGAAGGTATCCGGCTCTGGAGTCCTGATCAACCGAACCTGTATGGCTTAACCATTGCGCTGGTAAAGGATGGAAAAAGCATCGATCGAATTCATACCTACTTTGGAATGCGCAGCATCGAGATCAAGGATGGGTATGTGCTCCTGAATCACGCTCCGATGTACCAGCAACTAGCACTGGACCAGGGCTATTGGGAGGATTCCTTGATGACACCGCCGAGCGTGAATTGACGATGTTATGCTGAACGATCGGACGATCTATCGGCGGCGTGTCACTGACATTCGAATCCAGCGCGAACGATACTGTGATGGGTTCTTCAGGCTGGCAGTTCAGGGTAAGGTGCACAATCGCCTGGCAGCGGTCGATATCTGTTTCAACATGGGCGCGGGTGATCCTTTGCGAGCCTGTCGCTTCGATATATACGGATTGCCAGATGCCGCTGCTGGCTGTGTAAAAGCACCCGGTATGGCCATGCTTCCAGTATTGCTTGCCTCTTGGCTGGGTTGTATCCATCCGGTCGACCACGCGCAGACAAATATCGTTCAAACCAGAGCAGAGCGCGGTTCCCATATCAAACGAGAACGGAGTGTAACCGCCGATGTGTTCACCAATAAAAACACCATTAACCCATACGGTGCACGACCAGTCCACCGCGCCAAAGCATATACGCACGCAGCGCTCACGCATCTCCTCGGAAAGCTCGAACGTGCGCCGATACCATAAAACTGGATGGATTGTATCATCGCCTATGCCGCTGGATTTGCACTGGTAGCAATAGGGCACTTGAATACGCATGTCAAACTCTTTTTCCGTTGCATACCAATGAGCAGCTAATCCTTCGTCTGCATCGTCATACGCAAACGACCATTCGCCATCCAGCGGGAAAAACGTATCCCGCATGAAATCCGGACGAGGGTGAGCAACCAGCGACGCCATTTTATTTCCTCCGCTCCTCCGCTGCAATTACCCATAAAGACATACTATATGGAAGAAACTAGAATCGTTACCCTTGGCAAAACGCAGTTTCAATGTGCAAAAAGCATAACATACCCATGAAATTTTGTCAATAATAATAATTTTGCGTACAGATCGATTTGTTCTGTTCAGTAAATGTGGAACTATCTCATATCATATCCCACATGCAGGATGATGGCCTGGGGAAAATCTCCGAAGTGTTCTCCGAATAAGTTCATACCCCCGACGTTCTCCGCGTTCGGTGATACCCCTATGCGCACAGCGATATAGGGGAGTGTGTCCAGGTTCAGTTGTGAAACCGTCACGTCGGAAACTTGTGCGCCATCCATATACGAGGCCTGTTCCGTCACGCGCCATGTGGTGAGCTTGCCGAACTGGGTGCTCAAGTCGGACCACCAAGACGGATTGAGCAGACCTCTTCTTCCGCCGAAATCGGCAGGGCTAGTATATGTGCCGATCGAGATACCATTAATGGATAAATCGATATCACTTTTCCACGGATCATGGTAGGAAGGCGCTTCGGAACATACCTCAAAGGAGATCTCGATCCAGCGCACGCGTATTTCTTGAACACGCAGAATCGTAAAATAGTATGTGACATATCCCCTTCGGAACCAGAGCAGCTGCGCATTCAGTCGATCTATCAATGGAAGGTAAAATGTGCGTGGGTTATCCTCTTCGCCGATGGAACCCTCCACAGAAGCAAGCCCACAGGTTGGCGTAATGTCCTCCGCTAAGCTGTATGCGCCGATCGGCAATGTAAATGTATACACGGATTCCCGTGGCCTTTGCTGCGGCAAAAGGTTAATGGCCAGGCTGTCCAGCTTTCGGCTGCACAGCTTCATCACGCCATGCGCTGCCGCTTGCTGATCGATAAGCAGCAGATCCGCAGCTTCCAGTATGCTTACGTTGAGCGATATGGTGGATACAGGCAGCTCGAGCGCTTTCGCGATCTCACGCACGCTCATTGAGCGCGTGCCGAGCACACGCAGTATATCCAGACGCAACGCGGAACCCAACGCGTGCATGACAGCTTGAAGCTCGTTTGGATGCGCAATAGACAAGTTGAGATGCTTCGTTTCTGTGAAATGGATCGCCTCTGCCATAGTGCCTCCCGCGCATATGCTCCATTGCGTTCTTTCCTATAGAGACGCGTTGGTGGCACAGATTCATGCATGATGGGTTCACTAACAAAACCTAGAATACCAAACATGTCAGAAGTGAAAGGTAGGCTACGACAACTTTATGTAGTTTATATCAGGTACATAAGAATAGACTGCATATAACAGTGACCGTCTAGCTTCCAACCCTCCGGAGCTTAAGCTCTACGGACGTGTTGATTCATACTGGACGGCGGAAGGCGATCGACATTATTCCACCCAATCCTCCGCAGCATTCAACAACTCACCGGCAAAACCGCTCCCCTCCAGTGAAAAATAATTCCTTGTAAAACCAAACGCTAACCCATGCGCAAAGTTCGCCTGCCCAATAGCGCCGCCGTAACCCCCGTGCCCGAACGTAAGCCCGTTACCCTTGATCATCGAATAAGGATTGCCGCTCAACGTAAAACCCAACGCGCGATGATCGGGATTATCAATACCTACTGTTTCCTGCGATTATTTGCTGCAGTTTATCCTGTAGCGGGTTCGCTAGCTTTTTCATTGGGTTAACCAACCCTCCTATCAAATTTAGGGAGAATGAGGACAGCTGTGAAACCATCTCCCCTTCAACCCACGCACATTCGCCCCAAATATTCACTCCGCACCCAGTACCCGTATTCCGCCATCCTCCGGATACGAAACGCGATGGGGCAGTGTAAGACCCGTTTCTCCGCGCCTCGGCGGGTATTGCGTCGCCGTAGAGCGGATGGTGAAGATGACATCCCGCTCGGGAACCACCTTGCAGATATAGCAGCCGCAGTGTGGGAACAGCGCCCAGTCGCCGACAAGAGCAAAGGGGCCGCTGCTGTATGGCGATGTGAATACAATCGCGGCGGCCTCAAGCGGCGCACCGCCGTGCTGAGCAAGGAATGCGGGGCTGAGCAACATATCATGGCAGCTGACAATCAAATACCAGCGCCCGTTCTTTTCAAAGAGCTGCGGCGTTTCCAGGCGCATCGCGATATCAGGCGCAAAGAATACGTCCTTAGGCGTCCACCGGCTCAAATCCGCTGACGCGGCATGGGCGAGCGCCCCGCGCGAATACATGCCCCCTTCCGCCAGCCGGGTGTTTACAAGCATATGAAGCCGCCTGTCGCCCGGTACGTTATAGAGCCATGGATCGCCAAAGGAAAAACAGCCCGCTGGGTTTTTCTTGGCCAGCGAAATCGGCTCGAATGCCCCGCCGCCCGCTTTAAGTGCCGGGAAGGTAGGAGAAAACGTCCAGCGATCCATATCCTCGCTGAATGCTAAAGCAATCGCCCAATCGCAGTTCGGCGGCACATCGGCGGCGTCCTCCGGCCCGCTCTGCACAGTCACCGCCATTACGCCGCGCCCCTCCCAGTACAGCCCGCTCCCGGTGGCAAGCCCATAGATGCCCAGCGCGGGGTCGGCGCGCAGCACAACGCTAAGCTCCTGCCAATGGATTAGGTCCCGCGAAATCGCGTGTCCGATGCTCCAATTGCGAACATTCTTGGGTGGATCATCCAATTCATTGTGCAGATAATACAGGTGATACACATCCCGATGCGGAATCACCCAAAAGTCCCATAGGCACCCGTGCTGTGGGAAATAGTTCTTTTCCGGCGCTGTCATCACCCTTTGACCGCCCCGATCAGGATGCCCTTTACGAAATATTTCTGCAGATACGGGTAGACCAGCAGCACAGGAATGACGGTTATGACGGTGATGGTCATGCGTACGCCTTTGGGCGTCAGATATACGCCGGCGTCTATCTCCTGACTGCTGGCCTGTATAGCCCTTGACAGACGCTCAGCTTCCTGCAGATATTGGTAGAGCAGGTATTGCAAGGTCGTGAGCTTCTTGTTGGCGAAGGTATAGATGTGATTATCCATCCACGAATTCCATTGCGCAACCGACGCGTAAACCGCGATCGTGGCGATCATCGGCAGCGAGAGCGGCAGTATGATCGAGATGAAAACACGCATCAGCCCGGCACCGTCGATTCGCGCGCTTTCCTCCACCGAAGCGGGCAATTGCTCGACATAGGTCTTGATCAGGATGATGTAATATGCGCTGACAGCCGAGGGTATAATGTAGACCCAGAAGGTATTAAGCAGGCCGTAAGCCTTGGCAGTCAAGAACCCGGGGATCAGGCCGCCGGATACGTACATCGTAATGGTAAGCATCCGGTACAGCAGCTTTCGAAACGGCATCTCCTC
Organism: Clostridia bacterium; assembly: GCA_025997215.1. Next base: position 4,416 of record BNUH01000149.1, read on the forward strand.
CTTGGAAAACAGATGCCCAAGAGCATGCAGTAGGTAACCGTAATCGCCGTCCCCAACAGCGTACGCGAGACGGAAACACCCAGTGCTGCGAATACGCCTTCCTGCTGAAAGACCTCCGTGTAGTTTGTGAAGGATACCTGCTTGGGCAGGAAAAACACGGAATGGCCGGATAAGTCATAAAAAAGTGGAACGCGGCGCCCAACAATAACCCATAGCGTTCAATAAATTCCAGTTTATCGAAAGGCAGGGGATTTCCCCCGCCTTATATCGCCCCAATCACCAGTTTCATTTTGCACAGCTATTCAAGTTTCCCATTTTTTACAATATTGGTGGGTTGCTTGTTGACCGCGCCGTACTATCAGTCATCATTTCGGTGGTTGCTGTGATAGTGTTGACCGCCTTGGCTTCAAGATTCTTCCGAAAACATCAAGTGAGTAATTAACTGTAGCAAAATTGTAAACTAGTTTCACAAAATGGAGGTTGAATGCTGTGCAAAATGAAACTGGT
>BNUH01000150.1 GCA_025997215.1 Clostridia bacterium
CCGCGCCCCCCCCCCCCCCCCCACCCCCCCCCCCCCCCCCCCCACCCCCCCCCCCCCCCCCCCCCCCACCCCCCCCCCCCCCCCCCCCTCCCCCCCCCCCCCCCCCCCCCGCGGGGCGCCCGGGGGGGGCGCCGCGCGGGCGGGGGGGGTGGGGCGGGGCGGGGGGGGGTGCGCGGGGGGGCGCGGTGGGGGGCAGCGGGGCGGTGTGTGTGGAGTGGGGGGGGGGGGGTGGGTGGGGTGGGGGGGGGGGGGGGGTTGGGTGGGGGTGGTGTGGTGATGCATAATTTTTATGTTATTATACAATTCCTTCACCCCTGTCTCAAAGCTAATCTCCGGCGAAAAACCACAATGGTTAGAAAGTAAGGTCATATTGAATGCTTCAATCGGCAAGTAAGGCCCAGTAAATGGGACATCGCCAAAGTTAAACTTATAATTCGGCGCAACAGTATTTTTGATATCCAGCATAAACTCTTTTAGAGGTTTTGGGTTGCCACTGCCTATGAAATACTTGTGAAAGGCTTTACCATCTTCTGCGATCAGCCGAAACGCACGTGCAGCATCTTTTACATGTATAAAATCATAGTTCTGTGTACCTTCTGTGAATTTCAGCGGCTCATTTGAAGCGATTCTTCGCAGAGTTGTATTCAACAAGCGTGGCGAAAGCTCGCCAACACCATATGTGTTCGATATGTCGCCACAAAGATAGTCTATCTCGAGCTGAGCCGCTTGCGTCTTCAATAAATTATGTGCTGTCTGTTTCGCTATACCATATATATAACCAATACTAGGAACGCTACCTTGTTCAGCACAAATAGCATCTGCTTCATCTGCGATAATGCTTCCTGCAAAAATAAAGCGCCTACACCCTAAAGTCTTCGCTGTTTTTAAGCAGCCTAAAGCCATGTTTATATTATCAAGCTGAAGATTTACATCAGCTCTATCAATACCTGCAACACCATGCCATGCAAAGTGGAAAAAGACATCAGCTGATATGCCGTATTTGATTAACTCTTCAGAATCCCGTAGATCCATTGCCACGCGATAAACTTGTGGTGATTCAAGAATGTTCTCATAACTATCTTCACGATGGATAGCTATTACTTTGATATTATTTCTAACTAGCTCCTTAATGACATGCGAACCAATAAATCCATTTGCACCAGTTACTATTGCAGATTGCATCATGATATTGCCTCTAATATACACTTCGACATATAATCCAAGTTATCATTAGACATGCCCGGATAAACGCCGACCCAGAAAGAGTTGTTCATGATGTAATCGGTATTAGTCAATTCTCCAACAACACGGTACGCATTTGTTCCTCTAATCTCATTAAAACATGGATGCTTGATTATATTGCCTGAAAATAGTAATCGTGTTTGAATGTTGTGATTTTCTAGATACTCTGTTATATTATTTCGACTAATTCCTATATTAGGTTTTAGGCTAACCATAAATCCAAACCAGCTAGGTTCACTATTAACTGCAGGTTCAGGCAGTATTACCTTTTCGGTTTTATCAGCTAATGAATTATATAAGTACCTCCAGTTTTCTTTTCTTTTACGGACAAAGTCTGGACATTTCTTTAACTGTTCCACCCCAATTGCCGCTTGCATATCAGTTGCTTTCAAGTTAAATCCTAAATGGCTATATACATATTTGTGGTCATAACCTTGTGGTAAATCGCCGTGCTTGCCATTGAATCTATTAGTACACAGATTATCATACCCAGAAGGGCACACGCAATCACGACCCCAATCTCTAAATGAAAGCACAAGTTGGCTCAATAACAGGTTGTCTGTGTAAACGGCGCCACCCTCACCCATAGTCATATGATGAGGCGGATAAAAACTGCTAGTTCCGATATCGCCCCAAGTTCCAGTATATTTAGTTACTCCATCTATCGTATATATCGATCCCAGTGCGTCGCAGTTGTCCTCTATTAGCCACAGGTTATATTTCTCGCAAAAAGCCTTGACAGCCTTTATATCAAACGGATTACCCAAAGTATGTGCTAACATAACAGCCTTAGTCTTTTCGGATAATGCATCTTCTAACAATGTAATGTCGATGTTGTATTGCGGTATTTTAACATCCACAAATACTGGTACAGCTCCATACTGTAGTATCGGAAAAACAGTAGTAGGAAAGCCACAAGCAACGGTTATAACTTCATCCCCGCGTTTTATTCGCCGTTCACCAAGCTCTCTTGCAGTTAGCGCATAGAACGCTAAGAGATTAGCTGACGACCCGCTGTTAACTAGGTGAGCACATCTGACATCGAGATATTCAGCAAAGTTTTTCTCGAACTGGTCACAGAATCTTCCCGTTGTCAACCAAAAATCCAGCATTGCATCGGTTAATGAACACATTTCTGCTTCGTTATATATGCGTCCGGCATATGGTATTCTATTTCCTGGTTGAAATGCTCTCTCGATATCAGGCTTTCTAAACTGTCTAAAATACTCTGACACAAGATCCTTGATCATCCTACGTGTTTCTTTTTCTGACAATAATAATGAGTCATGCTGCATATAACTATACCTCCCTCTAGGCAAGGAATCAGATATTTTCATTCGTCTTTCTTCTACCCACATCAAATTTGTGCCTTCTTGGAGAAGCATTTATATAGTATTTACACATGTAACCATTTATATCAGCTAAAAAACCTATATTAGCGTTTCTATGCATATTTACCTTCATATTAATTACGTAACCTTCGCCATGCTTTAGTAGTTAGAATAAGTATTTGTTTTGGTGAGTATGTCGTTATAACTGCTACGATACCTCCAATAGCAAAAGTAGGAATGCAAGCTTGCAGCAATTTCAACCAAGTTGTGGGCAAGACCATTATTTTTGAAACAGCCAACATACATAATGACGTCAACCCAAAAGACAACAAATGAAGTGCTATCCGCGGATAGAATGTAAGTTTACTTATTTTTAAGCACTTACTTGAAAGTAAAGGCGTTGTAGTGAATGATACAATAACATTTAGCACCAATGTTGTTAGTACAATAGAGTATACACCAATCGAGGTATATTTGAGTAACAAATACATCGATGATGCATTTACTAACCCCATAGCCAGTGTAGGATAACTTGCCAACCTAACATTGTTAGTTAATATAAACGTATACACCAATGGTTGAACAACACCAACAGCGAGATCGCCAAGAAAAACAATAGTCGCTAGTTTCCATATAATTTCCGCTCCGTCTTCTGAAAGCCATAACTTGACAAAATCAAGGCCATAAATTAAAAATAGGCCTACAACAACATTACAAGCGCAACTTGTAAGTTTCATAGCGTTGTCCAATTCTGTTAATAGTGAAGCCATGTCACCTTTAGCATAATACTCTGTTTCTTTTGGCCGAAAAGCATTATTAATGGATACCATAAGTGTGTTGAAGATTGAGGAGAAATTTTTGCCTATTGCTACTTCGCCCATCGCAGTTTCGCCAATCATTATGTTCGCTATTAGTAGATCGAGACCAGTGTTCATGATGACTCCGGCATTACACACCGACTGCCAGATGCCATTCGAAACTAGCTCTTTCACAGCAGAAAACTTTACAAGATTTTTATCATATTTAATTTCAGGAACATATTTTTGTGTTAACCGCTTATTAGTAACTATGAGGAAGAGTGATGAAGTGAGATTAGCGATAGCAGCATACCAAATACGAGGTGCGAACAATGTGAACAATCCAACTAATAAAGCAGCTCTCAACAGAAGCGAGATTGTGTTTCGAATCGATGAGATGTCAAGCCTGTTTTTTATAAATGTTGCAGTGGTATATACAGTACCGATCGTGGTAATTATATATGAAAGTAGAACAAGAACAAACTGCAATTTTACGTCATACACCAGATTATCACTAACAGTAATTAATGAATCGAGCCTAAATATTAATGTAATGGCTGGAATAAAAACAATTATTGATAACACAATATTCGCAACAAGTACCGAACTAAAATATACACTAGCACTTTGCGAGTCTTGCTTATGATAAGCAATGGCTATGTACCTCGCGCTTAGCGAATTTAATGCTATCGCAAGCAGATTAATGTAACTAATGAAGGTTGTCGCAAGTGAAATGAACCCATTAGCTTCAATGCCTAAGTGTTTTTTGATGAAAGGTGTTAAGAAAAAATTAATGCCATAATTGACTGCTAATGACGTTATCGAGCATACTATATTAATTGTTAGCTGACAATTCTTGCCGCCTTTCCTTTTGCTATGATTACGGCTTATTCCTTCTGCTTTGCTTTTTTCATTTATTAACAATCAAGATGCTCCTTTATTTGTTGTCCCATAATATCTGCTATATTGCCATTATTGAGATAGGTTTTATACCATTCGACGGCTCTTTCAATACCTCTACTAATACTCATTTTCGGTTTCCAATGAAATGTGCTTTTTAACAGTGAACAGTCAAGTTTCAGGTAATTTGCTTCATGAAGTATATCGTTTGATCTCTCATTACGCCAGCAAACACCCTGGCCCCACACTTGGTAAAAACGCTCTGCCAATACACCGGTTTGGATACAACCTTCTTCGTCTGGACCTATATTGTAACAACCTTGTAATTTGGGCTGTTCATATTGCTGCTTTGCAATCATGAGATAAACATACAACGGTTCTAGAACGTGTTGGTAAGGGCGAATAGAATACGGATTGCGAATAACTAGAACTCGATTGTCTATTATTGCTCTTACGGCATCAGGAATTATCCTGTCAGACGCAAAATCTCCGCCACCTATTACATTACCGGCTCTGCAAGTTGAAACCGCTATACCACAGCTACTTAAGAAAGACTGCTTGTACGAACTTGTTATTAGTTCGGAACAAGATTTGCTGTTTGAATATG
>BNUH01000151.1 GCA_025997215.1 Clostridia bacterium
AACAGGTATGCGCGACATTGCTCTTCGGTTGCGAACTCTTTTTCAAGTTCTATCAACGTCTTCGGATACTCCTTCATGCATCAGATTGTATATTATCCAATTAGGTTCCGTCAAGTGCATAGCCATTTTTTGATAATGCATACCGCGTCGGTGAAGGCGATCAACTGCACACCTTTCTATCGTCCGCTGCGAAACATGACACTCGTGGAAAGTCGATTGGGATTGAGTGAATAAAACCTAGCCAAAGTAAAGCAGAGTTTCGGGCTATTCTCACCAATGCAGCGGGCTACGTTTTCAACCGGGAGAACGCCGATGAATGACAGAGTGTTCCGTAACACAAAGATGTATTTACTGAAAGGCTCGTGTGAATAAGAGGTTGCTGAAAAAGTCGCTCAATGGAAAAATTTGCATAGAAATAGCTATGACAGAATAGCCATACTGTGTCAAAAAAGCAAGTTACGACAAGAGTTTTGCATTTGCTTCTTCAGCACCGTTTGTGCATATTGGTGTAGAGCAAATGCAAAGAGGGTACTTTTTCAGCAACCTCGGTTTTAATCCAAGCTTTTTCTATATCTAGAAGACGCTGATTTGTGTAGAAGAATTAATCAGGTTAACCTGTCTGGTTTCATTAGTAGGGCTGGTTGGAGTATCTGTGATTATTTATGTAGTTTCATTAATAGTTATGAAGACAGAGATAGCTGGAATGACAATTGGCATGATCAAGAACCGCAGTAAGAATATCAAAGTGGCCGGGTGAGCATAATAACTGTATACAGGCAACCATTATAGACGGTCTAATATCCATAGAATAACGAAGCGAATATAAAATGTATCAGAAAATTGATCGACGCTAGAGGTTATACAAACGAAACTAAAAGACAAAGATTACTTGGACGAATACGATCTCCAAGCGTTAGTACGCGAAGCAGAGGCATATTACGCAGAAAACCCGATAATAGCAAGCATACCGGATGATGTGCTTGAAATGCTGGCAGAAATTTATAGCGGAGCGTTAGACACACCAAGATGATCGATCCAGAGTTATTCGAGAAAAAAACTAACAGAGACTGGATTCAATTTTAATACGCAATAACGATTCATCAAACGATCGAAAAGCATTCTAAATATAATTCCATAAGGAGAAATTGGTCTAAACGTAAAATTGACAATTTTTGTATCACAACTGCAAAATCAATCATTCCAGAGAATCCAGAATTTCTCGGTGATAGCGATTTATTAAAGCAAGCTGCCAAAGATAACTGGCTTAGGATTATTGACTGTTGTGTGCGTTGTGATCATAACTGCCTTGAAAAACTTAATGATCAGACATACTTGTTTAACATTTTGCGAGATGATGAATATGCCCGATTTTCTGACAAGACTGAGGAACTGTTTTCAGCAATAGATGAACTAGAGGCACCATTCAAAGAACACTATGATGAGCCGGATAGCACAGTAAATCTTCTAAAAAAGTCAAAATCGGGATTATGGATAAAGAAGAACAAAAAAGGCACTTATGAGCGAAATGCGAACTAATTTACAAAAATATCCTTGCATAGCCGCTAAAGAGGCAGGGCGCCATATATATGCAACCAAATAGTTCGAGTAATCCTGTAATCTTCCGTATTTGGTAACTTTATAGAACCATAATAAAACTACTGCAGTCAGAAGTTAGGTAGTGCCTCATCGCTGATTAATTGAACAATTATTCAATCGTTAGATTCGCAAAGAAGCCAGCCTAGTTAACAGTGTGGCGGCGCATCATACTTGCGAAAAAACTGCGCCATTGAATGACAGAAAAATCCGATAGCCACTTAGTAAACCTATTGGATAGTAATCAAACAATAAACATCCTCCTTCGGGCGAAAAAATACTCAGACCGTTAAATCTGGCCTGAGTATTTTGCACAATATGAGGCTATTTGTCAAATTCTAGGGGATAGTGGCGCAGCGCACTTTTTCGCAAGTGCTGTGCGCCATGATAGTGCCGTATGCAATAAAGATCAAACTTAATAGTCTAATAACCAAATAGTGAAAACTGAATAGTGAGGTCATTTCTAAAGCCGCCCTTCATCAGAGCGGCTCATACTCATTTTGGGGCATATTGAGCTATTAGCTCCGCAGCACGATTAAAGGTAATATCTCCGATTGCAGCCACTACAGCTGGTTGATGGATACCACTTCTGATGGCATTGAGCGCAGCTTTCTCCAGCCCTCTCTGCTCGCCAATCCCTATGCCCTCAGTCCTGCCAATCCCTATGCCTTCAGTCCTGCCAATCCCTATCCCTTCAGTCCTGCCGATCTCGATTCCCTTCAATTCAGCCTGTCTCTGCTTTACCAGGATTGTCATTACATAATCCCTCCATTCAGAGATGTCTTTAATCTTATCAACTGCCGATGCCAGTTTCTTTATCACATCAAGCTTAGTCTCACCCACTGGATAAGACTTCGGATTGTTGAAATACTTTAGCAGTTCAATCAAATCTGGCGTAACAGCATCTGCGCCGTTTACTCCGCCGGTGAATAGTATTACTTCATGCTTGTGGGTATCTATATTTCTATCCCTATTGTGCTCATATACAGTTACGCGCTCATACCTATACCGCTTCTCATTAGTCGGGTCATGTTTATAAAAGAATATAATATATAAGTCGCGTAGTTGATCATAAGTAGCACCTCGACGAAGCTGTACGCCGTCGCTCATAGCGGATAACACACGGAATCGTTGTTCGAGGAATGGCTCTACTACTGCTTGCATCTCAACGTTTATGATGTTCTGGCCGTCGTCAATATATACATCCAGCCGAACGCCTCTGGTTGAAGCTGTATTCATCAGCACCTGTTGAATCTCAACAGGTGTCAAACTCTGTTTCTCTCTCTTGATTACTTTACCAGTGGATTCATCAACAGTTTCGTAAACATAAATAATTTTTGATATATTCAGATGAGGATAGACCAGCTTAATCAGATCAATAGCTATGGCTGGGTAGTATAAAATCACAGCAGAAAAGACAAGATCAGACGTGATGTCTAACTTGTCGATATCGAATGTCTCGTCAAAGTCTATGGCATTGAAAGCCTTGACGATTGTTGATTCGATCTTGTTCTCTGCCACGCTTAGTTTACCCCCATCATGAATTCAGCCCATTCGTTTCCCACAATCATTCTAACATAATCGACGGTGAAATACAATCGCTAAATATTGTTATAGAGATATAAATCATAGAGGGTATGTGTTAGGCTGGTCTTGTGCTGATCCATCTTTCCGCATCGGCTTTGTATTGCATTCCAAGGTGGGTGGAAGGGTCGTTTCGTTATAACCATCATAACCGTATGGTTAGGCGTCTATAACGTGGTGTGAAGGCCTACAAACTGCCTTTGAATGCGCAGGCGTAACGCCTAAGAATTTTTGGCGGGGAGCGTCGAAGGCTGCGTTTTGCCCACGCTGTAGTTTTGCATAATATGCATTCAATTGCACATAAAGAATAACGTATCTAATTATAACAATTTGACTGCCGTATAATGATGTTTATAAAACACATACTACTGATAAGCAATTATAAGCATATGGCAACATAACTGTTTAGGCATTTGAAAGTAGATCATATAGTAGCACAGTCAATTTGCAGATACTACCGGTGGAAGCAGGATGCGTTTTAAGGGCACTCACAGCCCTGCCGCGCGTCTTTAACCCATCGGACGTATAATTCTAGTTTCAAATGTCAGAACGCTCCTAGAGAAGACACTGAAAAATGCAATTATAAAATCATAACTGAAAACATATAAAATTGCCTATTGACAGCTAATGTATAAAGGAGTACACTATAGATAGTAATTATGGAAGTAATCAGTATGTTACGCAACGGACAAATACGGATAAGTCAGTACAGTGATCTTTACGATAAGGTTATACCACAAGATCACTTGTTACGTCGCATTAAGAATGCGATAGATTTTACATTTGTTAATCCAATGCTTAAAACAGCAATACTATGAGCATTATTGGCGTCCAGCAACTGAACCAGAGATAATGTTTAAGTTAATGTTTCTAAAGAAACTATATGATCTGTCTGGTGAAGTATTAATGTTACTGCCGCCGCAAAATGACCCGCATCTGCTGGATGACCATGACCAGAAGTTGCTGGAATAAAAGCCAAGGTGGAGGGAAATCGGAGAGGAAGACGAGCGCGTACACGCGCACGAAAAACCGGGCGTAAACGCCCGGTAAACAGCAAGAGAAGGGAATTAGAAGGGAGGATTGAGTTTGTAGGAGTCAATGACATTTTTAAGACGAAGGTAGTCAATTCTGGTGACAAGGCGCGCATCATCAGAAGTAGCAGCAACCATTTTAGAATAAGCATCACGTAAATCCAAAGATTGAGCTTTCTGTTGGAGGTCCCAAAGAACCGACTCAAAAAACGAGATAAAGTCTGGAGCAAGGTTGAGAGTAGCATCGTACAAGTACAAATTTTCAAGGACAGTAATAGTCTGCCTGAGCAAGGTGATGGGGATCTTAGCGTTAGCACATTTCATCAGCGACACCTCTGCTTAATTCGTTCTCGACAATAAGCCCGACTATATGATCATCAATGATACATTGACCGGACGCAGCGCCATGATATAATGGCGTGATTGAGTCCATGCAGGGAGAAGAAGCGCTCATTGCGGATCGCAGCGAGAATATGGGTGGAGATATTGCCCACCGTGCCTTCGGTAGTGCCGCGCCAATTGTGTAAACCCATCAACCATAAAGAAGCGCCCAGCCAGGAAAGCACCCGCCGCAGCGGAAGTTGGTTCTCGGAGCCAGAGGCCCGTTCCCCCCTGCACCACAGCCAGA
>BNUH01000152.1 GCA_025997215.1 Clostridia bacterium
CGTTCTGGCTGTGACACAGGGGGGAACGGGCCTCTGGCTCCGAGAACCAACTTCCGCTGCGGCGGGTGCTTTCCTGGCTGGGCGCTTCTTTATGGTTGATGGGTTTACACAATTGGCGCGGCACTACCATTGCTCTCCTTTTGAGAAGATTTTGAACAGGCTGTCTGGTTTCGTTAGTAGGGCTGGTTGGAGTATCTGTTATTGTTTATGCTGGGTCATTAATAGTTATGAAGACAGAGATAGCTGGAATGACAATTGGTATGATCAAGAATCGGGTAAGAAAACTGAGGTGGCTAGTTAATGGCTATTGCCCTATGGTCGCAAAAACGCATACAAGTAATCATAAAGGAGTTGGCTAATATTGACGTTTGGATCATATATTAAATCTGTAAGAAAAGATATGGGCTATAACGTTCGTGAAGCTGCTGATGAGTTGGGGATCGCTCATAGTTATCTAACTGATATTGAGAACGGTAAACGTAATGCGCCAAATGCTCACTTAGAGAAGATTATAGAACTATATGAAATTGAAGAGATCGACCTGCTCTACGACCTGGCCGGACTTACCCATCATAATAGTTTTGTAGATATAAACGCTTATCTCGGTGCCTATCCAGTGGTAAGGGAGGCGATCCGGTTAGCTCGTGATAACGGGATAGGGGAGGAGGGGTGGCAAAGAATTAGGTGATAGTCGTAACAAGTGTTGATATCAACTTGCCTCATCAACCTTATACCACTGGTAGCAAGATAGTAATCAATGCCATGCTGTATATTGTGGTTTTTCTGCGTTATCTTTCGCGATTAAGTATCGTCAACCCTGTTTACGACTATCACCAAGAATTATGAAGGGTATGGAGGAAAGCTGAGGATAGTGTCGAATAAGCCATTGAATGAATTATAGTCAAGATGGAGGTGTCAAACAAATAGGACTTGGATATTTTAGTGCAACCAACTTGGTTCAACTCCGATGAAGCATTTAGGACTAACATTAACTGGTATGCTTATGAGTTGGCGATTAGTATCGAATATGAATATATGACGAATCCGAAGCTGGATTGGTATCGAAAGCAGCACAACCAACTGGATGTAGCGCGATTTGCCGAATACTTCGCCAAGATGATTGGCCGGATGGTATATAAGTTTGGTAACTCTGTTGCTATCGAAGAAGGGTTTGTTCGGCAATACTATCTTGAGAATAACGAAGAACAAAACTTACAGCTCATGGAAGTGGCAAGAGATACATGGCTGACACATATTGCTTTCTGCAATGATGTCTGTCCAATGGAATGCCATGGATTTTACGATAAGAAAACACGCCTTTTCCCTGATCTCAGATTTGTTAAAATGACGAAGCCGACAGGCACTGTTAAGGAATTGGATACTAAGGGGAAGGGAAAGCGGATAGTTATTAATGATAAGGTTTTTGACCAAATGGAATATACGAAAAAAGAGTTATGGGAGCAGTTACTTGAGAAAGCTGAGATATACGGGTATGACAGGGATAAGTACAGACTGTGGCTGATGCAAAAAGCTATAGAAAGGCATTATGAGCCTACCGACTTAATGCCTTTCAGCGGAAATGTACCTGATTGGGTTAAGAAAGACAATAAAAGCGGAAGGAGGAAGTGAGGAATAGACGCCTCTGGTTGCAAAAGTGCATTATAGTGGTCATAACCTTTATACCATCCATGACTGTTAAGTTATAGATGATCATATAATTTACCAGGGGTAAGAGGTATAATTATTGAGGGTGGAGGAAAATGGGTGAGAGTGTCGAAATTAAGAGTTATCGCTAAAAAGAGGTGGTTGTCATGAAAGAGCATGAAGAGTTAAACCAGTTTGAGTGCCTTCGAGCTGATCTGTCCAAGCAGTTATCTAAGGATAAGCTCTTGGATATAATGGTTCATTATTCTCAATGTGATTCTACTATTTTCTATGATCTCTGTATCTGGACGGAACAAGGATCTGAGGCAATAGAAGCTGCACAAACGGAATTACCTATTTTCCAGGCGTGCATGAGATAAATCGTCGTAGCGCAGCTTTTGAGCGAGAAACAAGAATAGCTAATAATGCACATAGGGTGTTGTTTGCAGCTGAGAATGGCAATCATGCCGAAGGAACTAAAAAGAAAATATATGAGGAAGTCCTGAAACAGATGGAGTCCTACGAAGAGAATGCTTATGACGAAGGATGGGAGTTCCACTGTGCTGCTATGGAAGCCAAAAGATTGTTAGGTATGGACACAGGAAGCTTCTTTTTTAAAGGTTGAAGGAAATTATGGTGATGCTGAAATAAGAGTCGTTCTGCAATTCCTGGTCATGGCCATCCAGCAGATGCGGGTCATTTTGCGGCGGCCGTAACAATAGACTAGTAATGCATAAAAGTATGTAGGCTGTATAATCATTCATAACCATCCCGAATAAGTAAGGCTTAGGTTATGTTCGCATAAACGCATAAAAGCGACCATAACCATTATAGAAAAGCCGCCCAACAAGGACGGCTCGTTTTCTGCCAGCCTACGTGGTTGATATTTCTATTTTTGGGCATATTGAGCTATTAGCTCTCTTGCCCGATCCTCACTGAACCCACCTATTGCTGATACCATAACAGTATCCAATAAGCCCCTCTTGATGGCATCTGTGGCAGCACTTACGCGACCTCTCTGCTCGCCAATCCCTATCCCTTCAGTCCTGCCAATCCCTATCCCTTCCTCGATCCCCTCAACCTTAGCTTCAGCTGCAGCTTCCTCTCTCTGCTTAACTATCTCACGAGTGTACAGCATTTGATCGTTCGCCCAAACGAAATAGTTTTGCCTTGCCTGAGGACTGGCATTAACTAGCTGATGCCTATCTATTAACTGCTGGAAGCCTGGACTTTTCGCCGCATATCTAGCTAGTTGATTGTTCACATCGACAACCTCCTTCAGCGTCAACCTCTTGTCCTGCGCATCTACCAGCGCCTTTAGGATGCAATGCAATGGATTCTTATAATTGATCTGAGCTTTCCTAAACCGTGGTAGTTGTATGTCATGAACTACCATCAGATCAACAGCCACCTCGCGTGGTTTTTCGCGGTATACGAACTCTGCTACCTGATGGAAATTCTTGCCAGTCTTGCGCAGATTGAAATCCATAATATTTATCGCAATCACTCTTGGCATGTCTTGGGCTACCTCACGCCAATCCTGACCGCGCTGTGCATTTCTGCTCAATGCCTTCTGTCCTAGTATAAGTGCTCTCTCATTCATAACCATCAGTGAACCGAGTTGTAACTCAAATATGGTTATGGCATTATCCTCAGATATTGCTTCAATATCTACTCTATAACCACGTTCAGTGGCAGATAGGTCAACTCTTTGTGGATTTAGTTTCACAATCCTACTTATTAACTTATCACCACTGTCGAGTAAGACGGCATTTATCAATACAAAGGCAGCGAGGCCAGCATCCTGTTCATTGGCGAGCATATCACCGAAAACGACATCAGCAAGAGGCGGTAGCGCTTGGCCATCGTCTTGAAACTCCTGCATTAAGAGGTCTTCGTGCTCATTTGCCACTCTCTTATCTCCTCATAACTCATTATACCATTCATCCACCACACCCATTCTAACACAATCCCATTGGTAAAGCAATCGTCAAATATAATTATTGCGACATAACTTAGGTGAGCGAAGTGGTTGTGGCGTGCAGCTCAGTCCTAGTATTACAGTTGTAAATCAAGCAATACAAGCACTAGAGCCGACAAGCGAACCTACCAAGAAGATGGTCAAGGAAAAACGCAGACTTAATGAATTGAGCGCGATAATTAAGAAGGTTGTTGAGCAAAACGCATTGGAGGTAATAACTGATGAAACATTTGTTCAGTTATATAAAGGGTATCAAGCTGAGCAGAAACAGTTAGACGGGCGAATTGCGGAATGGGAGCAAGAACAAACACGAAAATCCGAACGCCGCAGCGGAGTGGAATATTTCGCCTCACTACTTAGGGAATACGATTCACCGCAGACTGTTCTTACCCGTGAAATGCTAATTCACCTAATCGAAAAGATCGAGGTGCATGAACCTGTTGGGGCGAAATACAGCAGAAGCAAGACCCATCGGGTAGATATTCACTTCAAGGGCGTTGGTTTTTTTACTCTGTAAACATCCTTATTTACATCTACTCTGGTTAGGTGCAAATTAGGTGCAGGTTGAGGAAAGATTAATGTCGAATGGATTTGACAAATATCGCATGAGGACTAATGAGGATTATCGTGGACTATTGAGGATTAATTATAGGTTGAATTGTCCTTGTTAAAGTGCTGAAATATTGGTCATCGTAACGGTCGTTTTAATGTATTTTTGCATAAAAAATAACCCAGCCAGAAATGGCTGGGTAAGGTTCAGGCAGGATACACCCGCTCCCATTCGTTTTCCGTTCGTGCTTACATAAGAGTAGCATCCTAATACCAAAGGAGAGCATATTCAAATAGCCGTTACCGAACTAGATGACGCAGTAGAACGAAAATCAATAGAAGATTCTTTCAAGGATTATGAAAAGAATAATCCGAGCTCATTATATAAGTTCGACGATGGCAAATGGTTGCGAATCGTAGATCGTTATAACAGAAGCAAGATCCTAATGGGTAAGGTTTATATGGAAATAGAATACAACTCTAATAATATATATCAACCTGATGCAGCTATACTCCGTCTCGCCAAGATTTTCCACTATAGATTAAGAAGCATTTGAGAGAACGAATTGGTCAAAAGGCAGGTCGATACCCTGATCATCGTAAAGCTGAACCCGATAACTGATTAACGAGTCCAG
>BNUH01000153.1 GCA_025997215.1 Clostridia bacterium
TACAAGGTAACAGCTGAACACTATGAACAGGACGGTGAACACGCATTGCTATTCGACATGAACGATCCAGAATATTTGATATATGAAGCGGAGGTGAAATCCAATGATACGGATCAAAAGAAAACGATTATCCGACGCGTGGGCGGGCCCAAACAGGCGGCGCGCTGGCGCTCAGACATCGGGGCGGATCCCGCGGCATGGGCAGCCGCTAATCGGCGCGCATTTGCTCGGACACTCGAGCGGCTGGACATTTCAGCGCCGGCCCTGCCCATTACAGGCTACGACGCGAACCCGTCGCCCAGGACGGAAACGGAACTGAGAGAATATCTGGATAATTTGGGGGTGCGGTATGCTGGATGACATAAATCACGACTATATAGATCGGGACACCCATCCCGAAGGCGGGCTGGACGCTATTAACGAGATCGACAATTGCGACGTCGTCCGCGCGGAATTCCTCTCGCCCATGTTCAGGCCCAAGATCACACTGAACAATGACCGGCTCGCATTCAGCGCGTCGTGCGTTCGGCTGATGCCCGACGTCGAGTATGTGCAGATGCTGTTCGACCGGAACAAGAGGCGGATCATCATCCTGCCTTGCGGACGGTTCGATAAGGACGCGCTGCAGTGGAGCACATGCAAGAACGGCAAGGCCCAGCCCAAGGGCATCACGGCCAGGCTGCTGTGTTTCAAGCTGTTTGACTTCATGGAATGGCGGTCCGAGAGCCGGTACAAGTCGATGGCCGTGTATCAGATTCTGGACGGCAAACAGCTGATTGTGTTCAACCTGCACGAGGTTGAGATGGTTATCTCCGAGGAGGTCGCAAGCGACGACGGCAAGGTTAAGCGCAAGCTGCATCGGGTATACCCCATGGACTGGCGCAATTCTTTTGGCACGCTCTACTGCGAGCATAAAGCCACCTATGAAGTAAACCTTGATGACTACTACATAATGACACGCAAGGATGGTGAGAGTGGCTCAACTATGCCGCGCATATCCGGCGCGGTCCCCACCGCCAGCGATATTATCACTCGGCAATACTATACGCCCGACAAGCCCATGGATAAGCCGGAAGGGGTGACGCGTGATGCCTAACCGTCCGGCGCTGCGGTTCGAGCTGTGGAGTAACAGACTGTTTATCAACAAAGCGACGATCAATCTGCTGGGAGGCAAGCAGTATATTCAGTTTTTATGGGATAATGGGAACCGCATCCTGCTCATCAACGGTACATCGACAAAGGTGAGGGACTCGTTCGCGCTGGAGCGGGTGAGCGGGACGAACGCTGACGGCGAGGCGAGCGGGTATGTGTTCCAGCGTCGGGCGTTTACGGATGCGGTCATATTGCGTATGCGCTGGAACCGGAACGAGAGTTATAAGGTATTGGGCGCATACGCCCCACGCGTCAGAATGGTCGCGTTCTGCCTGGACGAGGCCGTGCCGCTGGGCTGCGAAGGGGGCGCTGAAAATGAATGATGTTGAATATTCAGACATCATGCGTGTGGAACGGCCTGACGAGCGCGAGGGGTTCGATAATCCCACCCACCACATCATGCGCTCGGCAAAGGGAATGAAGATCGGCCAGGTCGACATCAATACGCTGGAAATGGGCGAATACCAACGCCCCACATGCGACAGGCATGTCGAGAAGATCGCCCGCAATTTCGATCCCATCAAGGCGGGGATCATTATCGTGTCAGAACGGATGGGCAAGCTATTCCTGATCGACGGCGGGAACCGAGTCGCCGCTATGCGCAAATTGAGTATATCAGTATGCCCCGCGATGATACTGCTGGGTCTGACCGCTGAGGAGGAGGCGGACTATTTCCGCAAACAGGGAGAAAACACCCGCAGGCTGTCCAGTTACGACAAGTTCAGGGCTGGGCTGGTCGCTCGTGATCCCGTGTGCATAGAAATTGATGTCATCATAAAGAAGCACGCCTTCTCAATGAGCGGCTCCGCCAAGAACGCGGACAGGCTGACCGCCGTGCATACGGTCATGCAGATCTACCGCAGGTATGGCGGGCCGATCCTGGACAAAACGCTGATGGTGATCCGCGAGACGTGGGGCGGGCATGAGTTCGTGACGAGGAGTGAGTGTCTGATGGGGATAGCGGAGTTCGTGTTCAGATTCGGCACGCTGGACTTTTCCGAGCGGTTCGCGAACGTGCAGTTTGCGCAGCTGAATCAGATATACCAGATGTATCGGGGCGGCGCGTCGAACAGCCTCGCGTTCTGTAAAGCCCTGGTTCAGCGCTATAACGACAGTCTGCACGGCGGCAGAAAGAAGCTGGTGATGGACATTGCCAGTTAATACCAGGATCGCCGTTGAGAAGATACGACGCTTGCCCGTGTATTGTGATAACTCCGCGAAACACGCTAACAGGAAGAAAAACAGCCCTCGGCCTGGTAAGGTGATGGCGCTGTCGAATGGAGAGTATCTGCAGCTGGACGACAGCGTTATTCAGCGCGCCATGACGCACGTCGACGCGTCAGTCATGGCGCCTGAAGAGGTATCACGTAGACTCAGTGTAGATATTTTCCAGAAGAAGCGCCGAGGTCGTCTGACTGTTGCGGACATTATGAAATACTGGCAGCTGCTCATCGTTATATACAGAGAACGGGAATGTGGGAAGCAAGAACGCACACATAGCCGGGCAGAGCTGGATATACAGGCCGCGAAGCGGCTGGGTCTGGGAGTGAATACAATACACATGGTTCGATACATCGCGCGGCGCGCGACGCCTGAGTTAATCAGACAGATGGATTGTGGGGAGAAGTCTGTGAAGACGGCATATAAAGAATTGAGTGGGACTCAAAGCGTCCAAAGGGTCGAAAATACAATCGCCGCCCTCTCCGAAGAGACGGATACTGCTGACATATCAATACCTATAACGTATATCCGCGTCTGCCGCCCGACAGACATTCGGGATGAGTCGATCGTCGCGCTGGCGCTGGATATTATCGACAGCGGCATGAAATCGCCTGTTAAAGTCATGCGCCTGAGCAGCGGCGACTATCTGATGCTTGACGGGAATAAGCGTTATTTGGCCGCGAAAGAAATAAGCATGGCCGAGGTTATGGCTCAGGTGTATGACTCCGGCCAAGCCAGGCACGTTATGGATCAGGTCGTTTCAGAGCATAGCCTGGCGGGGCGGGTTACGGTGTATGACCTGTATACGCTATATAAAACGTTGACCGCCGTATACAGAGAGAATCGGCGGCAGGAGTGCCGGGACGCGCTCGCCCGCGAACGTGTATACAAGGAAGTAGAATTCGATGTCGCCGCCAAAATGCGCGTCTCACGTGACAGAATCGCCAAAATTGTTAACCTCGTTAATCACGCTCCCGATGAAACTATACGCGGGGTTGATTCCGGTAAGATCAGCCTCAGGGCCGCGCGCATGGCTACAATGGGCTTAGCTGAAAACTCAAAGCAAACGACCGACGCCACAAATGCTTCACCGTCCAGGGTGGTGGAGCTTGAGGAAAAGGTCCGGCAGGAATACTACCGCGCGAATCTGGCCGAAGCAAAGGTACCTTTTAGTGAACACGTCGCCGCTGGAATTAACGCTCGCT
The DNA here is from genome assembly GCA_025997215.1 of Clostridia bacterium. The sequence goes on from BNUH01000153.1 coordinate 3,579, forward strand.
ACGGCACATGGCGCGAACCCGCGTATTGACCGTGTCGTCGTTCGCTGGAGCTTACCCGACAGGCTGATGACCATCGCCATCCTACTTGGTGCGCCGAATCCCCAGCCCACCGCTCCCTCGCTGATGCGCAATTCCTCGACCTATGAGCTGGGCATCGCTGATGTACTCGTTCCGGCTGGGGTGATAACTATTCCATCTGAAAACATAACCGATACCCGAACGAACCCTGTGCTATGTGGCCTTATTAACTCACTCGTCAGCGCGGTTTATCAATAATACTGGAGGGCAACTGGCGTGGCGAACGGAACTGTAACATACCAAGGATACCCCACATCCAGCATGCAGGTCATTTCAGGCCAGACAACCAATATCATGAACCTCTCGTTGTCGAGCGGCCTCGCGCCTGCTGGAGCCACTCTGACAGGCGCAACGCTCACGCTGTCTGCCAGCGTCAGCAGCCGCGCGGTCGGGTTCTCGCCGATGTTGTACAATTCGTCCAGTGGCTATTATGAATCTCTGGCTTCCAGCTGTGTCTTCTCCGCAACGGGCACACGAACCGAATCGTTTGAACTGGGTATCCCCTCGGCGATTGCACAGACCATGGCGTTTACTGGTGGTACGCAGTCGTTCCGGTTCTCTGGCAATAGCGGGGCATCGGGACTTATCATCTGCACGTTATCGACCAGCAACCAGGTATCCATCGTTATATCGTATCAGCTTCCCGACGCTTGTGGCGCACCCACATCCGCATCCGTCAGTCCTACTGTGGTTGAAAGCGATCCAACACTCAGCTTCAGCGGCGCTAAAGCAGGCACGAGTAACACCATAACGGGGTATGAAATCCAATACGCCGAATCGTCAAACGGTTCCAGTTACGGGTCATGGACGGCTCTGAAGACAGTCGCGTCTACCGCCACATCAGGCAGCACAACGGTTGGCATGCCATCGACGCGAGGCTACTACCGGAAATACCGTATCAGGACGCAAGGCTCGGCGGGCGCTAACTACTACAGCGGCTGGATCGAAACGAATGTGGTAAGAAGGAACACGATCCCGCTCGGACCGATAACTGTAACCGCATCACCCCCAACATTCGTTGATGAGCAGATAACCATTCAGTGGAGCGGGGCTTCTTCGACCACTTCGTCGATAAAGGGATTCATGATAGCCCGCAAGAATTCCACGGACGGTTTGACGTTCGATTCCAGCTGGACGGTCATCACGTCGTT
>BNUH01000154.1 GCA_025997215.1 Clostridia bacterium
TATTCCTTCATGATTCGATGTTGATACAAAGCATGTTGCTTGAGCTACAATATCGTGCACGCATGCGTTAAATGGGTGTAATTACACATACTCTCCACAGTCATGATCCAAAATGTATTGCGAAATTGCTCTTTTAACAATTATTGTTCTATCAATGTGCATGGAATAACGAAAATAGGGTCAGACTGCATATTTGGTGAAAATGTGAAAATCTATGATCACAATCATAGATTCGCTTTATGTGATAAGAATATTAAGGATCAAGGCTATTCTGTAGGCGAAGTAACTATAGGTGATAATTGTTGGATTGCGAGTAATGTAATTATACTAAAGAATGCGAAAATTGGAACTGGATCGGTGATAGGTGCTTCATGTGTTATTAATAATGTTATACCGGATCACAGTGTTGTAAGGCCAGTGGGGAGAAATACAATATCAACTATTATTAACCATGGCTAATCGAATCGTAATTTGGGGAAAATTTATAGCACCATATGATCCGGCTTCCGTTAGGACTATAGGAATTGCAAAAGCACTTTTATCACTCGATTATACCATAGCTGTCTTTTGCAGATTAAGTTGTGAAAAAAACGAAGAAGAGATAGATGGTTTAGAACATTACAATAGATTTTTATTTGATAGTATAATTTCTGCTATGCGATTTTGCAAAGAACGGTGGGGTACAGTAGATTTACTGATGTATAATCCAAATACAATTGATTTGCTGCTTGCTTTAATTGTACGTAAAAAATTTAGATACAGATTGATATTGGATCTAACTGAATGGTATAGAATGGAACGACCAATTAATGTGTTAAATATAGGTCGCAAAATAGTCAATGAATTCAAAATGCGGCTTTTAAATAATTGTGCCGACAAAATTATTTGCTGTTCTAGCTATCTATACAATTTCTATATTCGAAAGAAGCCTCTACTTATCCCCTTTATCGATCCTCTATCTTTTGATGCCACCGCTCCTAAAGATATATCATATGCAACCCATAGAACACGTATTTATATGTTTGCAGGAAATCCAGGTTATAAGTTTTTCAAAGAAGATGTAAAAACCTTAATAGACATTTTTATCTCTATAGGTAAAGCTGGATACAAATGCATACTTGACTTATACGGCTTTACAGTCCAACAATTAGTTGTAGTTTATGGCAATAATATAATTAATGAGTGTAGCAGAGCGCAAATTAGAATACATGGTGTCGTGAGCAGACAAGAGGTTACGAATGCATTGCAAGAAGTTGATTTTTTCATAATGTTTCGTCCTAATACTAAAGTTTCAAAAGCAGGTTTCCCCACAAAGATCATGGAAGCAGTACGCTACGGTGTACCCATAATAGCGAATGACGTTAGCGGTGATATTGCAAAATACTTAACCGAAAAGCAGTCATTTTTGTCTAGTGGCGTGGACAAAAATGCGTTTAAAAATAATATAATTAGGTCTTTGAGTATGAGTGACAGCGAGTTAATAGATATGAAGAATATGTGCAAATATAATAGTTCTTTTTGCTACCAGAACTACATTAATTCAATAAAGAACTTTATTTAGCTAAATAGAAAAGAAGAATATAAGGCTGTTATAATAATGAATATTAAGTTCATTCGGAAAACCTATAGAACATTTAAGCATAAAGTGTATTACATTCTTTTTGGATCTGTCAAATATGCAGCAAAAATCGGTGTAAATTTTGTACAAAGAGATGTTAAGATATATGGAAAGGTCTCGTGGGGCTCAGAGCCTTGGATCATAAAACTTGGAAAAGCTGTTCATATCACAGATGGTGTCAAGTTTATAACACATGATGGAGGGGTCTTGTTGTTTAGAGATAAAATACCTGACCTTGAAATAACGAAACCTATAACAATTGGTGACAATGTATATATAGGAAACAATGTGATATTGTTACCAGGTGTGAATGTGGGTAACAATGTAGTAATAGGTGCAGGTGCAGTTGTGACAAAGGACATTCCGAATGATTCCGTCTCTGTAGGTGTACCTGCAAGAGTGATTAAGACGTTAGAAGATTACTATTTGAAGATTAGAACAGAGTCTATACATCTTGGAAATTTATATGGTGAAGAGAAGGATAATGCATTAAAAAACTATTATGGATATAAGGGTAAACATAAAGGGATTTACTGGTAACTAGTCAGTTAGCCGTTTTGCGTAGGCTAATAAGCAAAGAATGTGTAAATATAAGATGAGGGATAAAGTTTGGACAATTTGTTTATTGATAAGACACTCTTAATTACGGGAGGCACAGGCTCCTTCGGGCAAGAAGTGCTCCATAGCTTTGTAAAAACTAACATAAAAGAAATCCGTATATTTTCACGAGATGAAAAGAAGCAAGATGATATGCGTCATGATTTGCAGATAAAATATCCTGAGAATATACATAAAGTCAAATTCTATATTGGTGATGTCCGTAATATACAATCTGTTCGTGATGCAATGGTTGGAGTAGACTATATTTTCCATGCAGCTGCGCTTAAACAGGTTCCAACGTGTGAATTTTTTCCCATGGAAGCTGTAAGAACCAACATTGAAGGTACCGATAACGTTCTTCATGCAGCTATTGAAGCTGACGTAAAGCGCGTTGTATGCCTTTCGACAGATAAAGCAGCGTATCCTATTAATGCCATGGGTACATCCAAAGCTATGATGGAGCATGTAATAAGAGCAAACGCACGCGTTGCTGCTGAGCGTGGAAATATAGTCATTTGCTGCACTAGATATGGCAACGTAATGTGTAGTCGTGGAAGTGTTATTCCACTGTTTATAGAACAAATTAAAAATAGTTTACCAATCACGATGACAGATCCCGATATGACAAGGTTCATGATGAACTTAGATGAAGCAGTAGAGTTAGTCCAGTTTGCGTTTGAACATGCAAACCCAGGTGATTTATTCATTCAAAAAGCAGATGCAGCAACTATCGGCGATTTAGCAAAGGCGGTTCAGAGTTTATTTGGAAATACGGGCACAAATATAATAGGCACGCGTCATGGTGAGAAATTATTTGAGACACTTATGACATGCGAAGAAAGATTACGTTCAGAAGATATGGGACAATACTACCGTGTATCAGCGGATAATCGCGATCTTAATTATGACAAGTACATAGTCACGGGTGAAGTTCACACGATGGCTGATGAAGCGTATACTAGCCATAATACCCAACGTTTGGACTTAGAAGGTACAATCAAGAAAATCCTTACCACTGAATATGTACAAAATGCTTTAAAAGCACACAATCGAGAAGGCGTAGGTATTTAAAATTGAATATACTCATAACTGGTGCGAACGGTTTTGTAGGTAGAAACTTAATCGTAACCCTTGAAGCAATTAGAGATGGTAAAGTTAATACACAAAAAATCAGTTCAGCAAACGAAATAAGGATCTATTTGTACGATGTAGAAAATACCCAAACAGATTTAGACTCATATTGTATGGATTGCGACTTTGTGTTTAATTTCGCTGGTGTTAATCGCCCGATTTCAGCATCCGACTTCTTTGCAGGAAATTGTGGCTTTACTACTACGCTCTTAGATACTCTGCGTAAATATAATAATAGATGCCCGATCATGATTGCGAGTTCGATACAAGCAAGCTTATCTGGGAGATTTAAAGATTCGGAATATGGAAAGAGTAAAAAGGCATGTGAAGATATTTCCCTTGAATATGCAAGAGAAACAGGTGCAAAAGTTCTTGTCTATCGCTTCCCGAACATATTTGGAAAGTGGTGCCGTCCTAACTATAATTCAGCGATCGCTACGTTTTGCTATAATACGACACATAATCTACCGATTCAAGTTAACGATCCCGCAGTCGAGATGGATATTGTTTATATAGACGATCTAATAGATGAGATGATCCGTGCGCTAAATGGGTGTGAAACACAGGAAGGTGCCTTTTGTCGAGTACCGCTCCATTATGAAACAACGCTTGGATTTATAGCCGATACGGTCAAGGGTTTCGATGACGTTCGAAAATCGCTGGGAGTACCAAATTTCACCGATCCCTTAGTAAGTAAACTCTATAGTACATGGCTATCATATCTTCCACCTGATAAAGTTGTGTATGACCTTCATATGAATTGTGACCATAGGGGTAGTTTTACGGAAATTATCCGTACTCCGGACCGCGGCCAGTTCAGTATAAATATTTCTTCACCAGGTATAACGAAGGGAAATCATTGGCATCAAAGCAAGAACGAGAAATTCATTGTGGTAAAAGGTGACGCTTTAATCCAAATGCGTAAGATTGGCAGTGATGAGGTAATGGATTACTACGTAAATGGAGAAAAACTACAGGTTGTCGAAATGATCCCAGGCTATACCCACAGCATCAACAACTTATCCTCCAGTGAAGATCTCGTTACACTTATGTGGGCGAATGAATGTTTCTCTCCTCAAAAACCGGATACATTCTTCGAGGTGGTATGTTGAAACTCGTAACTATTGTTGGCACAAGACCGGAGGTTATTCGCTTATCCGAAATTATAAAGAAATGTGACATGTATTTCAATCATATTTTGGTTCATACGTGTCAAAACTACGATTATGAATTGAATCAGGTCTTCTTCGATGACTTACATATCCGCAAACCTGATTTTTTTCTTGAATCTGTCGGCGACAATTTAGGGGAAACTATTGGCAACATAATTGCAAAATCGTATGAACTACTTTTAGAGATACAGCCGGATGCTTTGCTCATACTAGGTGATACAAATTCCTGTCTTTCTGC
>BNUH01000155.1 GCA_025997215.1 Clostridia bacterium
TCCAGCGTAGCGGTTTCCCGCCACGCAGTCAAGACCAAGCTCGCTTCGCTCGGGACTGCGTTCTGGCTGTGACACAGGGGGGAACGGGCCTCTGGCTCCGAGAACCTACTTCCGCTGCGGCGGGTGGTTTCCTGGCTGGGCGCTTCTTTATGGTTGATGGGTTTACACAATTGGCGCGGCACTACCTCATTATTATAGTTTTTCCTGATCTATTGGTTAATTTATCGGCGCTGTTAACGCTATTTGAGGTGTAAAATATTAATGGTGTATTTCATCGGCTATTTAGAGCGAGTTGTGAAGAAGTATAAATTCCATCTATCAATCCTATTGGCTACTGTAGGTATCAGAATACTGTACTGCTTCAGAGAAGGGCTACATGGTGCTGGTGATACGCCTTTTTATATTAGTCAAGCTGAAGCGTTTATCGATAGCCCTTTGTTATTTGTTCGGAGCAATGTTTTTCGTTTATATTATATTGGGTATCCAGCTTTTTTAAGCATATTTATTCGGCTGTTTGAGTATAACAGATTGTGTATAGTTTACGCACAAATGGCCATCAGTCTTTTAAGTGCTGTGTTTATCTATAAATCAATTGTATTGCTGTATTCGGAGAAGACGATTTCCATACAAGGTGCTATTATTTATTTAGGGTGGTGGGAGATATTTAGGTGGGACAATTATATCTTGAGTGATAGTTTGGGTATATCTATAGCAACAGCATTGCTTTATCTATTTATAAAGACTATCATAGAAAGAAGAACAAGATCATATATCTTTCTAATCATGATATCTATCGTTTTATCAATGGTAAGACCAAGTGCTATAATTATAACTCTTGCAACATTGCTAATGGTTGCTTTTTATTCTCGCAACAGGATTAGGTCAGTATCTATCTTCCTTGTCACAATTGTCATCATTATCATATTGTTCGCTATTACCGGTTCAAATAGAACGCATAGCCTCAGTAATAGATGGTATTATTATACAAAATTGTTCCATGATGGGATGATTGTCCCTGGAGGTGGAAAGCTCGATATAAAGATCACTATGGATTTCACTACTCCGTTAGCCACCATCTATTCTGTTATTAAGTGGTTCATATATAGAGTGCTCTTGCTTTGGAGTCCATTCTATTATTATCAATCAACTTTACATAAGGTATTTAATTCTATTACATTATTGCCAACGTATTTTTTGATGGTGTTTGGGTTGCTAGATTTGAAAGTAAAAAAACCGAAAATATTTGTAGCCTTTGCTGCAATATTAACAGTCTTCACTATTATACAAAGCTTGACTGAAGTTGATTTCGATAATAGATACAGAATCCAGGCATTTCCCTATGTAATAATACTAGCTACGATCGGTCTAAACAGTGTAGCCAGAAGAATTTATGATAAGTTCTGTGCAAATTTTGCATATCCAATCGCTACTAAATAAAAGTGGTGTGAAAGCATAAGTAAGTGTGAAATGAAGTATCAGCAATTGTCTAAGTAGCCAAAGTTGACAAAGCTATCTTCATCCAAGAAACATGGTAAACAAAGCAACCTTGGTTGATATACAAGAAAAATCATCCGAATAAGGGATTAGGAATGTTGAAGACAGGTGACCTAGTAGTGATAAAATGGGTCGAAATTGAATCAGGTAGCGATACCAGTATCTAAAGACTAAGACAAAGTGAAAATGCTCATATGATCTTAGTTTTGCTCTGTGAAACTTGTTGCTGGCGTTACCGTAGATAGTTTACTTGGCAATTCTTTTGATGGAGTTAGTTAATGGCCACTCTATCCCATGTACAACTACCACTCTATCAAGCGTATACAATCTAGTGATGACCATTATTGGTATAAACAGGTATTTTAAAACTTGCTTTAGGAGAAAAACGTGAAGGCACTTATCCTTAACTCAGGAATTGGTCGACGTATGGGTGTTCTTACAAGTGAGCACCCAAAATGTATGACAGAGATATCAAGCAAAGATACAGTTCTTAGTCGTCAGTTACACCAGCTCGTGTCCGTAGGTATACACAAAGTCATTATTACTACTGGATTGTTTAATGACATTCTCATTCGTTATTGCCGATCTCTTGAGTTACCTATAGACTTTACTTTTGTTCAGAATGAAATATATGATAAAACTAATTATATCTTTTCCATTTATAATGCAAGAGATAATCTTATCGACGATGATCTACTACTCCTACATGGCGATCTTGTCTTTGAAAATGAAGTGTTAGATCGAATTCTTGAAACTAATACGAGTTGCATGACGATAAGTTCAACTCTGGACTTACCCGTAAGAGATTTTAAAGCAGTTGTGGATAATGGAAGAATTGTGAAAGTTGGGGTAGAGTTTTTCAATAATGCTGTTACTGCTCAACCTCTTTACAGATTACGAAATAATGATTGGCGTATCTGGTTAGATAGAATCATCCAATTTTGTGAAAGTGGAAACACAAATTGTTATGCAGAAAATGCATTCAACGAGGTTTCAGATTCTTGCAATATAGAAGCTTTGGATATAAAAAATTTACTCTGCGCTGAAATAGATACACCAGATGATCTTGTAGTTGTATCTGCACGTGTTACAGAAATAAGTAAACGTTCTGTATATATGTGCTTTTCAACAGATATGATACATAGTGGACATATCTCAATCATTAGAAAAGCCGAGCGATATGGAAAATTAATAATTGGTGTGCTATCAGATTCAGCTGTGGCCAGCTATAAACGGTTTCCGCTGATTCCTTTCCATGAAAGAAAGCTACTATTTGAGAACATAAATGGGGTACACAATGTTGTAGAGCAAAAGACATTGAACTATTCTGAAATACTACACGAATTACAACCGACATATGTTGTTCATGGCGATGATTGGAAAAAAGGGTTTCAAAAACCCATTCGCGATGATGTAGTTAATACCTTAGCAGAATACGGTGGAAAACTGATTGAATTTCCATATGAAAAAGATGCGCGATTTATGGAACTTGAGGAGGCCTCACGTATCAAGCTTTCAATTCCTGATATTCGGCGTGGGCGCCTTCGTAAGTTGCTATCGCTAAAGCCTCTTGTTAATGTGTTAGAAGCACATAATGGGATAACAGGACTTATTGTAGAGAAAACTGTTGTATATGAAAGTGGGAAGGCATATCAATTTGATGCTATGTGGGTATCGAGCTTATGCGATTCTACTGCGAAGGGTAAACCAGATATCGAGCTAGTAGATATGTCCTCGCGCATTCGCACTATTGATGATATCATGGAGGTTACAACAAAGCCAATTATTCTAGATGGTGATACAGGCGGCCAGATTGAACACTTTGTTTATAATGTAAGAACGTTAGAACGTATGGGCGTATCTGCAATAATTATTGAAGATAAAACAGGTCTTAAGAAAAATTCGCTTTTCGGAACTGATGTTGAGCAAACGCAAGACAGCATTGAAAGCTTCAGCGCAAAGATCTCCGCAGGGAAACGTGCACAGAAGACGAAAGAATTCATGATAATTGCTCGAATAGAGAGTCTGATACTTGATCGCGGTATAGAGGATGCACTTGCACGTGCGTATGCATTTCGAGACGCTGGTGCCGATGGGATAATGATACATAGCCGCAAGAAAGAGCCAGCAGAAATATTTGAATTTGTAGCAAAATTTCGTTCTAGTGATAAGGTTACGCCGTTAATAGTTGTTCCTTCATCATTTAATGACGTAACGGAGGATGAATTTGCTGCTCGCGGAGTAAATATTGTGATATATGCTAATCAATTGATCCGCAGCGCATTCCCTGCTATGCAGAAGGTGGCATTGTCGATTCTCGAGAACCATCGAGCTAAGGAAGCTGACGACATGTGTATGTCAATAAATGATATAATCACATTAATACCAGATTGTCAGTAATTTTTGAAGGGAGTTCATGATCAATGTCGAATCCATGGTTATGGGATTACATGACAGGATCAGTGATTGCATGATAAAACAGACCGTTCATTTATTTGAGGATAAAAGGCAGACTATCTTAGCAGGTTCAGGAGCTGTTAACCAGGTTAACTCGTATGCACATGGTAAGAAGCCCATGTGTGTGATAGATCGTGCTATTAAAGATTCATCATTTGTTAGAACGATAACATCACAATTATACTACGCATCAGAATATTATGGCTTTACAAGCAACCCCGATTATCGCGATATAAAGGTCGGTATATCATTATACAAAGATGCTAAGTGCGATTCTATCATTGCAATAGGTGGCGGTAGTGCCATAGATGTCGCAAAGTGCATCAAGTTATTAGCTGGACTTGATGGAAGAGAGGATTATCAAAAGCAAGAGTTTATTGACTCACATATTCCGCTAATAGCTATACCGACAACCGCAGGTACTGGCAGCGAATCAACTCGATTCGCGGTCATTTACCGCGATGGTGTAAAGCAAAATATAACGAATACTAGTATTATTCCGGATGTCGCTATTCTAGATCCGGATGTGTTATCGACGTTGCCTGATTATCAGAAGAAGTGTACTTTGCTGGATGCTCTCTGCCAAGGGATTGAATCATGGTGGTCGGTGCGATCCACTAGTGATAGTAAGGCTCTGGCGAAATCAGCTATAGTTGGCATTTTATCCAACATAGATTGCTATCTAACCAACGAGCCCGATGCTGCAGAAGCTATGATGATAGCAGCAAATCAAGCTGGTCAGGCAATTAATGTAACGCAAA
>BNUH01000156.1 GCA_025997215.1 Clostridia bacterium
TCGGGCTACGCCCTCCTTGCGCGTCCCCAGCGCGCCACTCCCCGGCGAACGTTCCCTTCCTCATGGGCTTCCCAGTTTCCGATCCTGCGGAGTTGGAAACGATTGGGATTTCATCCGCAAATACTATAATACGAGGAAGTAATGCAAAGAAAAAGCAAGGACAGCCGAGGATCTTGTTTGCGCAATTGGAAAGGCGTTGGAAACCCTCACTAATGATGACTGCTTAGGGTGGGTCAAACACTGCGGCTATGGTCTATAATAAATCAAATTGCTATAGACAATGACGGGCGGGAAACCGCCCGTTTTTACGTTTATGGAGCATGCCGCGTGTCCATTTTCGTGTCCAATTAGTGTCTAGAGGGGGTGGTTTTCGTCTGATTTTCTGGAATTGTTGCACTGATATCGGATGCGAAAACCCCTTGATATTGCTAGACAAATCAAAAACCGAGGCACTGCCTCGGTTCCTGATAATGGCACCTCCGACGGGAATTGAACCCGTGTTGCCGCCTTGAGAGTGGGTTGGCTATATATAATCAGGTGTATTCCACTGTAAACGAGTGTTGATTTATAAGCGTTTTTCGGCGTTTCTGCTGTTGGATTCATAATCAAGCATAATGTTGTGTAATCGGCATTGCATGGGTTATTGCATGGGTTTCAGTGCTGGAGGGGAATGTACGTTTTCATTTTACATTCTTAGGAATAGCCTACATTTCCTACACAACCGTAAAAAGATTAGCATTATCAACGGCTCACGGGTTTTACGAATGCTTACGATCCGTCTTCCATCAGGGAGACGGTTATTTTTTATCCGCCCGCGTATTGAGAAGAACAATTACGGTTATGAGCAAATCACCTATGACGGCGAAGGACCGCAGCACAAGTGGTGCCGCATGGAGACATATGGTGCTCGCCTGGTGGAGAATTGTATACAAGGAATTGCCCGCGACGTGCTATGCGACGCGATGCGGCGGCTTGAACGCACGGGGCTGAGCATTGTCCTCCACTGCCACGATGAAGTTGTGGTAGAAGCGTCTCCGAAAGTATGAGTAGCCCAAATACTCCAGTGGTTACGGCTCCAGCACAAGGTGGTACGATCTATAACCGAAACCCGCGCTTTCTCATCACAATCGGCGGCGTACCTGATTCACGTGTTCAGCGTGTTTCCGTGAAGATTGCCTCAGGTGATTGGCAGGACAGTGCGAACAATCCGACGCTATTCCATCCGAATGGAAACATTGGGAACATGGCTGCCGCTGGGTTATAACCGTCCGCGAGCGGATGTAATGGAACAATTGATCAGCGTTATAACGTCGCTGTAGATTGCGCCTATATAATAGAAGAAATACAAAATATCTGAACCTGTGGCGGCATAAAAAGCCGCCATTTTATTTGCGAAGGAGGAACGCATGAATAATACCGCATCAGAACAAAAGACACCGAATGTCACCGAGACTGTACACCACATAGGGGGCAGCACGTATATTGTGCGTTCATTTTATCCCGAAAAGGAAGTCATGCAGGAGATGCTGAAGCGATTAATCCTACGTGAATACGAACGCAGAGTCTCAACCGACACAATTGCGAATTGACACTAGCGGCGACGCCCACCTCCAAAGTTGGTTATAATTGTGGCACTAAATACGATGCAAACACACAAGATGAGGGAGGGTTCCGCTCTGCGGAGCGTGAGTTTTACGCTTTGGTTTTCCAGAAAGCGCGACTCTTCCGTCACCATCTATGGAGCATGGCACCCACTGGTATTGCATGTTCCACAAAGCCCCATCCACCGTCCTGCTAGATCTACCGCGCTGCCTTTTACCCGCGTGAAGCAAAGACCTCAACTATAATATTCCGCTTTACTCGACCGATGTATCACCGATCACAATGGGTGGGCATGCCTCCGCCGCAAACGGGCATTTGCTCCGCTGCGAGTGGGTCATCGCTCCGGCTCGGGGTGGGTCATTTGGGCGGCGTATACAAGTGATATAATCTCTCACCGATCGGAATGGGTGAAAAAAGATACATTTTTGTATCTTATCGGATTCTTCGTTATTTCTATCACCTGTCGACTCACCTTATTGACAACCGTAAATGCATGTGGACCTCAAGTTAACTTCGTACCTTTCGGCAGCGTCACTGTAAACCGTGCGCCTCCATCCGCGCGATTTTCCGCGTTCACCGTTCCGCCGTGAGCCGCAACGACGGATTTAACAATCGCAAGCCCAATCCCCGCACCGCCTGTACCACGGTTGCGTGACTTGTCCGCGCGGTAGAATCGCTCGAATATAAGCGGCAGATCGGCGTCAGGAATGCCAGGCCCATTGTCCTCGACAATGAGTAAGACGGTTGCAAACGCATCGCGTATGAAAACACTGATCTCGCTGCCCATGGGCGTGTATTTTACAGCGTTGGATATCAAATTTGTTATCACGCCGCTGATTCTATCTTTGTCAATAATGACTATGGCAGAGATGCCTTCGATACGCAAGCGTTGGTTTTTACTCGTTAGCTGTCCCGCAAAATTGTCGCACACAGTTTTTGTTAGCGGCAATAAATCTACGCGTGATCTATCCAGATTGAGGTTATCGCTTTCTACACTCTCTAATCGCTCGAGGTCCGCTACCATTTTACTGAGACGCAATATCTCATCATGGCAGCTTCTTAACCGCTCTGGCGTGGGTTCCCAAACGTGTTCTACCATACACTCAAGATGAGTGCCTAGCGTCGTCAGCGGAGTGCGCAGTTCATGGGCTACGTCGGCGGTTAGTTGTTTGCGCAGGGTCTCCTGTTTTGCCAGCGCGCTGGATAGATAGTTGACTGCGGACACCAGCTTATACAGTTCTAGCGTGTTTGTTTCGCTTTCAAATTGAATATCATATCTGCCCTCCGCGATAGCCTGCGCAATATCGGCGGTCTTGCGAATAGGCCGCACTAGCCTCCTTGCCAAAAACCACCCGACGGCTAACGCGAACGCCAGCGACAAGATCCCTATAACGATCAGAATCCAGTTCAAGGCGCTTATGAACGAAAACTCACTCTCGCTCAAGAAAAACGGACCAAAATATTTGATGGAAGCTGTGCCGATCTTCTGCCCGTTAACAGCAAGATCATAGTTCGCCGAAACAAACTCGCCGCTTGACCCATGCGCTTCCATTCGATTCATAATGTCCATCATAGTTTGCTGGCACAGAATCATATCATGGTTTTCCACGTCCCAAACGGTTGCGCCTCGAACATCCGACACCTTAATGAAATAGCCGTCATCCAGTGCGTACATGCTAAGCGCGTGGATCGATAGTAAATCCCATGCATTTGTTAGTCTATTATAATATTGCGCAAGGTTATCTGTTATGGAAACCGCACGCAACTCCTGCTGCTCGGCGATGTAGTTCTCAAACCGACGCGCGATCAGGATATTGGACAAAAAACTGATGAGCGCTACCGAGACCAGCACAACAATCACGATGGCAAGCGATAACTGCGCCCGCAAGCTACGCAACTTACTCACCTCCGAACTTGTACCCAAGCCCGTGAATCGTTAGGACATAATCCGGGTTTTTAGAGTCATCCTCAATTTTCTGTCGAAGGTTTTTTACATGATTATCAATGGCACGGTCATATCCATCAAATTCATCACCCAGTGCGATGTTGATAAGTTCCGCGCGAGTGAATACCTTCTGCGGATACTTAATCAGCGCGGAGAGAATTTTCAGCTCACTGGGCGTAAGCGAAACATCGTGTCCGCGTTTCTTTATGATATTCGTCTCGAAGTCCACAGTCAAGTCACCGCCGCGAAAGCTGTTCTTACGCGCGAGCGGAACAAGATCATTGCTTGCCCTGCGAAGCGCAGCGTCCACGCGTGCGCCCAGTTCCTTGAGAGAAAATGGTTTGCGGATATAGTCGTCCGCGCCTAACCCTAACCCATAGAGTACGCTGTCTTCCTCGGCTTTTGCGGTGAGCATTATTATGGGAATACGCGATTGTTTGCGTATTCTTGAACATATTTCTTCGCCGGAGATATCAGGGAGCATCAGGTCCAGAATGACAAGCGCGATGTTCTCGCGGCCAAAGATGTCCAATGCCGTTTTCCCATCCGGAGCGGCAAATGTTGTGAACCCTCGGCTGACCATGTAGGAAACCACGGCTTCCAGTATTTTCGGCTCATCATCCACCGCGAGGATGTTTTTAGACTTCGATAACATAGATACACCTGCCCACCGTTTTATCTTGCTACAGCGTAGGGGAACCGACACATTGCGGTTCCCCCATTAAGTTCACGCTATAACTTCGTAGCCCTGATCCTCAATCTCGAACTTGATTTTGTCGAGAGGTGTTTTTGCCGCGTCGTATGTAACGGTCACGGTTTTCGCTTTCAAGTCAACCTTGACATTACTCACGCCGCTTAATGCGCTAACCGCCTTTGTTATAGCCGTGACGCAGTGTTCGCAGGACATACCGTCTACTTTAATAATGGTTTTATCCATATTACCATCTCTATATCTATTTTGCTTCAAATGTCTACCGCTAATGATTATAGCATAGCAGCCATTCAGCGTAAATCAAACGGTTTGAGCAACTGCTGTTCACAAGTGATAATGTCACCCTGTAGAATCACAAGTGATTCTGTCACCCCCCCCTTCGTCAAAATGGGAGTGAAGAAGCAGGGAGAGATACGCTTGCAAGCACAACAACTCAAGCGGTACG
>BNUH01000157.1 GCA_025997215.1 Clostridia bacterium
GTGAATTCCATAGCTACCTCAATATTCGAGCGCGAGCTGTCGGTTCAGATTGCGCAGTTCGCGCGACATCTCCTTCTCACTAAGCGCCTTTGGTGTTGTTATTGTGATCGTCTGGTTTATGGTTGTACCGTTTGACAAACCGCTGTCTTTACCAGCATAACCAGTACGCGCGTTCACAGCGAAATCTGCGTTTAGGCTTGTGGGTACGGCATTTTCCATGTCACGGCGAACCTTGCTCATGATCCCAACGAATCCCTCATCAAGACCCAGGCCCATGTTTGTGCCTATCTCGCTGAACACCTTCGATGGCGAATGGATACCGAGTACACTCTTGACCTTTTCAGCGATGCCTGACATTGCGTTCCCGATCTTGCTCTTCAGGCTTTCTATAGCCGAAGATAACGAGCTCCACATCGATGAAATGAGGTTATTAGCTACCGATGCCAGCGATGCCGCCGAGCCGCTTAACGCACCCTTAATCGCGTCAACAATGCTGTTCGCGGCGGATGCGGCTTTGCTGATAGCGCCAGATACATTCGATGAAATAGACTCAAACAGCGACCGACCAGAGTTTGTGGCATCCGTGTTCCCGCCCTTGATCGCGCTGATGATGTCGCTGACAAGCTGTTTCCCTTTACTGAGCGTGCTGGTAATTGCGCCGGATATATTCGATCCGATCGCGGTGAACAGCCCCAGGCCAGCAGATGCTGCAGACGCGTTGCCGCCTGTGACCGCGCTGACTATGTTTGTCACCATCTCTTTCCCGCGCGATAGTATATTGGAAATAGCTCCAGATATATTGGAACCAATAGCGGTAAACAACCCCGTGCCAGCGGATGTTGCGCCAGAATTCCCGCCAGTGACCGCGCCGATAATATTTGTTACCAGTTCCTTGCCACGGTCGAGGATACTGGACACCGCGCCGGATATATTCGAGCCGATTGCTGTAAAGAAGCTCGCGCCAGCGGAGGTAGCGTTACCTACCGCACCGGATATGGCACTAACTACATTTGATGCCAACTCCTTTGCTATACCGACAATGCCGGTGATAGCAGTCGATATGTTCGACCCGATTGATGTAAAGAGCGCCGCACCAGCTGCCGTTGCGGATGACACCCCGCCTTGCAAAGCGGACACAACATTTGTGACAATCTCGCGTCCGCGTTCGACGACACTGCTTACAGCGGATGAGATATTTGCCCCGATCCCACCAAAGAATGCCGCGCCTGCCGATACAGCCGACGATACACCGCTGGATATAGCACCTACCACGCCGCTGACGATCTCGTTGCTCTTTTGTACAACGGATGATATGGCGGGGCCGATATTTGATCCGATGCCGCTGAACAGCTGCAGCCCTGCCTGAGCGAGCGACGCGATACCTCCGCCCAACGCGCCGACAATACCCGTAATCAGCCCACCTATCCCGCTTATTAGGTTCGGAATGATGTTAGCCAGCGCGCTGCCAAGCCCAGAGAACATGCTCACGCCTGCTTCACCGATCTGGCCTATTCCACCCAGCAGACCGTTGACGATCGCCATGATGATCTGGGGCAATGCTGATACAATGGAAACGATTATCTGCGGAATGGCTTGCACAATCCCCATAAACAACTGGATTGCCGCCGTTATAATTTTCTCTGGCGAGGATACAAGGAAACTGACAATCGCCTCGATAATAGCAGGAATTGCTTCAACTATTTTAGGGATTGCGGCGACGACGCCTTGCGCCAGACCAAGTATCAGGTTCAGCCCCGCGTCCAGTAACGCAGGTAGGTTGTTCGCCAGACCTTCCACGATCTTCATAACAGCCTCGGCTGCCATGGGTAATAGCTGGGGCAGCGCTTGGCCGATTCCGTCTACAAGAGAGACGACGATCTGTACTGCCGCGTCAACCAACTGCGGCAGTGCGGCGACGATCCCATTAACCAACGCGAGGATAAGCGGGACTGCCACCTGGATAATTATCGGCAGCGCGGTCATGAGCGCATTCACCAGAAACTCAAGAATTTGCTGAGCAGCGTTCATGATTTCCGGTAAATTCGCCTGGATAGCGCTGGCGAGAGTCTGGATAATGTCCGTGCCTAACTTCAGCATGCTTGGTAGTATCTCTTGAATCTTTGCCAGCGCGGATTGAAGCGCGCCGCCGATCACATCGCCCATCTTTGACATATCGCCGCCCGCATCGTTCATGCCGTTCGTGAACTGGTGGAGCAGGTCAACACCCACAGTGCCCAATTCCTGCAGTTGTGGCAGGAGTATTCCACCCAGCGCATGCCGCGCGGCCTCACTTCCCGTATTCAAACGCTGCATCGTGTCGTCGAACGCGGCAAATGCGTCGAGCGCGTCGCCGCTCATGACATAGCCTGCAGCACGTGCTTCTTCGGCTAGAGCGTTGAAACCCGCCGAGCCTTGTTTGATTAGGGGATTCAACTGCTGCGCGGACTTCCCGAACAGCGACATTGCAATAGAATCACGTTCGGTCTCATTGGCGATGCCGCCCAACGCGTCGATGCACTCCCAGTATACTTCTTCCGAACTACGGAGATTGCCGTTGGCGTCGGTGACAGATACACCCAGTTTCTTATACGCTTCGGCGGCGGAGCCGGTGCCCTTCTCCGCGCTGCTCATCGAACGGATGTTTTTCGTCATGGTGGATGTCACGGTGTCGAGCGAGGTGTCAACCAACTCCGCTGCGTAACTGTAGGCTTGAAGCGAGTCGGCGCTCATACCGGTGACGGTGGAGAGTGTGATGATTTCATCAGCAAAATGCGCCGCCTCAATCGTCGTTCCAGCCAACGCCTTTGCGCCGTCCAGCATCAACTGCCCCAATTCCTTGATTGCGTTGCCAATAGCCTTGACCCCTGCCATGATCACTTCAGCTGTGAGCGCGGCCTTGAGCATATCCCCGAATCGGCTCGTCTTCTGACCCGTGTCCTCCATGGCGCTACCCATACCTGACATGGCCTTCTCATTCTCGCCCAGCTTGCGCTCCATATTATTGAGGTCGGCGGTCGCAAGGTTGAGCTTCTGCTGCCAGGCCTGAGTGCGTTTGTCGTTCTCGCCATAGGATTCGGAGGCGTTCTGGAGTGCGGATTTGAGCACATCGATCTTGGACTTCTGGGCATCTATTTCTTTGCCGAGCACCTCGTTCGTTTTGGCATACTTAGCGACGGAAGTGTCCGATTTGTCGAATTCTGAGGCGGTCGCCTTCATTTCGGTGCCCAGTGTCTTCAGGGATGTATTTATATCTGTTAGCGCTTGCTTGAATTCTTTCTCGTGTTCTGCGGTCAGGCGTATCCCCACGTCGGCGGGCATTGCAATCACATCCTCATGCTAAAAATGCTGGTAGTACACTGTCGATGTCCGCCTCGATGTATGGCCGCTCCAGCCCCAACCATTGTTTGTGGCATGCCCACAGATCAAGGAACAGCCCAATCGGGCACAGCCAGAAATCATCTGGTGTCATGCCCAGTTGAACTGTTCCCGCATAGTAAAGTCGGGCGAATGATTCCGCGTCACTCACCCGACGGGCGCGTTTTTTGATTCATCTCCTGCGGCTTCCGACTCGACATCCCGCTTGGTGCCCTTGATGAACGCTTCCATGATGGCGTCCCTAAAGGACAGCAGCTCTACCGGCTGGGTAAGCAGCTCCACCGCTTCCTCGGTCAACAGCTCGCGCGGAGGATTGACACGCCGCAGATTATCTGCCATAATTCTCTGGTTGGCGAGCAGCACGATGATCCACACGATCTCCGCGAGCGCGAGCTCAGCGTGGTCGGAATTCATGATTTTATCGCCCAGCGATTCAATACCGCCGTACCGCTCAACGATCTTCTTGGTCGCATAAGTTGTGAGTGTCAGCGGATATTCGGTTCCATCGATGGTGATGATGGCGCTTCGTTCGTTATCCATAGGTACCCTCCTTATGGCTCGTTATCGGTAACAGTCGCTTCGTAAACGCTACTGAACCAGTTGGCGATGACCGACGCCGGGACGCCGGGTTCGCCTTCGGTCACTTCCACTTTCCAGGGATGTGTCCCGAACGCGTCCAGCTTGTTTCGGCGCATGATTGTGCCTTCAATTTTTGGAATGTTGAACTGAATCGAGTCGCCTTTGGTTTGCAAGCTGACAGACGGTGACGCGAATTTTACCTTCATCAGCCAAAAGTATCGGTAATTTCCCTCTGGCCGTTTCGCTCGAAATCCGACCCCGGTCGTCTTGCCGCCGTCCTCGCTTGATGAAACCAGGACGCCATTGTCGTCCATTTTCGCGCCGGTCAGGTCCGAAATGACCTGCGGCGAAAGGTCAGCCGTACTCAATACGAGCTTACCCGATTTGAACTCTTTGATGGTGTATACCACCCCGTCATCCGCATATAACGATTCTTCAACTATATCGATTGTGAGTTCCGCCGATATAGCCTTTGCGAGTACCTGCGGTGTCGAGTAAGTCTCAATACCCGTATTGTCCTCGGTGATTGTCGCGTAATAGAGGCTGTAGAGTAGGGAAGCGCCGCCTTGCTATGTTTCCATAGCAGGTTTGCGCCACCCCCTCACGCGAACCGTGCTTACCCCTCTCGAGGTACACGGCTCTCCCCTGGTACAAGATAAATGGGTGTTTTGCCATGGTGAATTACTTGATGGCAATCGTGGCATACCGCGAGCGTTTTGCGCC
>BNUH01000158.1 GCA_025997215.1 Clostridia bacterium
TATACAAACGAACGGCTAAGCCGTAATGATTCTTACTATTCCACAACTTGGGCGTTCATGCTTTGATAGCAGCGTGAACGCCCAAGTTGTGGAATAGTAAGAATCATTACGGCTTAGCCGTTCGTTTGTATAAAGGGTATCCATTGACCGCGAGGGAGGTTTTATAGTTTGCAGAATACGTTTTACTGGATAGCCGCGGCGCTGCTGTTAGGCGTCCTGATTATGGTGCACGAGCTGGGGCACTTCTGGGTTGCGCGCTGGTGTGGGATTAAGGTGCAGTCCTTCGGCATCGGCTTCGGGCCGAAGCTGTGGAGCCGTACAGGTAAGGACGGTGTCGTGTACGTGCTGCGTCTGTTGCCGCTGGGCGGCTACTGCAGGTATTACGGCGAGGATGAAACCGTGGATCATGAGGCCGACGCATTCTACCGCCAGCCGATATGGAAGCGCGCGCTTTCGACATTCGCCGGACCGCTGATGAACCTGCTCACCGCACTGGCCGTATTAATCGTACTGTACGCGGGATTGGGGCTGCCCTCGGCGGTGCTGCCTTCCATCGAACGCGTTGAGCCGAATACCCCCGCCGCCGAAGCTGGGCTGCTGCCCGGCGATGAATTCACATCCGTCAATGGCATACCCGTGGATACCTACGAGGATGTGCGCTCGGTGATACTGGCCAGCAACGGCAGCCCTGTAGAGTTAACGGTAAAGCGCGGCGGCGATGCGCTGTTGGTCACGGTAGTACCGCGCATTATTGATCCGGCCGCGAATTCGCCGCAGATCGGCATCCGATTCAGCCAGGCGTACAGCCGTTTGGGTATTGGGGAATCGCTCAAGTATTCAGTGCTAAGCGTAGGCGCGACGGTCTCGGGCATGGCCACGTTTCTGAAGAATATCATCGTTCAGCGGCAGGGAACCGAGGGGCTGGTCGGGCCGATCGGCACGGTGCGCATGGTGCGCGATCAGACGGAGATCGGCGGTATCCGTGAATACCTGTCCATGGCCGCGCTGATCAGCATCAACCTGGGATTCTTTAACCTCCTGCCTATACCGGGGCTGGACGGCAGCCGCTTACTATTCCTCCTGATAGAGAAGATTCGCCGCAAGCGCATGGATCCCAACAAGGAAGGGATCGTTCATCTGATTGGGATAGCATTGCTGCTGCTATTGATGCTGCCGGTGTATATTAATGATGTGAAGAGTTTGTTTTAAGTGACCGGAGGTTATAGTTATGCAAGCGTTTGAAGGATTCTATGAAAATGGGCGTTTTGCACCGTCAGAGAAGGTGGAAATGCCTATTAAGGCAAAAGCCATCCTGTTGCTGTACAATTCGTCTGCCTTGTCAGACCGTGAGGAAGCAAAGGCGTTTTGGAGAAAGTTTGACGAGTTGGTAGATTCCGCATCGAACGAGATCATGCCGGATTTCCCACGCATGCAGTTTGGACGTGATATTGAACTGCTTGCTGACGAGGGTAATCAGTTATGATATATGCATTGGATACAAACATAATCATCCACCTATTGCAGGGCACTCCTGCCGTTAAACAGCGTAGAGACAGAGCGGTGGAACAGGGAGCGGTGCTGGTAATCCCGCCGATTGTGCATTACGAAATGCGGCGTGGCTTTATGTATCAGAGCGTTCTAACCAAGGAAGCGGTATATCGTTTAATGTGCGAACGTCATCCAATTGGCGAGATGACACTGGAAATTTGGGAAGCTGCCGCGGCTTTATACGCTGACACACGCAAGGCAGGAATATCCGCAGCGGACGCGGATTTGCTGATAGCCGCTTTTTGCATTGTCGAAAACTACATTCTTGTAACGAATAACACCAAGCACTTTGTACAGTTGAAAGGCCTTCAACTCACTGATTGGGTATAGCAGGAAGCAGGAGAGGATTCATCATGACCAAATCCGTTCAAGTCGGGCGCGTGCGCATCGGTGGCGGCGCGCCTGTTTCCATCCAATCCATGACGAATACCGACACGCGGGACGCCCAATCGACGGCGAACCAGATCCGCGCGCTGGCCGACGCCGGATGCGAATTGGTGCGCGTGTCGGTTTATGACGAAGAATGCGTCCGAGCGGCGCGGTCGATTGTGGATGCGTCGCCGGTGCCGCTGATAGCTGACGTCCACTTCCGCGCGGACTTGGCCGTTGGCGCGATCGAGAGTGGCTTTGCGAAACTGCGGATCAACCCCGGGAACATCGGCGGCGAAGCGAATATCCGCCGCGTGGCCGACTGCGCGAAGGCCTACGGCATACCCATCCGCGTCGGCGTGAATTCCGGTTCGCTGGATAAGAAACTGCTTACGACACACGGTCATCCCACTCCTGAAGCGCTGGTCGAAAGCGCTCTGGACAGCGTTCGGATGCTGGAGCGCGCGGGATTCGACGGCATTGTGGTCGCCGTCAAGACAAGCAGTGTCCGGGATACCATCGACGCGTACCGGTTGCTGTCGAAACAATGCGATTATCCGCTGCACATCGGCGTGACTGAGGCGGGATTACCCGAGGATGGGTCGATCAAGTCGGCGGTTGCGCTAGGCGCGCTGCTGGCAGACGGCATCGGCGATACTTTGCGCGTGTCGCTGTCGGGCGATCCTGTGCCGGAAGTCCAGGCTGGGCTTCAAATACTGCGCGCGCTGGGTTTACGTGACGGCGTGGACGTCATAGCGTGCCCCACTTGCGGACGGGCTTGCATCGATGTGACTGCCGTGGCGCGACAGGTCAAGGATGCTCTAGATTCCAAAGAATACGCGGGTATCGGCAATCTTCGCGTCGCGGTGATGGGTTGCGTCGTCAACGGCCCCGGCGAAGCGCGCGAGGCCGACATAGGCATCGCGGGCGCGCCGGATGGCGCGGCGTTATTCGTCAAGGGCGAACCTCCTGTACCCGTCCGAGGCGATCCCGCGCAGGTTCTTATAGAAGCGATCACACGTCGCTGGAGATAAATTATGAGCTGGAAATCCATACTCCCCAAGGAATCACAGGATCATTTGGAATTAGAGCGCGTCAGCCTGACCCGTTCAGGCGAGCGCATGCTGATCAGGCTGAACGCGTCCGCGTTATGCGCCGAGGATGAGTACCTCTCATTGAGGAAGGCGTTCCAGCGGGCATTCCCCGATACGCGCGTGTCGCTGCGAGTGACCAGCCCCGGACTGGCGGATTCGTTTAAGATGAACCCGAACGAGTTTGCGTCCTTCCTGACGGACTGCCTGTCGCGGCAGAACCCCGGCTTGCGTTCGATGCTGGCCAATACCCAGTGGGCCGTGTCGGATGGCGCGCTGATGCTGACTGCGGAATCCGAGGCCAACCGCGATTACTTCGCGCAGACGGAGCTGCCCGTGCGCCTGTCGCAATTATTGTGGGATGTGTTCAGGCTGAAGATGAGTGTCACGCTGCTGGATCGCGGCGGCTTGGATGAGCAGGCTAAGCGTTTGGAATCCCTTCGTATGCAAAAATTGGAAGAGGATGCCAGGAACGCGCCGCCGCCTCTGCCTCCATCCGACAAAAAACAGACTGTGCCGGGCAATGTACTGCTCGGTTCGCGTATCAGCGGCACGGTCTCGCCCGTCGAGGATTTCAACCTCGAGGGTGAGAATATGCCCGATACATTTGTGTTCGAGGGTGAAATCCTGTCGGCGGATAATCGCGCGGTGCGCGGCGATGCGTGGCTGTTGAATTTCCTGCTGGCCGATAATACGAGCGCGGTTCAGTGCAAGGCGTTCCTGCGTCCAAAGCGCAAGGATGATTCCAACGGGCATAGCAATGGCGGGCATAATAATGGCGGTGGCAAGGACGATCCGGAATTGATCGCAGCGGCCATCACGCCTGGATTATTCGTAAAAGTGCGCGGCAAGACGGAGCTTGACAAGTTCACCAACGAGCCTGTGCTGATGCTCACCGACATAAACCGCACAGAGGATTCTCGCACACAGCGCACCGATACCGCCGATTCGAAGCGTGTCGAATTACATCTGCACACCCAAATGTCCAGCATGGACGGCGTTCCATCGGCTGAATCGTTGATCGAACAGGCGGCGGCGTGGGGGCATCCCGCCATCGCCATCACCGATCACGGCGTAACCCAGGCATTCCCGGAGGCGTTCGCGGCGGCTAAGAAGCATAAGATCCAGTTCATCCCGGGGATGGAGGGCTACCTGTGCGACGAGGCCGAGCTGGTCATTGATGCGGACGACAGACCGCTGGACTGCGAGATGATCACGCTGGATTTCGAGACGACGGGTCTAAGCCCCGAGAACGATCGCATTGTGGAGATTGGCGCGGTCCGCACCCGCAACGGCCAGATTGTTGAAGAATTCTCCAGGATGGTGAATCCCGGCATACCGATGCCCGCCGGAGCCACTCGCGTTAACAAGATTACCGACGCGATGCTGGCCGATGCGCCGCCGTTTGAACAGGTTGCGGAGGAATTCGCCAGGTTCCTGGGCGACTGTCCGATCGCGGCACATAACGCGCCATTCGACACGGCCTTTATGCATGCGGAATTCAAGAGGGTGGGGATCGAGTGGCGGCAGCCCGTCGTCGATACGCTGGCCATGTCGCGCAGATTATACCCCAAACTAAAGAGCCTACCGAACCGCGCGAACCCACCAGGTA
>BNUH01000159.1 GCA_025997215.1 Clostridia bacterium
CCCTCCATCTTCATAGTGTCATCACTAGTTTCCCTATACTCCTTCCCTCACGCATGAGGGTATGGGCCTCTTCCGCTTGAGTCATGGGCAGAACCTTATAGATTGTCGGCCGTATCGCCCCCAACTCAATCTTTGGCCATACGTGTTCGACCAACTCCGACAGCAGCCGTGCTTTTTGCTCAGGCGTGCGGCTGCGTAGGGTGGTGCCGATCAGACGCGTGCTTCTGATATACATAGTCTTCAGATTTACGGGTGATATGTCTCCCGCCAGTGTAGCGATCATAATCCAGCGACCACCCCGATTCATAAAGGGCAGACATTCACTTGCGGTTTCGCCGCCAAGACAGTCGATTGCGATATCCACGCCGTGTCCCGCATCCAGTTCTTCCTTCATAACATCCGCAAGATTTTGTTTTGAAGTATCCACAACCAAATCAGCGTTTAGATGTTTGATCGACTGAGCAATCCTGTCAGAAAGCACTGTCGTGAGCACCCGCGCGCCGAATGCTTTTGCCATTGGGATGAGGACGCTTGCCAATCCGCTGGCACCAGCCGTCACAAGCACCGTGCCGCCGGGCTTCAGGTTCGCCTCTTCAAACAGAAACAAATATGACGCGCCAAACGCCTCGGGAATAGCGGCCGCTTCTATCAGCGATATACCTTTGGGGATAGGCAGCAGCATACCTTGCGGGACGGCCGCCCACTCGGCATACGCGCCGCCGCTCATCAATGCACACACCTGATCGCCAATATGCCATCGAGCCTCTTGAGCCACACGCGCGCCGACAGCGTGAATCGTACCAGACAGCTCTAATCCCAGCCATTCCGGAGAACCCGGCGGAGGCGGGTAATTCCCAGCCCTTTGCAGCAGATCCGCACGGTTTACAGCCGCCGCCGCTACTTTGATCAGCACCTCGTCGTCCTTGATCTGTGGGTGCGGTACATCCGTCCAGTTCAATGCGCCGTCAGCCGTTACCATCATTGCTTTTATGTAAAACACCGCCTTCCGAGCAGCAAAACATTTATTGGTTCTTGCACGCCAGAACCATTTTTTGCCATGGATTTTCATATTGTATTTACAATTCCTATGCGACAGTATATAATAATTTGCGGAGGAAGTCTATGTATATTCCGGTAAAAAACATGTACAATCAGGAAACGCGGGAGGCATTATGTCCATCAGCCTTGATCTGTCAACTCCGCACAGGATCGCGGCGGCATACGCGCATTACTATCGAGAACCCACGCCGGTGCTTTACATTGACCGCGTAATGCCGCTGCATGACTTCATTTATATGGTGGACGGGAGTTGGTCGATAACAGAAAACGATACAGAGTACTTATTAGAGAAAAACGATGTGTTGATGCTGTCGGCAGGGCGGCATCATTACACACGCCTTCCCAGCTTGCCGGAAACACGCACGATTTGCATCCACGTTACCTGCACGCCGCAAGATAACACGGACGGTGCGGTAGGCGTTACATTGCCAACGATGATGTCTATTCGCGGTTCAACTAAGACGAAAACATATTTCGAGGAGATTGTATCAACGTTCTGGTCGGACAATCCGCACAAGCAGGAGAAACTATCCGCTCTGTTCGATTTGGTAGTTTGTGAATTGGCCGACCTGGAGACATCCGGAGACGCCAAACGACCGGATATCGCGGCTGAAGCAGTCCGCATGATTAATGCTGCGCCTCACCGTACATTCAAACTGGGCGAAGCAGCCGAGATACTTTATGTAAGTGGAAGGACGCTTGAAAACGCTATGCAGCGCGCAACAGGTATGTCGTTCGCTGAATATCAAATGAATCGGAAACTTGAGATAACAGCGTCGCAGCTATTGATAGAGCCATATATAAAACTGAAGGAGATCGCGGCTACGCTTGGGTTTTATGACGAGTTCCATTTGAGCAAGGCATTCAAGCGAAAATACGGCGTCTCGCCCAAGGTTTACAAACAGGTATTTCCCAAAGACGCAGCCTCTTCTGATGATACAAACGATGGGTAGCGCCTTTGGGTTGATAATGGGCAGGAAGCTGTCCGATTAGGACTATACGTTTTTCAGGCAGCACGTTTCGTTTCTGATAAACGGTTCAACGTTTGCATATACTTATCAAGATGATAATGATGGGCGTGTATATTCTATTACGGACTACCAGTGCATGGTACGAGTGATAGCAGAAATTATTAAGTAGCGAGAGTTCGAAGAAGGTAAGAGCTACGAATATTTTGTCAACGGTCTATCCTTTGAACCATCAAGATTCAAGGAGTAGACCGTTTCAAAGTGCTACCACAAACACTCGTTCACGCCGTGAGGCCCACACTCGCGGGCCTACGGCGTCTCGGCCAGCGCGTCGCGCACCGCCGCCGCCAGGTCGCCATGTGCTACCTCTAACCTGGCTTTGGCATTGGCTATATCGCCGTCACCCAGGGCCTCCGCAAAGAGGCGCAGCATACGGTTATCCGCCTTCTCATTGTGCGCGCGGATATTCACCATCAGGTTGTCATATGTGCGGCCTAGCCGAACCATCGCAGCGGTTGAGAGCATATTCACGATCATCTTCTGTGCGGTTGCAGCCTTCATCCGCGTCGAACCCATAATGACCTCTGGGCCTGTCGCGACCTCGATCGCTGCCTGCGCATATCGCGAGAGCACTGCATCCGGGTTGCAACTGATGGATATGCGGCCCGCAGCAACCGTTTCCGCATACTGGAGCGCGCCGATACAATAGGGGGTACGGCCACTCGCGGCGACCGCGCACACAACATCCTGGGCAGTCAAGTCACGCGCCGCTAAGTCCTGCGCCGCCGCCATCTTGTCGTCCTCCACGCCTTCCTGCGCAGCAAACATTGCTTCGCGTCCGCCGGCCATCACAGATAGGACGTTGGACACGCCGTATGTCGGCCCACATTCTGCGGCATCCATGCACCCTAGTCGACCGCTCGTGCCCGCGCCGACATAGATCAGCCGCCCGCCCTGCCTCAGGCGCTCCTCGATTAGCGTAACCGCCTGAACGATCTGCGGCAGCGCCTCCCGTACGCGCAGCGCAACCGTCTGATCCTCCTCGTTAATGACCTGCAGCATTTCCAAAACCGGCAGCTTCGCAATGCCAACGCTGCGTGGGTTGCGCTGCTCAGTTAGCAAACTTGCGATCAGTTCGTCTGTATCCGTATGCGTCTCGCATTGATTACACATGGTGGATCTCCCTCCTTTTATGGATCCTGCAACGTTATAAGCGCACAACTGTGTGCGATACCGGCTTGGTGTGCAGCTTCCAAAACCGCCCCATACACCGGCGGCCGCACCGGACGCATCAACCGATACACATCGCCCAACAAGCGTCCCACCGTCCGTTCCATGAAACCTGGCCATACGCTGCCCGCCAATACCACATTAATGCGCAACGCAAATCTGCCGAACGCGCGCGTATCCGGGGGATGAGGTAGCATTGCTTCCCCTTGAATCGGCAGGCGCAGTGCTGTGGATGCAGCCTGGATCATCTCCGCCATGCTCTGCGCCTCCTGCATCGCACATGCCAACGCCACGGCGTCTCCTTGTTCCGCTGCCTCCAGCAAGCACGGCGCGAACGAAGCGATTGCCGCGTGCCCTTCGGCGTAGAGGTAGGTCACACCGTCTTGTATAGGCTGGCCGAACCGCTCTTGGCACAAGCGGGTCAGCAGCGTCGGTTGGCCGCGTCCGTCATATGCACGCAGGACAGCCTGCAGCGCCATGCGCCCCAACGCAAAGCCGCTGCCCTCGTCACCAAGAAGGTGGCCCCATCCACCGACCCGCGTGAGAGTGTCGCCCACTCGGACGACCACATTGGATCCCGTGCCCGCGATGGCGACTATCCCATCTTTCCGACCCAACCCACTATTGAGCGCGTTGACCGCGTCACTGCCGCAGATAAGCCGGCTGCCCTTGGGCAGCAACGGTTCGAGGATCGTGTGCAAGACGGCCCGATTACTTTCAATCCCGCAGCCTGAAATCCCTGCGTAACAACTGACCGGCGCATCAATCCGCATCTGTGCGAGCAGGGATTCCAGCTCCGCCTGGATGGAAGCAAGCGAAACGCTCGATGGGTTCGTCGGCCCGCCGCGCGCTTGGCAGAGTGTTCGCCCCGTTTCGTCGCACAGCAACATGTCGGTTTTCGTACCACCGCCATCAATGCCCAGCAAGTTCATGCGCAATACCTCTACATCCGGTAATCCATACGCAGACGCCGCTGTCCAGGGCCGTTCTGCGTTTTCAGCAACGCGTCTAAAGCCTCCTGAAGTGACATGCGTTCGTGCAGCTCCGTCAAGCCGTGCCGCCGCAGCTGCCAGCCCAGCCGCTCGATCAGCGGCGCACGCCCGGGCGTCTCAACTGGCATCCGGGAAAGCAGCAGGTATGTAACACCCAACTGCAGCTTTTCGATACGTTCCCGCGCCGCAGGTTCGTTGGTCACGAATAGAGCTTGGTTGAGCAGGTCATCCGCTTGACTAAGCAGCGCATCGTTCAGGTATGGCGCAGCCGTGCCTTCGTAGATCCCAATATGCCATGGCGC
>BNUH01000160.1 GCA_025997215.1 Clostridia bacterium
CTTTTGCCCCGTTATAGCCGCTCTTGGTCTTTTTCTTTTGCCCGGAAGATATGCCCGCATAGCGTGTAGCTTCAACGGGGCTTATTTTTCCTGCGATTCTTGCGCGTGAGATTGTGACGTTGCAGGGCGGCTATATAAAGGTCGCGTCCGAACTCGGCAAAGGGAGCGTTTTCACCGTATATCTTCCGAAACTGTAAATCTGTCAAAACTGTTATATTCTCGTTAGATTTCAGACAGTTTTGCTTGTTATTATTAAGCTATAAAACCAATGCAGGGAGAGTGTACAATGGAGATTCTTAAAACGGAAAACTTAGTAAAGTACTATGGGACAGGCGGTAATATTGTCCGCGCCCTTGACGGAGTAAATATATCCGTTGGGAGCGGGGAGTTTGTAGCCGTCGTAGGCACAAGCGGAAGCGGAAAAAGCACTCTGCTCCATATGCTCGGCGGGCTTGACAGACCAACAAGCGGCAAGGTGTATGTCGCGGACAATGACATCTTTTCTATGAATGACGACGCGCTTACAATTTTTCGCCGCCGCAAGATTGGCTTTGTGTTCCAGAGCTATAACCTTGTTCCCATTTTGAATGTCTATGAAAATATCGTCCTGCCTGTCGGCTTGGACGGCGGCGCGGCGGACGCGGAATATATTACAAGCATAGTCGAGGCCTTAGGGCTTGCGGACAAGCAAAACAGTTTGCCAAACAACCTTTCCGGCGGGCAGCAGCAGCGCGTGGCCATAGCCCGCGCCTTATCCGCAAAGCCCGCTATCATACTGGCCGATGAGCCGACAGGAAACCTTGACACCAAAACGAGCGGCGAGGTTGTCCTGCTGTTGAAAATGATGAGCGAACGCTTTAAGCAAACGGTTGTGATGATAACCCATAATGAGGAAATCGCGCAGACCGCAGACCGTATTATACGCATTGAGGACGGCAAAGTGGTATCGGAGGGGAAAAGCTGATGATAAACGTGGCAAACAAACGCACAATTCGCACATTGGCTTTTCGGCAGATAAAGGCAGGAAAAGCCCGTAATTTTTTCGCCATTGCCGCTATCATGCTTACGAGCGTTCTTGTAACGGCTGTTTTGTCAATGGGCGCGGGGCTAATGGACGCGAACAGGCAAATGCTGATGAAATCGAGCGGGCAGAAATCGGAGGTGTCCGTTCAGTATTTGACGGAGGACGAGGCGGAGCGCGTGGCCGCTCACCCGCTGATTAAGGAATATGGATTAACTCGTTTTATCGCAAGAGCGGACGAGGGCGTGTGGTCGCTGATTCCCGTAGAAATCAAAACAATGGATTTATCCTACGCTGATTTTACATTCAGCACACCCACAACGGGCAGGTTGCCGGAAAGCGAAAATGAGGTTGCCGTCAAGTCTTGGATGCTTGAAAAACTCGGCCTGCCCCGCGAATTAGGGCAGACCTTCCCGCTGTCGTTTAAGATTGGTAACACCCGGCACGAACTCACGCTTACGGTATGCGGTATTTGGGACGACGACTATTATTTACATCCCTACGGAACGGCAACTATTTCCGACGCGCTCGCGGATAGCTTGCTTGTGAATGTGAACCCCGCAGAAACCCGCTTAAACGGAGAGTACAGCGGCATAACACAGCTTTACGCTAACCTTAACGGGCGGCAAGCTGACCTGCAAAGCAATCTTGACAGGCTTATATCTGAAACCGGGCTTGACGCTAAACTGACCGCGCCGTATGTAGGCTATGCCTACACCAACACCGAATTGGACGCGGGGTCTGTGGTGGCAATCGTTTTTATCCTGCTGATTGTAATGGTAAGCGGTTATCTGTTGATTTACAATATCTTTTACATTTCCGTCATTCGGGATATAAAGCACTATGGGCTTTTGAAAACAGTAGGAACCACAAAGCCGCAGATTAAGCGGGTTGTGAATGTTCAGGCGTTGGCGCTTTGTCTTGTCGGTATTCCGCTCGGTTTGCTTTTAGGGTATTTTCTTGCGGTTGTCCTATTCCCTTTTTTCCTTACGGCAACAACACTTAACGGCAATATTGGTATGGCAACTCCGAATCCCATTGTGTTCGCCGCCGCCGCGCTCTTGTCGCTGATAACGGTATTCATAAGCTGTAACCACCCGGCAAGAATCGCAGGAAAAATAAGCCCCGTTGAAGCTACACGCTATGCGGGCATATCTTCCGGGCAAAAGAAAAAGACCAAGAGCGGCTATAACGGGGCAAAAGTCGGGCGTATGGCGTTTGCTAATTTATTTAGGAGCAGGAAAAAGACGGTTATCACGCTTGCGTCCGTATCCTTTGGGCTGATTCTGTTTAATATCGTGTTCACGTTTACAAACAGCTTTGACGTGAACAAGACTTTGAAACATTATATTCACGGGGATTTTTTGATTGCGAGTGACACTTACCTGAATATCGCTTCAACTTACCTTAACCCGGCATACGCGCTGACGGAGGAAACTCTTGAAACGGTATCACAATTAGACGGTATTACCAATATTGCGGAGGTCTATTATAAGGTCACGCAAGGGTATCAGAATGAAGTGGATACGCCCGTTCCGGCGCAAGTACACGGCATGGATAGTTATTGGCTTGATACTTTGAAAGATAGCGTTGTAGAGGGGATGTTTGACCGTCAAAAATTCCTCTCCGGGGATTATGCCGTTGTTGTTGCTGATGAGCAAAATCTATGGGGCGTCGGTGACACAATAACTATAAATCCGGGCGATGGAACGGAAAGCAAGAGCTATGAGATAATGGCAAAAATCGACTATAACAGTATGCTCGCATTGTCCGCGAGGTTTCTAACGCTCCCCGGCGTTTCCGTCTACTTGCCGGAATCAGAGCTTAAAGACCGCGCCGGAGTGGATATAATGTCGGCTACCGTATTTGCGGACAATAGCAAACTTGCCCAGATAAATGCGGAAATCGGCGCGACGGTTGCGGGTATTCCGAATCTTAATTTTCGCTCTCGTACTGATTATGCCGAGGAAATGAATAATAACAACAGACAGTTTGCGCTTGTCGGATTATCTCTCTGCTTGGTTGTCCTGTTAATTGGCTTGCTGAATTTTGTCAACACGACTATGACAAATATCATATCCCGCAAATATGAGTTTGCCATGTTACAGGCTATCGGCATGACCGCCCGTCAAAGCCGGAATATGCTTACTTTGGAGGGACTGTATTTTGTCTTGATAACAGGGGCTGTATTTGTAAGCGTCGGCTATGCGGCAAGTTTCGGCATTGTCCGTATGCTAACGGAAAATACGGCGGCATATACCTATCATTTCACGATATTGCCGCTTATGATTACGCTCCCTGTCCTGTGCTTGATTGCGGTTGTGTTGCCGCGACTGGCGTATCGAGGCATATCAAAGAACAGCGTGGTTGAAAGGCTGAGAGAAATTGCATAAGTAAACAATACGGTTAAGTCAGTCAGCGAATAAAATATATCGAAAGGTGATGAGGAAAATGCAATAGGTAGCGTGGATACAGTTCCTCAAACGTCTGAAAGATACGGGCATGCCTATTAAGGAAATCCAGATATACGCCCAACTTCGAGCGAAAGGCGACAGCACTATGGAATAACGGATGGAAATGCTGATACAACACCGTGTCCTTCTGAAAGAAGAGGTTGTTGCTATGCAAGAACATCTTGAAAATCTTGACAACAAAATCAGCTATTACAATACGGAAATAAAGAAAAAACATCAATATGCCAATAAGACGTAAAACAGGAATGTGGCGGTCAACAATGTCACATCGCGTTCAATAAATTCCAGTTTATCGAAAGGCAGGGGATTTCCCCCGCCTTATATCGCCCCAATTACCAGTTTCATTTTGCACAGCATTCAACCTCCATTTTGTGAAACTGGATTACAATTTTGCTACAGCTAATTACTCACTTGATGTTTTCGGAAGAATCTTGAAGCCAAGGCGGTCAACACTATCACAGCAAACACCGAAATGATGGCAGACAGTACGGCGCGGTCAACAAGCAGTCCACCAATATTGTAAAAAACAGGAAACTTGAATAGCTGCGTGGCTTCAACCAGATTAGCGGGAAAGAGCAGAAGAGCTTTTTGTAGCAAGCCGGAAATCGCCGTTATATCAAGCAAGGGAAGATAAGTGATTGCCGCAAGCAGTATCAAGGCGGTATATGGATTTTTCGCTTTTGCCGAAATCAGCAGAGCTATGCTCGTAATGAACAGAAAACCCAAATAACCCATTCCCAACACGCCCAATAAAAGCTGCCACATTTTAAGATTGTACGGAGAACCACCGAAATATGGGCTTAGCTGAAAGCTCGCCGTCATTCCCGAAGTGCCCCAGCAGGACAGATAAAAGCCCACATAGAGCAAAGCTGTCGCCAAAAAATAAGCCGCTTGCGAACAAATAAGCTGCGATGAGTTTGCTTTTTATAAGCTTGGTCTTTCCATACTTTGTCGTCAGCACAATCGGCGCGGAGTTCGTCGAATACTCTTTTGAATAGATGGTCG
>BNUH01000161.1 GCA_025997215.1 Clostridia bacterium
GTCTTTGTTATATCCACAAAGACATTATCAAAAAAGATACAAGCTTATGAAGCTTATGGATTGGAAACCGACCTGCCCGCTGCTGAATGCTATCGCTGGGGTAAAGCCGTCGGCAAGAATTATGCGGAACTGTTTCAGTTGGTCTATAGTGTTGAATGATCGAAGGTGATATTGTTTATGGCTGAACAACGGCAACCGCAGGTTCAAGGGACAGCGGCTTTACAACCTCAATATACTTATACACCAGCTGTAGAAGAGATTGAGCCGCTCATACCTAATACGAATCCTGGTTACTTGATAACTAAGCGTATATTCGATATCGTATTTTCAATGTTAGCTCTGATCGTCACTTCGCCAATATCTCTTATAACTGCTATAGCTATAAAGATCGAGGATCCCACTGGCAGTATAATCTATAAACAAATTCGCATCGGAAAAAATGGAGTCCCCTTCTCCTTCTATAAGTTCCGTAGTATGATAGCCAACGCAGATAAATTACAAGAAAAGCTTCAGAAGAATTACGATCCCAATAGTCCTTTCTATAAGATTAAAGGTGATCCACGAATAACTAAGGTAGGTAGATTTATAAGGAAGTATAGCATCGACGAATTGCCGCAGTTCCTGAACGTGATACGAGGTCAGATGAGTATCGTCGGCCCACGACCGTTACAACCGCATGAAGCTGAGGATATACCTGGATATCTGGACCAACGACAGAAAGTTGTTCCTGGCCTTACCTGTTTTTGGCAGGTTGATGAGCGTAGCGATGGGATTGCGCCTAGCCGGATTCAGAATGACCTGAGGTATATAAGAAACCAATCGTTTGCTGTTGATATTGGGCTGGTCATTAGGACGGTTCCAGCTGTTTTCAGCGGGAAAGGTGCTGCTTAGTGCAGATAATTCTACTATCCGGCGGTTCTGGTAAACGTCTATGGCCACTATCAAGTGACGAGAGTTATATAAGTATTACATTGTTATTTGAAAGGTCTGTTAGACAATGGTAATTACACGTACACCTTTCCGAATGTCCTTCTTCGGTGGAGGAACAGATTTTCCAGGATATTACGAAAAACATGGCGGAGCTGTTCTCTCTACTTCTTTTGATAAATACTGTTATGTAACAATCAGACATTTACCACCATTTTTTGATTATGCTAATGAGTTGCTCTATTCCGTTATTGAACGTGTTCCTAATACCGACAGTATAAAGCATCCGGCCATTCGTGAAGCAATGAAATGGCTAGATATGCATGAGATTCGTCTTGTTTATGAAGCTGATCTGCCAGCGCGGACAGGATTAGGGACAAGCAGTTCATTTGCTGTCGGTATGCTGAATGCCTTTTATGCTATGAAAGGTAAATATGTAGGGAAGCAGAAACTAGCTGATGATGCTATATACTTAGAACGTGTCTTGTGTAATGAAGCGGGTGGCGTTCAGGATCAAATTGCTGCTTCATTTGGCGGATTAAATCGTATCGACTTTAATTCAAATGGCTACAATGTGTCACCGTTAGTCATTTCTTCAGATCGCAAACGGTCTTTGAATGAACATTTGATGTTATTCTATACAGGCATATCTCGCTTTTCAGCTGATATACAGGAATCAACGCAAGTGGCTATAAAGAGCAAAGAAGCTCAATTAGCCGAGATGCACGCCTTAGTTGATGACGCTGTTACTGTTTTAACATCCAAGTCAGATATTAGACAATTTGGTGGATTGCTCCATCATACATGGACACTGAAACGTAGTGTGACTTCACGAGTAAGCAATGATTCAATAGATGGTTTATATGCAAAAGCATTGCAATCAGGCGCTCTTGGTGGTAAACTGTTAGGCGCAGGCGGTGGTGGCTTCCTCTTGTTCTTTGTTGAACCGGAGAAGCAAGAACGAGTTAAGAAGGCATTAGACAAGCTACTGTATGTACCCTTCGAATTTGAAAATGATGGTGCAACCGTTTTACATTATGCTCCGGAAATGTTCTCGATAGAGGAAGCATATTATAGAAAGCAGGCTAGGTATGAAACTGACATCCAAAAAGTTGGTTGACGAACTGGTAAGCCGTTATCCTGAGTTGGATTGTTGCCATAAGTCTGTGCTCAACTCTGTACAGACAATTATTGATTCATATCAATCTGAAGGAAAATTATTAGTCTGTGGCAATGGTGGTAGTGCAGCTGATGCATTGCATATAGTTGGAGAACTGATGAAGTCTTTTGTACTACCTAGATTGCTAGATGACGATCTACAGAGGGATATTCATACAACGTATCCTGAGACGGCAGAATACTTAACAGACAATCTGCAAGGCGCATTGCCAGCTATCGCGCTGGTTAACGAAGTGTCATTGATTACAGCGTATTCAAACGACGCTGCGCCTGATCTATCATTCGCTCAACAAGTTGTAGGTTTTGGTAAAAAGGGTGATGTGTTAGTAGCAATAAGCACATCAGGCAACTCGAAGAATG
The DNA here is from genome assembly GCA_025997215.1 of Clostridia bacterium. The sequence continues at coordinate 2,467 of BNUH01000161.1, forward strand.
TCCTTTATGCTACACAAATGGCAAAGGTGCTAGGTATGCAGGTTATAGGTTTAACAGGACAGGATGGTGGTAAGCTTAAGGACTTATGCGATGAGGCAATCTTAGTACCAAGTAATGAGACATATAAGATACAGGAATACCACCTCCCCATATATCATGCTATATGCTTAGCAGTTGAAAATGAGTTCTTTGGTGGTAAGTGAAAGCTATAATAATGGCAGGCGGCAAAGGCACTAGGATCGCTTCTGTTAATTCAGAAGTTCCTAAGCCGATGATAGAGATATGTGGTAAACCAGTACTCCAGTGGCAGATAGAGTGCTTAGTTTCACAAGGTGTAACGGACATAACTATTGTCATTGGGCATTTAGGTAAGATAATTAGGGGATACTTTGATGACGGACTACGGTTTAATTGTAATATCAGTTACGTTGTTGAAGAAGCTCCGCTGGGAACAGCAGGGGCACTTACCTATTTGAGAGACAAAATAGATGATGATTTTTTACTTATAAATAGTGACATAATATTCGATATTGATATTGACCGTTTCTATAAGTATCATAAAGAGCATAATTGCACAGCGACGATATTCACACATCCAAATAGTCATCCGTATGACAGCGGTATCATCGTAGCTAATGCTCAGAGTATAGTTACCAGTTGGTTAAATAAAGAGGATGAGCGGCGCTGGTATAAGAATAGAGTTAATGCTGGGATTCATATGCTCTCACCTAGAGTTTTCGCGTATTTGAGTGACGATCTGGTTAAGCTCGATTTGGATAGGGATATTTTGCGTAAATTGATCCCATCAGGTGAGCTAATGTGTTATGATTCTCCAGAATATGTAAAAGATATGGGTACACCAGAGCGATTTAACCAGGTTGAAAAAGATATCAAATCAGGTGTTGTTAAAGCCAAGAATCTGAATAATAAGCAGAGAGCATTATTCTTAGACCGTGATGGTACAATTAATAAGTATAAAGGATTCTTAACAGACATTAACGAATTCGAACTTAACGATGGTTTAGTTGATATTATAAGGACTGCAAATGAGAAAGGTTGGTTAGTCATAGTAATTACAAATCAGCCTGTCATTGCCAGAGGAGATATATCGTGGGAAGAGTTATATGAGATACATAATAAGATGGAGACTCTAATAGGTGAACATGGTGCTTATGTGGATGATATATTCATTTGCCCGCATCATCCAGATAAAGGATTTCCTGGCGAGAGAGTTGAATATAAAATAGATTGTGATTGTAGAAAGCCAAAACCTGGTATGATAAACCTGGCCTCCATCGAATATAACATTAATATAGGAAATAGTATCGTAATAGGCGATAGTGATAGTGACATTTTTACTGCTATAAACGCAGGTTGTAAAGGTATTAAGATCGACACTGATAGTTTTAACTGGATAGAGGAGTCTTACCTTGTCTAAAATCGCTTTAGTTCATGACTTGAAAAACGGGTCACTGCATCTATAAGACTTTCTTTTGTAGATTTATAAAAAAATAGACCTGTCCTATTTGCTATGACAGTCTCAAGTACTCCACCTAAACCGAAAGCAATAACAGGTTTTCCACAAGCTTGTGCCTCAATAGGTGTTAAGCCTAGATCTTCTTCACCAGGGAAAATTAATGCTTTGCATCTCTGTAAATAGTCCCGTACAGTTTCATCACTACATTCACCTAAGAATGATATGTTTTTTTTTGATATGCTCTTTAATTTCTCAGATTCCTCTCCTCTGCCTATAACAACTAAAGGAACCTCTAACTGGTTAAAGGCTTCGACAACGATGTCTATTTTTTTATATGCAACTAGCCTAGATACAACCAAAAAAAATCACCGACTCTATCATCTGGGATGAAGTAACCAGTCCTCACGGGCCCATAAAAAACTTCGGCATCCCGTCGATAATGCTTTTTTATCCGTTTCGCAACATTATTCGAATTTGTGATGAAGCAATCAACACGCTGTGCTG
>BNUH01000162.1 GCA_025997215.1 Clostridia bacterium
CGATCAATACAGCTTGTCCTACAATGTGGGGATTTACTACGGAACACTGTAAGAAAATTCCAAAGCAAAAATCTGACAAGGTAATTTGTACTTTCACAAATTATGCTAAAAAGAGATATGGATGGTAGATATTACACAAATGGAAGTTATAATTGTGATGTCTGGAGAAGAGTATTTAAATAGATATGACAAAAGACAAGAAATTACATACAAAACACAAGATAATGATTTCTTATACACTGAATATGATTTAATGGAATACTATGCAAATAAGGAGATAGGAACTCTCATCTTAGTTAATCCAGATAATCCTTCTGGAAATTACTTATACAAAGATTCGGTATTAGTATTACTAGATTGGTGCAGAAATAATAAAATAAGACTCATTTTAGATGAATCCTTTGCTGATTTTTCAGATGAAGACAACAATACTCTAATACAAGAGAAATATATAGAGAAATATACTAATATAGTAATTATTAAGAGTATATCGAAGACTTATGGTGTTCCAGGCCTTAGATTAGGAGTCTTAGTATCAGGTGACATTGATTTAGTAAACAAAATAAAATCAGACGTATCTATTTGGAATATAAATTCTATATCAGAGCATTTTATGCAAATAGAAGCAAAATATAGTAATGAGTATAGAAATGCATTGCAGATGGTAAAGGACGAAAGAAATAGATTTGTTAAAAAGTTGAATACTATCGATACTATTAAAGTCTATCCATCACAAGCAAACTTCGTAATGATTGAACTTATTAGTAGAGTAACTGCAAATGAACTAACAAACATACTATATCGAAAATATAACATAATTATAAAAAACCTATCTTCAAAAATTAGCTATAATAATAGACAATACATACGTGTTGCAATAAAAAATATGTCTGAGAATGAATATTTTTTTAATTCAATAAGAACGGAATTGGTCATCAGAGCGAAGGGTGCCTATTAGCATATTCTACTGATTCCTTGATTTGTTTGAATTTTAAATGGATTATGAAAGTAAAGATTAATGTTGTATTTCTTCCAGATATATACTCTTCCAATATATATTGTTTCAAAGCAGTTTTATGTATTTAGTTCTGGTTCATTACAACCTGCTGATATGTTTTTATTGATTGCTTTTGTATATTTGATGGTAAATAGAATAAGAACAAATGGACTATATATTAGCATAACGATATCAACCAGATATTTTGCAATGTTTACATTATTTGCTATTTTTGTAAATACTATTTCAAATATACTCATTATGTTATTCGTAAACCCAAAAGCAAACTTTTCATTATTTGCATGGGCTGATATAACATTGATTTTTAATTTGATAGCTATTATGACTGCTACAGTTATCACTGAAATAGCAGGTAATCGAAGTGTTTTGTTCAAAAAAATTTCCCTAAGTCTCTTCCTATCTTCTGCTATTTCAGTATATCAATGTGTTGCTTCTGGCTCGAACGGATTTCGCTTAACAGGATCCTTCAATAATCCTAATCAACTTGCATATTATGCACTATGCCTTGCTTCAATGAATTCATTTATTCAAAGCGAAGATAAGAATTGCTTTTTACAGATATGCACGCATATACTTTGCGGATATGCTACTATTTCATCATTGTCTAGAAGTGGAATCATTGGCTATTTTTCCCTTTCATTAATATTACTCTCAAAACAAATATTAAAGTATGCAAAAACATTTGATTTATCCCATATGTGTAAAACACATAAATCAGTATTAATCATTATGTTTATCCCAATTTTTTTATACATGGTGCCAGGTATTGGTTTTAGAAACATAACTTTTCGGAATGTCAAATTGTTCGATAATATGAGAGTAAGATTTTTGACAGTAAGCAACCAGGTTGAAGAAATTGGTGATACACGCGGATATGACAGAATTAGAGATTTGAATACAAACTTCTTGTGGGGATTAGGAGAAGGTGCAACCTATAGATTTTCCACTTCTTATAAAGGAGAAACACACTCCACATATGCTAATATCATTGTTTCGTATGGCGTGATTGGCAGTTACCTATTTTTACGCATAATTGCCAGTTTCGTTGGCAAAGGAAGAAAGAATATAATGTTATTTCTATCTTGCTATATGGGTATACTATTTTATTGGGTATCACATAACGGTATCAGAAATTCTATATTATGGATTTCATTTGTTCTATTTTCGTGTTTTATTGACAGACAGAGCATATTACTTTACGGGGGAAATCAACTTGAAACTGACATATGTTTGTGATACAAAGCTAAAAAGAGATATGGATGGTAGATATTACACAAATGGAAGTTATAATTGTGATGTCTGGAGAAGATATATTGAAATATCAAGTAATTTAACTGTCGTCGCTTTTCTCGAAGAAACTGAACTCAACAAAACTGATGCAAAAAGTCTTTTTAACACTATTCCGGATGGGATATCTATTAAAACAGTACCGCAAAGAAAGACAATATTTAATTATATAAATATTGTGTTATATTTTCATTTGAAAGAAATAATTCTGAGTGAGATTACAAATGCAGATGCAGTTATCATACGTGTTCCTGGTAACAATGGGTTCATTGCTGCTTCAATTTGTAGAAAGCTAAAAAAACCTTATTTGATAGAAGTAATTGGTTGCTCATGGGACTCACTCTGGAATCATAGTATTAGAGGAAAGATTCTCGCACCTAGAGCATATTTTTTACAAAGAATAGCCGTATCGAAATCACTCTATACACTTTATGTCTCTAATCATTTTTTACAAAAGCGCTATCCAACGAAAGGGAAAATGGTTGCATGCTCTGATGTTATTATCGAAGAACAGCACGATGAACAAAAAATATCAATGTTATATAATAATAAGTTCGTCTTAGGGACTGCGGCAAGCTTAGACGTTGCATATAAAGGACAACAGTATGTGATGAGAGCAGTTAAAAAGATGAAGGAAAAGGGAGTACCAGTACAGTACGAATTAGCAGGAATAGGAAAAGGAACAAGATTGCGCAAATTAGCTGAAAGTCTGGGTATTGAAGATTCGATAATTTTTAAAGGTTCCATCCCGCATGCCAATATGGGATTGTGGTATCAGTCATTAAGCGTATATGTACAGATGAGTTTGCAGGAAGGCATGCCTCGTGCCGTGTTAGAAGCAATGAGCTTCGGTAAAGCTGTTGTAGGTTCTAATGCAGGTGGGATACCAGAATTGATTGACGGAAGTTGTGTTCTGAAAAAGAAAGATGTAAGTACGTTGACATCAAAGTTAATATATTTATACAATGATACATCTTTGATTAAAAAACTAGGTGAACAAAATAGACTCAAATACAGAGAGTATAATCGATATGTTCTTGATAGACGTAGAAATGAATTCTATAATATATTTGCGTATGATGTCAAAAGAAAGACTAAATAGGTCATATATTAGAAGGAGATAATAATGAGATGCATGATAAGATTATTCTGTTTAATACATGGACTGGAAGTGAAAACATAGGTGATAAGATAATTATGGAAGCTTGTTATACTGCTTTGCAGACAGTATTCGAAAATGATATAGTCCTGGAATTTCCAACACATGGGCTAATAGACTATAAGAGTCTTAAGTTAATAAATGGCTCATCATATATAATATTATGTGGTACTTGTGTTATTAAAACTAACCCTTGGTTTCGTCCACTTTGGAGAGTAGGCATACTTGAATTTATTTTGTTACGAAATGTAATCCTCTTAGGAGTTGGATGTAAATCTAGTTATAATAGAATGAAATATATTGATACATTATATTGGAAAAAGCTATTGTCTAAAAAAAAGAGTGTACATGCAGTGAGAGATAGTCATACAAGAGACTTACTGGTTAAAATGGGCTTTGATAATACGATCAATACAGCTTGTCCTACAATGTGGGGATTTACTACGGAACACTGTAAGAAAATTCCAAAGCAAAAATCTGACAAGGTAATTTGTACTTTCACAAATTATGCTAAAAATTTAGATAGTGATAATGAATTATTGTTTTTACTACGTAAAAAATATAAAGAGGTTCTTTTATGGCCTCAAAGTTATGAAGATATCGTATATATAAAGGAGTTAGACACAACAAATGTATGTATTTTGCCACCCAATTTAAATACTTACACCAATACCTTATTAGGTAATGAAATCGATTATGTTGGGACTCGTCTACATGCAGGAATTCGCGCTATGCAATGTTTTAAAAGGTCGATAATCGTGTGTGTCGACCATCGAGCTCGAGAACTAAAAGAATTTGGTTTACAAGTAATTGATAGAAGCAATATTGATGCTTTATCTAAATTAATTGACAGTGAATTCGAAACAAATATTGATTTGCCAAATGAAGGAATTAATGAATGGAAAGAGCAATTTAAAAGGGATAACTCACATCTTAATAAAAATGTAATCTTTGATCTATTTGAAGGAGGGAAAAATAT
>BNUH01000163.1 GCA_025997215.1 Clostridia bacterium
TGCCGCTTCTTTGACGGTGAGCAGTCCGTCTACTGTGCGGCTGATGATCTCGTACCGCTTGAGTTGTTGTGCTTGCAAGCGTATCTCTCCCTGCTTCTTCACTCCCATTTTGACGAAGGGGGGGGGGTGACAGAATCACTTGTGACTCTACAGGGTGACATTATCACTTGTGAACAGCACGGCCTTTATTCCGATCGTTGCAAATTCTTGGCGGGATGGAGTATAATAATAGAGCAGATGAGTTAATTAACATACAATTGGTTGATGTAAATCAAGACTTCATACCAGAACTAATCATATCCTTCAAAGAAGGTAAAGATGAATATGCCTCATGGTTATATAGTTACCAAAATGGTGATTTTAGATTTGCAACTGTATTTCTTACTCCAATCTCACAGGACACTGATGACCTTTTTCCCAACATAATTAAAGCTCAACCAGCGTATACAACAAATTTCAAAGGATTTGTATTTCCATTCTACATCGTCAGAGATAAATTTACAAATATTCAAAGTACAAGTATTATCTCTACACTATACAATAAATCCTATTACTTAGATACATCTGATCTATACATGCCTACTCAGGATACTTCGCCATTAGCTTATTTTCATCCAACTTTTAATATAGATAACGAACGCGACACCTATAAAATTCAGCATGAGTATGTCTCAAAGTATATTATTGAATATTCTCTTGAAAATTTTCTACAAAATAATACATTTACCCCTATTAAAGATATTGCGATAATAACAAAAGAAAATGAAGACGAATTCTTGCAGAACCCCAAAGAGTTTTTCACTTCAGAAAGGATACTTGATTATCTTAATATAAATGTGCCTCTTTTCGTGCAAACATAAGAATTCGAATTAGAAATCCAAGAACCTGCTAGGGTAATACTCGAACTAGATGAGCCGGGTATCGGAAGCTGTCCTCAAGTCACAGGCGGCGACTCAATTATTAATGTCACCTGGAAGACTAGTATAGATGCACAATTCTATGCAGTTAATTGGAGCCTAAATGGCAAGGAAGGTAGTTGCACAACGGTTGATAATGCTATTGATATTAATTTACCTAATGTTACTGGTATGTTATACGTTGATATATATGCATGCGGGAGCTTCAATAATAAATGGATACAAAGCAAAGAACTTAAATATGAAGTTGAGGTTACTCATGTTGACAGAAAACTGGCCAACAATCCAAAGGAGAAAGAGCAAGAGACTGCCAGTTATAAGGATGTACTAGGTTATTTATCTAAAGGTAAAACGTTAGTGTTAGGTGTCATGGGGATCAATACAGGACTTATTGAATTAAGCGCACCTGTAGCTGATCAAATATACGTGTCGGCTCCAACTGATGTCTTAGAAAGCATTGGGTTATACAAAGGTAGCACTTATTATGATATGTCAGAATTATGGACAAATGATGAATTCACATCGTTAGTAGGCATTAAGTACATCAGTAAATCACTAGACATAATATCTAGTGCAATAAAACTCATTGATATAGCTGATTACTGGCAAGAATCAGATGATCTAAATTTTCAGTTGCTTGGTTTAGTTGGGAGGCAGGTAAAAAACTCATCGGATGGACGGTTGGTGGTCCGATTGGTTTTGGCGCTAATCTTTTTTTAGATCAGATAACAAAGATAGAGGTCGTTGGTGACAAGCCAACAACATATGCTTCAGTGTATTCTTCCACAAGTGCGACAGTCAACATATATGAAGGACCGGGGTATGATTACAAGCTAGTTATATGGGAGAGTGGCAAGTTGAGTGTAGGAACTAAGATTATTTACACAAGCACTGACTTCGATAAAAAATGGGTATACATAGAGTGGAATGATAAATATGGTTGGATACCAATTGAAAACCTGATTATAGTTGATTAGTCACATTAGTATTTTGAGATGGTAGGAGCTACCACTAACTATGAGAATAGGATGATATGGATTAATAAGCTTACAAGTTATCCACGTTTACCTTCTGTAAAGCATGCATCACACGTATTACTCTTGTTACAGGTTATTGATTATATAGTCATAGATGATCGAAAATACATAGCATTTGCTGCTAGTAGGAAGTAGAGCATATGGCACTTAAAACACAAGATATTTTATCGAAACGATTCGCGAAAGCAGATAATGGGTATGATCCAAATGAAGTCGATATTTTTATTGAGTCCATCGTTAATAATTTCAGACAAATGAATAAGACCATAAAATCGTCAGCTTTCTGGGAGCAGAGTATGCTATCGTTGACACCTGATATAGTTCGCAAGAAAACGTTTGGGTTTACTAAGGATGGTTATGACTTTGCGGAAGTTACTGGCTTCTTAGATGAAATAGCTAATGAATTTAGTACGAGAATCCAACGTTGCTTGACACAAAATCAACAGCTTTCGACAAAACCGCATGCTGGAAGAGATGGTAGGAGCGCTATGCCGAAGTACTGTGAAGATTGTGGCACATTAATCGCCAGTATATATGTGGTCGTTACGCTGGATTTGAGAATGGACAAGAGTATTCAAATCGTAAAGATATTTCTATTGATGATATATCTCATATGTCGTCCAAGAAACTTACACAATTCCTGAGTAAGGCTGTCAATGAGATTGAACCAATACAACCTTTATTAGAGGGATACGACATAACAAACAACCAATTGAACCAAATCGATCCAAAGAAGGGTTTTGGATGTTTTGGCCTAATCATTCTATTAATAGTTTGCTTGTTTGCATTCGGAGGATTATTTGCTAATATTACCTTTATTGTCGTTGATTTGCCATATCAAAAAGGTGAAATAAACTATTCTGATCCTGCTGGCGTTGCTATGCTTTTGTTTTTTGTACCTACAATCATATTAACGATAATTGCCATGATAATTATTGATAAGGTTAGGATGAAAAAGAAAACAGAGCAAGTGAATATGTTGGTAATCATAAGAGACTCTTTAGAAAAAGAATTCATTGAGAAAATGGAAAAGACGAGTGTATTAAAATTCATACCACCTAAGTTTTTATACAAACTTGCATTGCATACAATGCTAGGTTATATGACAAATGGGCAAGCACGCAATTGGCGAGAATGTACTAATTTATACGATGCGCAAGTATCTCGCTGGATTGTTGAAAACAATACATGTGAGGCTGCAAAAGCAGCGCGGCGAGCCGAATTCTTAGCTGGTGCCGCTGTATATTATGCAGCAACTAGTTAGTCAAATGTGGTATAGTATGCTATTTTGCATAGTCATTATAAGGCAGCTATTATGATATGAATAATATATGGCTTGCATGATGTTGCAACATACAGCATAGCTACAGCTTCGAGAGAATCTCGTTTGTCTTAAAAGTACTATTCACAGGTTAAGGAGGATGTTCATGTCTAGTATTAATGGAGAAACAAAGTCACAGCAGTTTTATTCTCTTGATTTAACTTCGATAGAAGGAAAAGCGCTTTTAAACGATTCACTTGCTCTATGCAGAACAAGGTCGCAGATAATGAATTACATTACTAAAATAGGAAACATCATACAATCCAAAATTTCAGAGAAAATCAAAATTAGCAATCGGATCGGTAGTGACGAGTTTAAGATATTGTCCAGTTCAAAGTTCAGTATTATGATAGGTACAATTGTTAAGACAATACCCATAGGATTGATTATTTTTTATGTACAACTCTCGATTTATACAAGTGCGCATCGTTATAATCTTGATTTTAATTCTATTTCGTCTGATTATTGGGTTTATATGCTATTATTTGCGCTGGTTGCTATTACGTTCTGTATAGTTAATAAAATAGATAGAAGCCATATGTTACACACAAAAAAACTGATGTTAAAACTTCAAAACGAAGTGACATGTCTTGATTTAGAAATTCGTAATAGCGAAAATAAAAAGAATAAGCTGGTAAAATCTCTGAAAAATATTGAGAAAAAGCTACGTGATCCATCTATTAGCTGTATACCAGAAGAATACTGGAATGAACCAGAAAAAATCATAAAATATATTTCTTCTGCTCGCGCTAGAACAATGTCAGATGCAACCAACTTATATCATCAAGATATCATAAACCAGAGAAAAAAAGAAGCCAATGAGAGAGAAGCAAAAGAAAAAAACGCGCAGAAATAGCTGAAAGAGAACGTCTTGAACAGCTTACTCGAATAATAAAAACATGTGGGACTTGTATACACAGCAAGTACACCGGAGAATCAGGATTGAGTATGATACCTCCATATATTTGTGGGGTACAGAGTTTCAAATCAGCTATACAGGGAGCACATATTGGCTTGACGAGACAGGAGTAAACTGCGGGATGACTAGATTGTATGGCCGCGCTTTTTCAAATGAGCGAGTCAACGAGTATGTCCCAGACGTTCGCTTTGAGCGAACATCAG